>JBCCSK010000129.1:0-14394 GCA_039200205.1 Planctomycetota bacterium
GCGGGGGCGCGGACGCTCTAAACCGGGTTTGGGTCGCTCGCCCGAGCTCTCACAGCCTGGGCAGCAATCTCCGATTGTGCTGCCCAGGCCGTGAGCCGACCTTGCTGGCGCACCCGCTGACGCCGGTGCGCTGTTCGCCTGGGCAATTCTTGCCCAGGCTCTCAGTCGGACGGCGGAGCAGAGCGGGCTTCGAGCGCACGACGCAGCAGGTCGCCGACGTTCGTGGAGGCTCCGCTCCGCGGCTCCGAATCGGCTTCGCTCTCGCCGAGAACGTCCTGGACCTGAGGCAGCGTGCGCGTCGACTCGAAGTCGGCGAGCGCTTCCGCCTCGTCCAGCGCGATCTTCCGGCCGCTGTTGTGCACGAGTGAGAACGCGATGCGCTCGTCCTCGGGGTCGAGGTCGATGATGCGAACCGAGAGTCGATCTCCGGATGACAGTGACGCGTGCATCTTCGGATCTCCGCATTCCGAGATCGGCAGAACACCCTCGACGCCGGGGAGCAGTCTCGTGACAGCGCCGAATCCGCCGACGCGAACGACCTCGACGGGGACGATCTGGCCGGCCCAATACTCGCGCTCGACGCGCGACCACGGGCTCTCGCTCAGCTGCTTCAGTCCGAGTCCGATGCGTCGCCCGCCTGCACGGACGTAGAGGACGCGCGCCTCGAGGACGTCTCCGATCGCGACGACTTCGCTTGGATGATCGATGCGCTCGACGGAGAGGTTCGAGATGTGGCAGAGGCCCTCGCGCCCCCGGTTCAGGCGCAGGAACACTCCGTACGACTCGATGCGACTGACCCGCCCCTGGACGACCTGTCCGGGGACGATCGAGTGCGGCGAGCCGCCCTCCTTCTGCATGCGCAGGACCGCTTTGCGCGAGACGATGGCTCGCTGCTTGTCCTCGTCGACGTGGACGACCTCGACGACGATCGAGCGTCCGAGGAGCGCTGCGCGGTTCTTCGCCTTGCGAACGCCGCTCTCCGAGTACGGCATGTACGCGTGCAGGCGGCCGATCTTGAGCTGATACCCGTCGTGGGTCTTCGAGGCCACCCGGGCCGAGGTGAGGCTGCCCGCCTCGAGCTCTTCCCACTCGGTCAACGTTCGAGTGTGGACGAGATCGAGGATCCAGAGGTTGTCCTCGCGTCCGCGAAGGGTGAACTGGTGCGTCTCGCCGACGGCGGGCTGAACGGGGAAGGCCCCGATCGAGATCACGCCCTGCTTCCTCGGTCCTAGCTCCACGAACACGTCCGCTCCGTAGATCCCGACGATCTTCCCGTCGACGACCTCCAGCGTGTGGGCTCCGCGCGTGGGCGTCTCGTCCGTGGGGCGCTGCGGATGGGAGAGGGTCATCGGATTGGACGCGCCGCGGCGACGGCCGCCGCGCCCATCAGGTCGACTCGGGAACTCGGATGCAACCCCGGACCGGGCGGGGCGCCGGAGGGGTCAGTGGCGCGAGGTGTCGCGGCGGGATCGCGGGGTCCAGCGCTCCCTCTCGTAGACCCCGACGCGCCTCAATTCGTCGCTTTCGACGACGCGATCGATCGTCATGTAGTGGAATCCGCTGCGCACGAGGCCCTCGGCGACCTCCGCCCCGTCCATCGATCGGTACCGATCGCGGAGCCGCGTGAGGCCAAGACCGCCAATGAGCGTCAGGAGGGGATCGAGGGCGATTCGGGCGATGTTCTCCGCATTGCGCCGCTCGGGTCGATCGGGGCCGCCGAACAGGGGGGCGCGACAGATCGTGTGGGGGAGTCCGCTGCTCCGGATGACCTCCTCCGCGCGCCCCCGCGCGTGCAGGTACTTGCTCCGCGCCGACGTCGAGGCGCCGACCGAGGACAGAGCGACGACCCGCGGCGCGGGCTCGATCCTCCGTGAGGCCTCGACGACCAGGCGCGTGAGCCCGACGTCGACCGCCTCGTACGGGTCCTCGATGCTCTCGACGCGCGCGCGGGCCGCAGTCGTGCCGTGGCAGAGGACCACGTGCGTCGGAGCGATGCGGGCCAGAGCCTCGGCCATCGCCTCCGGCTCGAGCGGCGTGCGGTCGATCGAGACGCGGGAGCCGAGCGGGCGAAAGCGATCCGCGACCGCATCCGCCCTCGATGAGCCGGGGCGGACGTGGGCGACGACCCGCGAGACGTGGTCGATCCGCGAGGCGGCCTCGACCGTCGCGGCGCCCGCGTAGCCGGTGGCACCGAAGACGAAGGCGACGGGCTCGGGCGGCCGCATGCCGGCGATCCTAGCAACAGGGTGCGGCGCGAGTACTCTCTTCGCGCCATGCCCGACGGTCTCCTCCCCTGGATCCTCCTCCCTCTCCTCGGCGCGCTCATCGGCTACGGAACCAACCGGATCGCCGTCGGGATGATCTTCCGGCCGATCGAGCCGAAGCGCGTTCTGGGCGTCACCGTCCAGGGGCTCATCGGAAGACGTCAGAAGGACCTGGCGCGGAGCATCGGCGAGGTCGTCGGGGATCACCTCGTCCGGCCCGAGGACCTCAACGGAGCCCTGGAGAAGCTCGACCTGGAGTCCTTCGTCGATCGCGCCTTCGCGAGCGGGCTCGAGCCCAAGATCGCCGAGCTACGTCGGATGCCGCTCGTCGGCACCTTCCTCACGGACGAGCGCGTCGGCGACCTGCGGCAGCACGCCGTCCGGGGCGTGCTCGAGAATCGAGAGGAGATCCTCGAAGGCCTCCGTCAGGGCATCGAAGACGGCGTCGACGTCCACGCGCTCGTCGAGTCGAAGGTCGCCACGTTCCCGATCGAGCGGATCGAGGAGCTCGTCCTCCACGTCGCGTCGCGGGAGCTGCGTGCGATCGAGCTGCTCGGCGGTGTCCTGGGCGGCCTCGTCGGCCTCGCCCAGGCCGGGCTACTCGCCGCGCTGGGCTGACGCGTCCGCCATCGCCCGGACGACGGCGTCGACCGACGTCGACTCCATCGCGGCAACCTCGCGCGGGATCTCGTACGAGACGACCAGGTCGCGGGGCAGCGGTTCGCCGCCCAGGAGGACGACGTGCCCTTCGCCGTACGGGCCGGTGCGCGCGGGATCGCTCGGGCCGAAGAGCGCGACGACGGGCGTGCCGACCGCGGCGCACATGTGCATGGGGCCCGTGTCGGCGGTGACCATGCGGCGCGCACGGCGGGAGAGTTCGAGCAGCTGGAGGAGCGACGTCGTCCCGACGAGGTCGACCACGTCGAGTCCCCGGGCGACCTCGCGCGCGACGTCGGCGTCGCCCGGGCCGCCCGTGAGCAGGATCGGGCCGTCGAGGGGACCGGCGTCGCCCGCGAGCAGTCGTTCGGCCAGCGCTCGCCACGATGCCGTCGGCCAGCGCTTCTCCGGCTTCGATGCGCCGAGGTTCAGAAGCGTCGACGGCCCGTTCGCCGAACGCCCTTCCGCCCAGGCCACCGCGGCCGCATCGTGGGGGAAGGCGTGCTGCGGATCTCGGTCTGGAACCCCGAGCAGCGGCAGGAAGCGGCGGTACTGCAGCACCATGTGCTCGCGCTTCGGTCCGGGCGCGATCCGCTCGCGGGTCCAGACCCAGCTCGACTCCTTGCAGCGTGCGCGGTCGAACCCGAGCACGCGCGACGCCCCCGACGCGCGCGCGAGGAGCGCACTCTTCTGCAGACGCTGCAGGTCCGCGGCGAGCTCGTAGCGCGCGCTCCGGATCTCGCGCGCGAGCCGCGACAGCTCGCGCGCGCCACCCCCGCGGCGCCAGACGTGGACGCGATCGACGGCGGGGTGTCCCTCGACGAGCGGGAGGGACAGCGGGTGCACGGCCCAGCCGATCCGAGTGGCCGGCGCCGCCTCGCGCAGCGCAGTCGCGACGGTCAGCGCGTTGACGACGTCGCCGATCGCACCGAGTCGCACGAAGAGCGCGCTCGTCGGCGGAACCCGCGGCTCAGACATCGAGGCTCGTGCCGCAGCGATTGCAGTACTCCGCCTCGCGCGCATGCCCCTCCGCGCCGCAGCCGGGGCACACGCGCCCGCCGACGTATCGGCGCGGCGGAATCCGGGCCAGCTCGGCGCTGACGATCCCCGTGGGCACCGCGATCACGCCGTAGCCCATCACCATGATGATCGACGCGAACAGCTTGCCGACCGGGGTCTCCGGCGAGATGTCGCCGTAGCCGACGGTCGTCAGCGTGACGATCGCCCAGTACACGGACTCCGGGATGTTGTGGAAGCCGTGCTCGGGTCCCTCGATCAGGTACAGCACGGAGCCGGAGATCGTCGTCAGCGAGATGACCGCGATGACGAAGACCACGATCTTGGGAAGACTCGCGCGGAGCGCGCTGTGCAGGTCGTCCGCCTGCGTGACGAACTGCACGAGCTTCAGGACGCGGAAGACGCGCAGGAGCCGCAGCATCCGCACGACGACCAGCGCTTGCGCGCCCGGAAGCAGCTGAGCGAGGTAGGTCGGAAGGATCGCCAGGAGGTCGACGATCCCGAAGAAGCTCCGCGCGTAGACGCCGGGGTTCGGATGGCAGTAGAGCCGGGTCAGGTATTCGACCGTGAACGCGATCGTCATCGCCCACTCGAGTGCCCGCAGCGTCGTTCCGTACTCCGCCTCCAGATGCGAGACGCTCTCGACCATCACGAGCAGGATGCTCAGGACGATCACGATCAGCAGCAGCACGTCGAAGACGAATCCTGCGCGCGTCTCGTGCTCGAAGATCGTGTGGTAGAGCCAGGCGCGAAGGCCTTCCGCTTCCGGTCTGGGCGTCTCCGTGGGGGGCGTCGGTGCGTCCGCCATGGTCGGGACTATGGGAAACGGAGTGCCCTCACGCCACGTTTGGGGCGAGCGCGAGCGACGGGAACCCGATCAGCGGTCGGCCATCGGCAGACCCGCGCCGCTCCGATCCGGAGACGCGGGCCGCTCGGGGCGCTGGTACGTCCACGCGTCGATCTCGGCGCGGAGCTCGGTGATCGCCCGCTCCAGCTGCGGGTCTCGGCCCTCGACCATCAGGGCGGGGTCGTCCACGACCTCGATGTCGGGGTCGACGCCGTGACCCTCGACGCCCCAGGTCCCGTCCAGCTCGTAGAAGCCGAACGTCGGCACCGAAGGTGAAGCGCCGTCGACGAGGGCGGGGTTCCCGCTGATGCCGACGAGTCCGCCCCACGTGCGCGTCCCGATCAGCTTGCCGAGGCCGAGCTCACGGAAGTACCAGGGGAACGCGTCGCCCCCGGAGCCCGCCGAGTGGTTGATCAGCATGACCTTCGGCCCGTCGTGGTAGACGGGCGGCCACTCGAAGTGCTTCCCGTCGCGCATCGCCCAGGCGTTCGTCGGGCGGCGCGAGAGCAGCTCGACGAAGCGCGTCGGGATCTGCCCGCCCGAGTTCCAGCGCTCGTCGATGACGAGTGCGTCGCGGTGACGCTCGGCCATGAACTGGCGGTAGAGCTCGTTCTGGCCGTCGATGCCGGTACTCGGCACGTGGATGTAGCCGATCCTGCCCTCCGAAGCCTCGTGCACCCAGGCGCGCTTCGAAGCCACCCAGTCGCGGTAGCGGAGAGAGCGCTCGGACCGCATCGGCTCGACCACGACCTCCCTCTCTTCGTCGCCGCTCCGGAGCGTCAGGACCGTCGCTCGTCCCGCGGTGCCGACGAAGTGCTCGTGCACCGAACGCGACGGGTCGACGGGGATCCCGTCGATCGCGATCAGGACGTCGTCGACCTTCGCCTTGCCGTGCAGCGGACCCCGCCCGTCCGTCTCGCGGGGGGAGCCGATGACGCGCATGATCCGGAAGCCGTCGTCCACGGGCTTCCACTCGGCGCCGACGAGCCCGGTCGGGGCGCCGCCGGCCGCGCGCCCGAACCCGCCGGGAGGCGTCCGGTTGTACGCGTGCCCGACGTTGAGCTCGCTGAGCATCTCGCCGATCAGGAAGTGAACGTCGGCGCGCGACGTCGCGTCGGGCAGGGCGGCGAGGGCACGATCCCGAAGCCCGTCCCAGTCGACGCCGTGCATCTGCGCGTCGTAGAACCAGTCGCGGAAGAGCCGGTGGACGTCGTGGATCATCTGCGGCCACTCCTCGCGCGGGTCGAAGCGCCCGCGGACGGCTGTGAGCTCGATCGCGTCGTCGATCTTCTGTCCCGGTGCCGGGCTCACGACGGCGTGCTTGCCGCGGCTTCGCACGAGGAGCTTCTGCCCGTCGTGGGTCAGCTCGTAGCCCTCGATCGATCCGAGCACTTCCTTCGGTCCGTCCTCGTGGCTCTCGAGGTCGAAGCGGAACAGGCTCGCGCCGCCGTCGCCGACGCGCGCGAACAGGACAGCACCGTCGAGTCCGATGAGTCCGCCCGCGATCCCGGGTTCGACGGGCAGGGCGACGACGCGCTCCTCGAAGCCCTCGAGGTCGATCTCGATCGTCTCTTCCTCGTCCTCGGAGTCCTCCGATGCGTCGTCGGCAGATTCCGTCTCCTCACCGTCTTCCGCGTCGCTCTCGTCCGACTCTTCTTCTGGCTCTTCTCCTGGCTCTTCTCCTGGCTCTTCTTCTTGCTCCCCTTCTTCGTCGTCGGCGTCTTCCTCGACCTCTTCCTCGACGTTCTTCGGATCCCACGGTAGCTCGACGTCGTCGCGGAGCGGCACGGCCATCAGGCGGCGCGAGTCCTCGTAGATCCAGGTCGAGTCGAGGTCCGCGTAGGTCGGTGAGAACCGCCGCGAGCTGTGGAAGTAGAGCCAGTCGCCCTCCCGCGAGAACGCGGGCTCGGAATCGTCGAACATCCCGGACGTGACCTCGTGCCGCTCGCCGGCCTCGAGGTCGTAGAGGTAGATCGCGTCGAGTCGCGACTCGCTGCTGCGTGCGCTCCAGGCGAGCCAGTTCGAGTCCGGTGACCAGGAGAGGCCGACGTACTGCGGGGAGGCCGCCTCGCCGACGAAGGTCGGCTCGGCGTCGAGACCCGACTCGACGTCGACGGCGTAGATCTCGCCGTTGTGGTTCGACCAGGCGATCGTCTCACCGTCCGGCGACCACGACGGCTGGCCCTTCCAGCCGCGACCGGTCGCCGTGAGGCGGCGCTCGCCGTTGTCGTCGGAGCCCTCGAAGTCGGAGCCGTCCGCGCGTCGCAGCGTGAGCTCGTACTCGCCGCTCCGGTCCGACCAGTAGGCGACCCAGCCGCCGTCTGGGCTGAGGCTCGGCGCACGCTCCGCGACGCCGCTCGTGCGCGTCAGGTTGCGCGTCACTCCCTCCTCGACGGGGACCGAGAAGATCTCGCCGCGCGCTTCGAGTGCGACCCTCTTGCCGGTGCGCGACACGGTCACGTTCGTGGCGCGATCGGCGAGGTCCATCTGGACCGGCCGCAGCGTCGGCCGATCGCCTGGGATCGTCACGCGGACGCGGCGGATGGCCCCCGAGTCGAGCTCGTAGAGGAAGAGCCCGCCGCCCTGCTCGAACACGATCGCGCCGGGACCGATCGACGGGTAGCGCGCGCCCGAGGACGCGAAGCTCGTCAGCGGACGCTTGGTCCCGCTCGCCGTGTCGTACTCGTAGAGGTTGGCGATGCCCGCGGCGCCGCGGTCGGACAGGAAGATGAGCCTGTCGCCGAACCACATCGGAATACGGTCGGTGCCGGGGTCCTCCGTGACGCGCCGCGACTCCAGCGTCTTCAGGTTGAATAGCCAGATGTCCTGGGCCATCCCGCCGCGATAGCGACGCCAGGTGCGCCCTTCGCGCGTCAGCGGCGTGTAGGCGATCCACGTCCCGGTCGGATCGATCTCGCAGAACGTGCCGTAGGGAACGGGCAGCGGCTCGGCCGTTCCGCCGGCCGCGGGGATCCGGAAGATCTTCGGCGCGCGCGCGATCCCGCTCTCTTCACTGCTGAAGTAGAGGAGCGACTCGCCGTCCGGGTGCCAGTTGCACAGCGTCTCCCGCCCGGGGTGATACGTCACGCGCGTCGGAGGCCCGCCCGCGACGTCGACGACGTAGATGTCGGTGCCTCCGTCGTAGTCGGCCATGAACGCGACCTTCGATCCGTCCGGGCTGAACTTGGGGAGCGACTCGGTGCCCTCCGCCGACGTCAGCCTCGTCGCGACACCGCCGTCACGGTCGGACAGCCAGAGGTCGCCGCCGAACTGGAAGACGAGCTGCGTCGCGCTCACGTCGGGCGTGCGCACGAGGACGGCGTCGGGGGAGTACTGGGGAGACGGGGCGAAGGGCGTCGCGATGGAGCGCGGCGCGAGCATCACGATGCTCAGCGCGCTCGAGGCGACGACCGTCGGGACGAACGGTCGGACCATCGGAGGAGTGCTACAGGGTCAGCGCCAGTGGGCTCGCCCCGGCCCGTGACGCTCACGGGCTCCGGCGCGCGCCGAGGCCCCGGGAGGCTACGCGAACGACGTCAGCCCTGGCGTCAGCACTGTGTTTCGGGCCCGCGCAGGGTCGGCGCCGGGCTCCGATCGCCCCGCTACCCGAGGCGTTCCCTTACGAAGATCCTGCGCTTCGCGCGCGTCAGGCTCCGCGGCTGAGCGAGCGCTGCCAGGCTTCGATCGCCTCGCGCCGCTCCTCGACGTACTCGAGGTACTCGCCCCGTCTCTCGCGCATGGGCGTGTCGGAGAGCAGGTCGTACTCGATGCCGAGCAGGACCTCTTCCCCGTTGCGATAGCCGTGCTTGATCACGCCGAGCGCCTCGAACTCTTCCTTGTTCCCCGGGAGGTCGATGAAGATCCGGACCCGCTCGCCGGAGCGGAAGATCGACGCCTGCACGAGCGGTGCAACGACGCCGATGCCGCTTCGCGAGAGGTCGTGGGCTTCGCCGCGCACGCGGTGGGGGCCGTAGGCGAGGCGCACCGAGACCTTCGTGTCGATGTCAGGCTTCACGCGCCGCGCCGAGCGGCGGTTGAAGTAGCGCCCGAGAGCGTCGTCGAGCTGGGCGTAGAGCTCGCCCAGTCGCGTGAACTGGACCTCCATCGACACGAACTGCTCGTCGCACTTCGTGATCTTCTGCACCTGGGCGGTCGCGCGCACGCGCCAGCCGTCGTCGGGGTGAGACACGTCGAGGATCACCGCTGCGCCCTCGGAGCCCAGGGGCGCCTGGTGGAACGGCACGACGACCTGCGCACCCTGAATGTTCATGTCGATCAGCTCGACGAGGATCGGCGGCTCCCCTTCGACGCACAGGTTGACCTGCAGCTCCTCCGCCTCGGGGATGGAGTCGTGCAGTCGCTCGGGCGGGGGCTCCGGATGGCGATCCTCCGGTTGACCGTCACCGTTCGATCGCTTGAAGAGGCTGAACTTCATGGGCTGGCGGGCTGAGGCGTCGCGCCGAGCGAGGCCTCGGCTCTTCAGAGTGTCGGCTTCCGGCCTCGCCCGGATTGAGAGCGACCCGGGATCGACGCGTCGTCAGCGCAGCGGTCTCACGTCGAGAAGCGCCGCCACGAGTCCCTCCTCCTCGATCCGAAAGGGGCTCCGGAACTCCCACACCAGCTCGCCGCCGGCGTCGATCTGGAAGGCGCGCCCCGCCGTCGACTCGACGACGAGCCAGCTTCCGCCCGGGAGCGCGGACAGAGAGCCGCAGACGGGCGAGTAGAATCGCTCGGGAGGATCGTCCTCGAACACCGTCGTCGCGCCACCACCGCCAGCGAGATCCAGCGCGAGCACGCGCGACGCGGGCCGTTCGGGGTCGCGTCGGCCAAAGTTGTCGAAGAGGAGGACCCGCTGCGGGTCGTCTGGATCGACCTGGGGGTCGTGGGCGCCCTGCCACGGGCCGATGCGGAGCGACTCGACGGCGAGGGTCTCCGGGTCGAGCCCCGCGAGCGCGCCCACGTCGCGCAGCAGAACGACGAGTGAGCCGTCGGCGCGGACGATCGCGTTCGAGTGCAGGGGGTCGAGCGCCCGCCGGAAGCTCCCGTCGTGCTCCACTGGCCCCACGTCGATCGACCGAGCCTGCGCGACCGCCTGTTCGACGAGTTCGGCGTGCGCGGACGCCGCGAGCGCCTCCAGCAGGGACACGCGCTCGAGGATCCGCCCGTCCTCCAGCGCCACCCGCGCAATGCCGTCGTCGACGAGCCACTCGGAGGCCGCGTCGTCGGGCCGGACGCGCCCTTCGACGCGCCTGTCGAGGACCCACACGCTGTCCCCGTCGAGCAGGAGGTCGTGGTGCGCGCCCGGCACGGCGCTCCAGACGATCTTCGACCGTGCGTCGAGACGCAGGAGACAGAGCCCGTCGTGGATGGCCAGGAGTCCTCCGTCCGCGAGGGGCTCGACGCGGCGCCAGGCGCGCTGCGTCGTGTGGACGAAGGTCGGAAGGAGCGCCGCATCCTGTGCGGCGGCGTCGAGTGCCCAGCGTCGCTCCAACTCGCCGTCCCCGTGCAGCACGTAGGCCGCAGGCTCGTGCCCGGAAGCGATCACGAGCGGCCCGGTGAAGGCCCGGTGCTCGTCCAGGACCCGAATCCCGGTCCAGACCTCCTCGGGAGGAGCGTGACCCGCGGCGTACCCGAGCTCGCCCAGGTCCGAGGGGGACGGTGGCTCTCTCACGTCGAACCAGAATCCCGGCGGTCGCTCGCTGGAAGGCGCGGGGCGATCGCAGGCCCCGAGGGTGCAGAGCGCGACCGCGAGGGCGCCGATCGCGCGCGGGGAGGAGGTGAGGATCAGCACGTCTGTCGTTCTTTGGGACGGATCTGGCCGGGGGGTACGTGCGCCCGACGGACTTCCAGCCGGAATCGGACCTCCGGGGTAGCCTGCACTTACGCCATGAGAACAAAGACGACACAGATGGCTCGGGGGGGCGACCCGCTGGTCTCGCCGAGGCCGTCGGGGGGGAGAGAGGGCGCGGCGAGCGTCGCCCATCGGCCCGCACCCGTGGCGCCGGAGGAGGACGTCGCGGTTCTGCGCGAGCGGATCGAGCGCCTCGAGGCGTCCATCGGGCTCTGGGCCTCGGGTCTCGACGAGCTCAATGCGGAGAACGAGCGTCTCATCGCGGAGCGGGCGCACTTGCGACGCGAACTGGAGATCTCCGAGCACCGCTCCCACGTCGCCGCGGATGCGCGCGCGACGCTCGAAGTCGCTCTCGACGATCGAGACGAGCGGATTCAGATCCTCGAGACGGAGCTCGTGCAGGCGGAGCGTCGCGAGGCCGAGGCGCGCTCGATGCGGATCCGGATGCGGGACCTCCGCGAACGCGTGCACGTGCGCCTCCAGGCCCAGCGGTCCGAGATCGTCGACCTGCGCCGCATGCTCGCGCTCGGCCACGCCGCGCGCCATCAGGTCGAGGAGCAGTTCAAACAGCTCGCCCGCGATCGCGAGCGCGACGGCCGCTACCTCGATCGGCTCGAGCAGAAGCTCCGCGACGCGCTCGGCGGTTGACGGGAAGGGGCCGAGACGTCGACATGGGGACCATGAAGATCCCCGTCACGCTCATCGCCGGGTTCCTCGGCAGCGGGAAGACGACTCTCGTCCAGCGGATCCTGAGCGAGCGTCACGGGCAGCGCTGCGCGGTCATCGTCAACGAGTTCGGGGCGCTCGGCATCGACGGCGACCTGGTCGTACGACGTCAGGCCCAGGACGCGGCCGTGGTCGAGCTCAGCAACGGCTGCATCTGCTGCGAGATCCAGGACGACCTGCGCTCCACGCTCGCCGACCTCGTGTCGCGCGGCGCGGGTCGCGGAGTCGGGCGCTGGCTCCGCCGGTCGAACGCCGGCTTCGATCGGATCCTGGTCGAGGCGTCGGGCGCCGCTTCGCCGGGTCCGGCGGTCCAGACGTTCCTCGTCGACGACGAGCTGTCGGAGTCGGTGCGCCTCGACGGCGTCGTGACGCTCGTGCACGCCGCGCACGTGCTCGACCTGCTCGGGTCCACGGTCGAAGCAGCGCAGCAGATCGCGTACGCCGACCGGATCGTCGTCAACCACGCGGATCGCGTCGACGCGCCGACGCTCGAGCACGTGGAGGGGCACCTTCAGTCCCTCAACCCGCTCGCGCGCGTGAGGAGCGCGGAGCGAGCGCAGGTCCCGCTCGACTGGGTGCTCGACTCTGCCGCGGAGACGGACCTCGACGAGCGTCGAGCCTCGATCGTCGCGGCGGCAGGCGACGAGCACATCGGGCATACGCCGGGGCTCGGTTCGATCTCCCTGGAGACCGAGCAGTCCGTCGATCGCGACGCGACGCTGATGTGGCTGGAGTTCCTCGCCAAGCGTCGCAGCCATGAGCTCATGCGAGCCAAGGGGATCCTGCGGCCGTCGAGCGGCGGTGGCGCGCTCGTCGTGCAGGGCGTCTACCAGTGGATCGAGGCGACCCTCGACGACGTCGAGCCGCCGGAGATCTCGCGGCTCGTCATCATCGGCCGCGATCTCGACCGCGACGAGATCCTGCGAGGATGGCGAGCGATCGGCGGGGAACTGGCCTCGGTAGGATGAGGCCGCCAGGCCGCAGGCAGGCGGCCCCCTCTCTCCTTGCGAATCGCCCCTCCGACCATGCACGACGCGAGTGCGTACGACCTCTCCCGCCGCGACTTCATGAAGGCCGTCACCGTCGCCGGGGCCGCCGCCGCGACCGGACCCGGTCGTGACGACCCCTGGTTCGAGATCTCACTCGCCGAGTGGTCGCTGCATCGAACGCTGCGGAAGCCCGCGGCGGAGGGCGGAATCACGAACCTCCAGTTCCCCGGCTACACGCGCGACAAGTTCGGTCTCGACGCGATCGAGTACGTCAACGCCTTCTTCCAGTCGCCGGACCGCTCCGGCAAGGTCGTTCGGCGCGGGACCGACTTCGGCTATCTGGCCGATCTGAACGGGGCCTGCGCGGACGCGGACGTGAAGAGCCTGCTGATCATGGTCGACGGCGAGGGACAGCTCGCCGATGAAGACGACGCGCGCCGCCGGGACGCCGTCGAGAACCACTTCAAGTGGATCGCCGCCGCGGCGTTCCTCGGCTGCCATGCGATTCGCGTGAACGCTGGCGGCGGCGGGACGCCCGAGGCCCAGGCCGAGCGGGCGGCCGATTCGCTGAAGCGCATCGCTCGGGTCGGCGCCGACTACGGCATCGACGTGATCGTCGAGAACCACGGTGGCCTCTCGTCGAACGGGGAGTGGCTCGCGGGTGTGATGCGCGCCTGCGACGACGACGGTGTGGGCACGCTCCCGGACTTCGGAAACTTCTACGACTACGACCGCTACCAGGGAGTGAAGGACCTGATGCCCTTCGCCAAGGCGGTCAGCGCGAAGTCGTACGACTTCGATGCGTCGGGCGCCGAGTCCAAGATCGACTACGTCCAGATGCTGAAGATCGTCCGCGACGCGAAGTACGCCGGCTGGGTCGGGATCGAGTACGAGGGGAAGAACCTCGGAGAGGATGAGGGCATCCTCGCGACGAAGCGCCTCCTCGAGCGCGTGCGCGCGGAGCTCGCGTGAATCCCGCGGGGCCGATGCGCCGCGCGCTCGTTCCGGCGCTCGTCGTCGCGGCCGGCTCGTCCTCGGCCGTCGCGACGCAGAGCGGCGAGGTCCGCTGGTACGACGACCTGGAGCGCGCGCGGACCGTCGCACGGACGGAGAACAAGCACGTACTCGTCGAGTTCGCGGGCTCGTCGTGGTGTGCCTGGTGCAAGAAGCTCGAGGATCGAGTGCTGTCGCGCCCCACCTTCTGCGAGCCGGCCTGCGACGAGTTCGTCCTCGTCCGCCTCGACTTCGACGAGCGGGGCCGTGCGCGGGGCGAAGGCGAGAGCGCCGTTCGCAGCGACGCGTTCCGCGCGGCGGTCGGCGCGAGCGCGTTTCCGACCGTGCTCCTCATGACGGCCGACGGCATTGCCTACGCGCGCGAGGGCTACGACGAGCGGGGCCCGCGCGAGTGGGCCGACTGGGTCCTCGACGAGCACCGCCGTACCGAGGCGCTCCGCGACACCGTCCCGACGATCGTGGGGGCGATCGCAGGCGCCAATTCGCCGGAGGAAGCTCGCGCCGCCTCCGCAAGGGCGGCGACGGTGCTGGAGCGCGCGGGAGCGCACGTCTTCGCGAAGCCTCTCGTCCCGATCGTCCGCACCATCCTCGGCGAGCCGGACGTCACCGATGCGCGAGAGCGTCTCGCGGTGCGAGCGCTCGTGGCCGCCGACGCCGTCGACGGGGACGTCCTCGACCGCGCGTTCCGGCTCGACCCGAGCAACGCCGAGGGCCTGCCCGAGGGCGCACTCGGTGCCATGATGGCGTCGGTCGACGACCCCGAACTCGCGCGGGCGCTGATCCTCCGCGCCGAGACGCTCCTGCGCACGGGCAGCGTCCACGACCCCCAGCGGGCGGCGCGCCTCTACGGCGACTGCGCCCACTGGTCGAGGCACGAGCTCGACGACCCGGACCGCGCACGCGCGCTCGCGCGCTTCGCCCTCTCGCTCGAGCCGAAGGACGAGCGGCTGCGCGCGATGCTGGAGGCCCTCTCGGGCATCTAGCGCCGACGAGGGGAGTGCGACCCAAACCCGGTTTGGAGCGTCCGCC
>JBCCSK010000130.1:0-14232 GCA_039200205.1 Planctomycetota bacterium
CGGCTGAGGAGCCGGCGCGCGTCGAGGCGCGCCCGACGAAAGATGGACGCGACTCGACGTCGGGCTGGTGGCCCGACGCGCTCCAAAGACTCGTCGGCAGCGCGACCAGCGACGTCAGGGAGTCCACTCGACGGTGACGCCGTCGGTGGTGTTCGACGTCGTCGATCCGCCGACCGAGTCGCGGAACCAGTACTGGAAGTTCCACGACTCGCCGATGTCGAACGCGGCCGCCGGGGGCAGGCCGCCGAAGGGGACCGGGAGCGACACCGCTCCGACGGGGCCGGAACCGAGCACGAAGTTCGAGAGCCGGAAGATCGAACCGCCGATGCAGAGGTTTCCGGCGCTGCCGCCGAAGCCCGGCACGAAGTCCTGCGTCTCCGAGAACAGGAAGTAGCCGAGCGAGAACGTCGGAAGCTGGTCCGCCGTCAGCGCGAGGTCGGCGCTGAAGAGGCTCGGCGACCCGGTCGTCGAGATCGCCGCGGGGCCGCCGGTCGAGTTCGGCTCCGCCGTGCAGTAGTTCGCGGGGGCGGGCTGGGATCCAACGGCCGCGAAGTTCCCCATGACGTCCAGGTTGGCGGTGAGCCCGGACATCGGGTCCGAGAGCAGGAACGAGAGCGAGAGAGGTCCTTCGATGATGGTCTGTGCGCCCGCGAAGACGATCGTCCCCTGGAAGGTCTGCGGGAGGCTCGTGAGCCCCGTCAGGTCCGTGACCGACGGCATGCCGAACGCCGGCGTCACGGTGGCCGTCCCGCTGAGCGCGGTCGACACGATGTCGATCGTGAACTGACCGGTCGTGTCGACGGCCACCGGGTTCGAGCGCAGCGCGAGGCGCAGGTTCGTGATGTCGATCGCCGCGAGCGGCGGCAGGAACGGGACCGGGTTCGGGATCTCCGCGCTGAGGTCGGGGCTCACCAGGGCGTCGCCGCCGTTCAGGAGCTGCACGACGTGGACCGGCTGGGTCGTGCCGGCCGTCAGTCTCGCGACGACGGTCCCGCTGAGGCCGAAGTTCGGCGGCATCCCGACGATCGGGCCCAGGGACGTGCTCCCGCCGAACGAGAACTGCGAGATCGCGGGGTCGATCGCGAACGTGATCGGGCTCTGGGCCAGCGCCGGCGCCGCGACGGCCAGGAGCGAGAGGGAAGCGAGTCGGCGAAGAAGCATGGGTGGTCTCGGCGGGGCGAAGCGGGGAGAGGTGCCCTCCATCGTGCACGGCGGACGGCCTTCCCGCCATCGCCTCGGGCCTGCGGCCCGCCGTTCGCTGGCAACCGGCGTCTCCGAGCGCTACACATGCGACATGAGCGAGGCACCGAACGCTGCTGACGCGGGCGCGCGCTTCGACCCGGACGCCTGGTGGACGTTCGGGGAGGCCGCCGACCTGGCCGGTGTCCCGCACCGCACCGTCGCCGCGTGGGCGCGGGACGACCGCGTCTCGGTGCGCGCCGCGTGGCGCGAGGGGGCCGAGATCCGGCTCGTGCGGGCGGGCGACGTCGCAGAGATCGTGCCCGCCGCTCGCGATCGTGCTCTCGATGCGCGACGCGACCTGGGCGCGCGCGGGGTGTTCACGGGCCCGCGTCGCTCCGGCCTCGGGAGCTCGAGCGCCGTCCAGGATCTCGGGACCGGGCCCGCCAGCGACCTGGATGCGTCCGAAGCTCCGCCCGCGAGCAGCGACGAGGCCGGCTGGCGGACCGAGGTCGAGCGGGAGATCCAGCGCCTCCGCGACGAGCTTCGCGAAGTACGCGAGGAGCGCGAGAGCCTCCGGAGAGCGCTCGACGCATCGCGCGAGGGCGATCGACGCGGCGACGACGAAGAGCGGCGAGTGGGGGACGTCGACGCGCGAGCACCCGGCCGCCGCCCGGGTCTCGTCGCCGTCGCGCTCGCCTGTCTCGCAATCGGGGCGCTCATCGGCCGCGTGTCGGTGCCGTCGCCGGCCGCGGCTGCGGCGGGGGGGGCGCTCGACCTCGCAGACGAGATCGAGCTGCCTCGCTCGGAGCCTCCCTTCCCGGAGCCTGAACACGAGTCGGCGTCGACGCCAGTGCCGCTCGAGCCGAAGGTCGCCAACGCGCTTCGCTGGTCGCTGCCGATCTCCCTTCGAACCGTCGAAGCGGGACGCGAGCCCGCGGTCGTCGATGCGCCCGCGTGCGCGTACGCCGAGCGGGTCGACGGCGACGACGGCGCCGCGGAGGCCTTCGGACCGTGCTTCGGTCCGCGGACGACCGACGACAGGGCGGTCGCGGGCACCCATCGCGTCGCCGGAACGCCGTGCTGCCGCCACCACGCGTTCGTCGAGCGTATGCGCGGCGCTGCGACCGACGAAGCGGCGTTCACCGCGGTGCTCGCCGAGGCTCGTCAGGCTGCTCTCGACGGACTCGTGCCGCCGCTCCTCGAGCTTCGAGCCGAGCGGTCGGCCGTCCGCTTTCTCGACGCAGCGCTCGGCGGCTGGACCGCGTCCGGACTGGACGGAGCGCCGGCGAGCGGCGACGGGAGCCTCGAGCATCGCTGGCGGCGCCGCGAGTCCGAGGGCGTCGAGCCGATGCGGCTCGCCCTCACGTCCTGGGTCGTTCACGGACCGTCGGACGATCGGCGGTCGTTCCGGATGATCCTCGAGCTCAGCGATCGGGACGCGGGGGACACGCTCACGTCCTTCGAGTGGCTCGACGACTGAGGAGCCGCACGCGCCACCTTGCAGACCGTCGCACTCCTCGCGCTGCTCCTCCTCGGCATGGCCGCGTTCGACCGCGGCGTCGAGGCCCGCGCTGCTGCGGAGCCACCGAACCTCGTGGCGGGACCGGGCCTGCTCGTGGGAACCGAGGGCGCCGACGACGTCGAGCTTCGCGGTCGGCCGCTGATGCGACCGGATCCGAGCCTGCGCACCGTGGGCCAGTTCCGACGTGCGCTCGGCGTCGGGATGATCGCGTTCGCCCTCGTCGCCATCGCGCTGCGCCCACCCCGTGCGAGCCGCCGCGGGGCGGCGCGTCTGGTCCGCGCCATCTGGCTGGTGCCGGGGATCGTCGGCATCGTGCAGCTCGTCGGGGGCGCCGGAGCGAGCGCGCCGACCGCGGAAGCCGCGCGCGCCGCGGCGTGGGACGGCTTCGCTCTCGTGGGACTCTCGTTCCTCCTACTCGCCGCGTGGCGAACCTGAGGCGACGGCGAGCGCGACCAGGAGGAGTGCGAACGACGCGCCGAGGCGCACGAGGTCCGCGGCCTCCGAGAAGGGTGGGAGGAGCGCCACGGTGACGGCGAGCGGGATCTTGAGGTTGTTCATCACCGCCAGCGTCGGAACGGTCACCCGCGTGGCGCCGCGGTTCCACAGGTAGAACGCGACGCCCGAGGGGACGAGGCCCAGGTACAGCACGACCGCGGTCTCGTCTCCGGTGAGGGCGAGCGCGGTGCGGTCGACCTGAATCAGCGCCCACCCGCCCGCGACCACGAGGCCGCCGAGGTAGAGCCACGCGAAGCGACGCGCCGTCGTGCGAGGATTCGGCTCGACGCGCCGGTACGCGACCTGCCCGACCGCCCACGCGACGTTCGCCGCCTGGACCAGCCCGACGCCCGTCCAGTAGCCGGCGTCCCGCGTTCCCGAGGCGCCCCCGTCCTGCGCGCGCAGGACGAAGGCGGCGGCGATGGCGATCGCGGCTGCGATCCAGGCGCGAGCTGTGGTCTGGCGGGCGAGGAGGGACTCGACGGCGATGACGAAGATCGGCGTCGTGATCGTGAGCAGGGCGACCTCGTGGCCGGCGAGATGCTCGTACGCGCGCAGGACGAGCACGTACATCACGCCGTACTGCACCGCGCCGATCGCGGCGAGCGTCGTCGGCGTCGCGCGCTGCGGGCCGTCGACGCCATCGGCGCCCCGGCGAAGCAGCGGCGCGAACAGCAGGAAAGCGAGTCCGAGCCGCGCCGCCGCGAGGACGTCGGGGTCGATGGCGTGCGCGCCGATGAGCGCGAACGACACCGACCACAGGAGGGATGCGAGGACGAGGTTCGCCAAGGACCCGGCGATGAGGTCCGGTCAGGGCCGCGTCAGACGACGCGGTACTGACCGGGCGTCGGGATCGGGTAGCGCCCGTCGGGGCCGGGCAGCGAGCGCGGCACCGCGTCCCACGTCAGCGGCGAGGCTTCCGGCGCGAGGATCTCGGTCGAGGCGAGTGCTTCGTCCCAGGTGACCTCCTGTCCCGAGTAGGTCGCCATGCGGCCGAGGACCGCCGTCATCGTCGCCATCGCACCGAGCTCCGCCTCGTTGTGCTCGCGCCCGGTGCGGATCGCCTCGAACAGCACGTCGTGCTCGCGCTGGTAGTGGGCGGAGTCCTCGCCCTCGAAGCGCCACGTCTCGCCGGCGTAGGTCTCGAGCGCGCCGCGCCCGATGTTCCCCGCGCCCTCGCTTCCCTGGATGTGCTCCGAGACGCTGTTCCAGACCTGCGGCTGGTGGCGGCACTGGCTGAGCATCCGCGTCCCGTCGTCATACTCGTACTCGACGGAGAAGTGGTCGTAGATCTCTCCGTGCTCGGAGCCGGTCCGCACCCCGCGCCCGCCCATGCCGCGCGCCTTGATCGGCGTCCGGCCCATGACCCAGTTGCCGACGTCGAGGTTGTGGATGTGCTGCTCGACGATGTGGTCGCCGCAGAGCCAGTTGAAGTAGTACCAGTTGCGCATCTGGTACTCCATCTCGTTCCACTGCGGTCGCCGCGGCTTGACCCAGACACCGGCGCTGTTCCAGTACACGCGCAGGAGGATGGGACGCCCGACGGCGCCGTCCTGGATCGCGCGGATCGTGTCCTGGTACTTGAAGCTGTGGTGACGCTGGAGCCCGACGCCGACGCAGAGCTTCTTGTCCTTCGCCGCTGCGGCCGCTTCGAGGACGGTCCGAACGCCCGGCGCGTCGACCGCGACGGGCTTCTCCATGAACACGTGCCGGCCCTTCTCGACGGCGTAGCGGAAGTGCTCCGGCCGGAACCCGGGCGGCGTCGCAAGGACGACGACGTCGACGTCCTCGTCGATCGCGCGCTGGTACGCGTCGAAGCCGACGAAGCGTCGCTCCGCCGGAACGTCGACCTTCTCCGGGTGCGCCTCGGCGATCGACGAGCGCGACCCTTCGAGTCGATCGACGAAGGCGTCGGCCATCGCGACCAGTCGCACGTTCCCGGTATTGAGGGCCTGGACGGCCGCGCCCGTTCCGCGGCCGCCGCAGCCGACGAGCGCCACGCGCAGCTCGGCGTCATTCGCGGCACCGGCCTGGAACCTCGCGAAGGTGGGCGCTGCGACGAGGCCGGTGGCGCCCTTGAGGAACACGCGACGATCGATGGGGGTGGAGGGGGGATTCATGTGCGTTTCGAGGGAAGGGACGGCGCCATACCGGAGGTCAACGCCCGCCGGAGCGCTGCCGCTCCTGGATCGTCGTGACCGACTCCACGTCGGCGTCGTGGTAACGAGCCCACTCGGCGTACGGGGGCGGGTCGAGCGGACGGACGACGCGGAACCCGAGCCAGTGCGCGTCGGTGTGGTACCAGATGCTCTTGGGGAGCTGTGGATCCTGGACCTTCCAGGACTCGGTCGACCCGCGACGCGACGCGCTGCGGAGTCGGTCGGGGTCGTCGTCCCAGTGGCCGCCGCGAACGGTGCGCGGGTAGAGAGCCGTCGGCCAGTTGACGGGATCGACGAGAGGACCCTCGGCGCCGTCCTCGACGAGCGCGGCGTACCCTTCCTTCGTGAACGCGTCGAGCACCCACTCCGCGACGTTCCCGTGCATGTCGTAGAGGCCCCAAGGGTTCGGCTTCAGCGATCCGACCTTCTGGTACTGACCGTCGGAGTTGTCGAACCAGACCGCGTGGTCGTCGACCTCGTCGGCGGGGAACGAGTACGGCCCGGTGGTCCCGGCCCGGCACGCGTACTCCCACTCGGCCTCGGTCGGCAGGCGATAGAAGCGGCCGGTCTTCATCGACAGCCACTTCGTGTACTGCTTCGCCGCGAACTGCGTCATGCAGATCGCGGGGTAGCCGTCCACGCCCATCTCGAAGTCCATCGGGACGTAGGGCGGCGTCGGGCGACTGACCGCGTCGGCCCAGCCGTCCTGGTCGGCCGGGGTCCCCTCGCCGCGCTCGCGGGCCCGCTTGTCGAGCGAGTCCATGAACTGGAAGTACTCGTCCCACGTGACCTCGTGGACGCCCATCCAGAAGGGCGAGAGTTGGACGTCGATCTGGGGCCCCTCGTAGTCGGCGCGGTCCGCCTCGTCCTCGGGACTTCCCATGCGGAAGGTCCCGCCGGGGATCGGCTTCAGCTGGAAGGTCACGCCCGTCCCGGTGATGACCTCCTCGTAGGGCTTCATCGACGCCGCGTCCTCCGCAGCCGCACCGACGACCTCGGTCGGGGGCGGCGGACCCTTCGGAAAGGCCGGGTAGACGGAGCGCTCGTCGTCCTGGGCGAAGGCGAGGAGCGCCGTGGAGAGGGCACCGAGGAGGCCGAGCGCCGTCGCTCGTCGAGATCGGGTCATGCGTCGTGGTTCGTGCCGCTCTGGATGGAGACGTCGGACACGGCGGCCGCATAGTCTGGGCCACGTGGAGCCACCTCGCCACGGTCGTCCTGGATCCGGCGCCCTTCGCGTCCCGGATCGCGTCCGGCGCTGCGCCGTCGACACCCTGCTGGCGGCGGCCGCCGTCGTGCTCGGCTGCGCCGCGCCGCCGCGTGCGAACCCGCACGCCGAGCTGCGCTCGACGTTCGAGCACGCGGCGATGGGAACGCTCTTTCGGCTGACCCTCTACGCTCCGGACGAAACGCAGTCCGAACTCGCGGCGCGGGCTGCGTTCGAGCGCATCGACGCGATCGAGCGCGTCGCCACCGACTACGACGCACGGAGCGAGGCGCGCGCGCTGGGTCGCGACGCTTACGGGCGCTGGGTCCGGCTCTCGCCCGACCTCGCTCGCGTCGTTCGCGCCGCCGACCGAGCCGTCGAGATCAGCGGCGGCGCCTTCGACCCGACGGTCGGACCCCTCGTCCGCCTCTGGAGGCGCGCGCTCCGCGACGAGGAGTGGCCGGACGCCGAGCGCTGGAGCGCGGCGCGCGCGCGCACCGGCTGGGAGCGGATCGTCGAGCTCGACGAGAGGGAAGACGGGCTCCACGTCCGCCTGGCGGTCCCGGACGTGCGCCTCGACTTCGGCGGGGTCGCCAAGGGGCTCGCCGTCGACGAGGCGCTCGCGGAGCTCCAGCGTCGCGGCGTCCGCAGCGCGCTCCTGGACGGGGGGGGCGACGTCGCGGCGCTCGATCCGCCGCCCGGAGAGGCCGGATGGAAGGTCGCGGTCCGCCCGTTCGCAGAAGCAGGCGCGTCGACGATGCCGTTCCTCCTGTCCGGGGCCGCGGTCGCGACCTCGGGCGACGCCTACCGTCGGGGGCGGCTCTCCGGGGCACCGCTCCCGGGGATCGAGGAGGAGGACGCCGAATATGGCCACGTCCTCGATCCCCGGACGGCGCTGCCGCTGGTCGCGCCGCGCGCGGCGGTGATGACCGCTGGGTCGGCCGCCGAGGCCGACGCGTCCGCGACCGCACGACTCGTCCTCGGAACCGCCGCGACGGGCGTGCCCGAGCTCGAACGGGGCGTCTTCTTCGGGCCGCCGGACGCGGACGCTTGCGTCGGCGCCCTCTTCCCGCACGATGGGGTCTCTCCCGCGAAGGACCCCGAACGCGAATCGACGTATGACCTCTCCGACTGAAGAGCCCCTCGCCGCGAGCCGGCGCCAGATCCTCCGCGCCGCCGGCGCAGCCACGGCCCTCGGCGCGACCTCCGCCCTGGCGCAGGCCCAGCAAGAAGGTGGGGCGCGTCGCGCCGTGGAGGCGCCCGTCCTGCGGGTCGGTCTCGTCGGCTGCGGCGGGCGCGGAGGCGGCGCGGCCGTGAACGCGCTGCGCGCCGATCCGAACGCCAGACTCGTTGCGCTCGGCGACGTCTTCGAGGACCAGATCGAGAAGAAGCTCGGCGAGCTGAAGTCCCAGGACATCGGCGATCGCGTCGACGTCCCGCCGGAGAACCGCTTCGTCGGCTTCGACTGCCACGAGAAGGTCACGGACGCCTGTGACGTCGTGCTGTTCGCCTCGACGCCGCACTTCCGGCCGATGCAGGTCGAGTACGCTGTCAAGGCGGGCAAGCACATGTTCGTCGAGAAGCCCGTTGCGACCGACGCGCCCGGCCTGCGGAGGATCTGGGACGCGTGCAACGAGGCCAAGGCCAAGAAGCTCGCCGTCGTCACCGGCCTCTGCTACCGCTACCAGTTCGCCAAGCAGGAGACCTTCAAGCGCGTCCACGAGGGCGCGATCGGGGACATCAAGGCGATCGAGTGCTCCTACGACACGGGCGAGCTCTGGCACCGCGGGTCCAGCTCCGACTGGAGCGAGATGGAGACGCAGCTGCGCAACTGGCTCTACTACACGTGGGCGTCGGGCGACCACATCGCCGAGCAGGCGATCCACAACCTCGACAAGATGATCTGGGCGATGGGCGACGTTCCGCCGCTGAAGGTCAAGGCGCAGGGCGGCCGCATCGTTCGCACCGACCCGAAGTTCGGCAACGTCTTCGATCACTTCAGCGCCGTCTACGAGTTCGGCGGCGGCGTGCACGGGTTCTTCTCGTGCCGCCAGTGGGGCGGAGCCTTCCGCGACGTCTCCGACCACGTCTACGGGACGAAGGGCATCGCGCACACGCAGAGGCACGACATCGAGGGCGAGAACCGCTGGCGCTGGCGGCCCGAAGAGGACTTCGTCGACGACATGTACCAGAACGAACACGACGCGATGTTCGCGTCGATCCGGTCTGGCCAGCCGATCCACGACGGCGACGTCATGTGCCGCGCGACACTCCTCGCGCTGATGGGGCGGATGTCCGCCTACACCGGCCAGGAGATCACGTGGAACCAGGCGCTCGAGTCCCAGGATGACCTCGCGCCCAAGGCCTACGAGTGGGGCGACAACCCCGTGCGCCCGATCCCGAAGCCCGGGATTACGCCGTTCGTCTGAGCCCGACGTGATCGAGGTCTGCGCGGCCGTCGTCGTGCGCGACGGCCGCGTGCTCGTCGCGCGTCGCACCCGTCCCGCCGAGCTCCGGGGACTCTGGGAGTTCCCCGGGGGCAAGCTGGAGCGGGGCGAGTCGCCCGGCGCGTGTCTGGCGCGAGAGCTGCGCGAGGAGCTCGCGCTCGCCGTCGAAATTGGCGAGCCGCTCGGCTCGTCCGAGCGGGCCGCGCGCAGCGGCGAAGCGGCGGGCCTGCGCCTGACCGCCTACGCTGCGCGCACGACCGACAACGCTGAGCCGAGTCCCATCGACGGAACCCACGACAGCGTTCGATGGGTCGCTGCGGACGAGCTCGCCGAGCTGGAGCTCGCCCCGCTCGACGTCCCCCTCCTCCCCGGCGCGCTGCGCCATCTCTCCGATCCCGATGCTCACCTTCGCTGAATCCCAGGCGGCCCTCGACACGCTCGACGTGGGCGACCGCGCGCGCCGCGTCGTGTCCGTGCCGCTGCGCGAGGCGCGCGGCCGCGTCCTCGCGGCTCCGGTCGCGATCGACCGCGACCAGCCGGGCTTCGACCGCGCCACGATGGACGGCTTCGCGGTCGCGCTCGACGGCGACCGCTCGGAGTTCCGCGTCGTCGGGACCGTGACCGCCGGAACCTCCCACGACGGCACGCTCGCGCCAGGCGAGGCCGTGCGGATCATGACCGGGGCCCCCGCGCCCGCCGGCACGACCGTGGTTCCGATCGAACGTGCGGTGGGGGAGACGGACGGAGACACGGTGCGCTTCGAGAGCGCGCCGCCGCCGCGCGCGAACATCGCCTGGCGCGGCGAGGACGCGCGCGACGGCGACGTGCTCGTCCGCGCCGGCACCCGCCTCGGCCCCGCTCACCTCTCGGTCGCCGCGATGGCGGGGGCCGACCGGCTCGACGTCTTCGAGCGTCCGAAAGTGTCGGTCGTCACGACCGGGGACGAGGTCGGCGCCGCCGGGCCGGCGGGAATCCGGGACAGCAACGGACCGCTGCTCGACGCGCTCCTCGCGGCAATCGCCGTCGACGTCGAGCGGCGCCACGCCCGCGACGACGAGGCCGAGCTGCGCGCTGCCCTGGAGGCGGCGGCGGCGTCCGCCGACGTCGTCGTGACGACCGGCGGCGTCAGCATGGGCGAGCGCGACCTCGTTCCGGAGACGCTCCGCGAACTCGGCTTCGAGACGCTCTTCCACCGCGTACAGGTCCAGCCCGGCAAGCCGGTGCTCGTCGCGCACCGCGCGGACGGCGCGCTATTCGTCGGGCTACCGGGGAACCCGGTCAGCGTGCTCGCGACGGCGCACCTCTTCCTCTTCCCCGCGCTCGGTCGGTTCCTCGGCGGCTGGCGGCCGAGCTCCGTCGACGTTCCCATGGCCGAGGACTACGAGCACCGCGGGAAGCGCCACCTCTTCCTCCCCGCGTCGTTCGACGGGAGCGGGCTCGTCCCCGCGCGCTGGAACGGCAGCGGAGACCTGATCGCGGCCGCCGCGGCGGACGGCCTCGTCGAGCTTCCCGTCGGCGCTCGCTTCGCGGCCGGCGAGGTCGCACGGTTCATTCCCTACGTCGGACACGCTCTCGCCGAGCGCGCCGCGCTTCCGCCGCGCACGAAGGAGCACCGATGACCAGTAAAGCCCGAATCGGAATCGTGACGGTCTCGGATCGCGCGAGCCGCGGCGAGTACGAGGACCTCGGCGGGCCTGCGATCCGCTCGACGTTCGAGGACTACCTCGCGTCCGAGTGGGAGGCGGTGGCGCGAGTGATCCCCGACGACCGCGAGACGATCGAGCGGACGCTCGTCGAACTCGTCGACGACGAGGGCTGCGACCTCGTGGTGACGACGGGCGGCACCGGCCCGGCGCCGCGCGACGTGACGCCCGAGGCGACGGAGGCCGTCGTCGAGAAGCCGATGCCCGGCTTCGGCGAGCTGATGCGGCAGGTCAGCCTGCAGTACGTCCCGACGGCGATCCTCTCGCGGCAGACCGCGGGGATCCGCGGCAAGGCGCTCGTGCTGAACCTGCCGGGCAAGCCGAGCGCGATCCGCCAGTGCCTCGACGCGGTCTTCCCTGCGATTCCCTACTGCCTCGACCTGACGGGCGCCGCGCGCCTCGAACCGGACCCCGAGGTGATCGAGGTCTTCCGGCCGAAGCCGAAATGAGCCTTCGGGACGCGCGCGCGTCGCAGGTCGAGAGAGCGCGGGTGAAGCGACGTTGAAACGGGGCTGCGGGTCACCGCGATCGTCGGACCGTCCGTAGACTCTCCCGCCCTGACCTCCCCCTCGTCGCATGCCAACCCCGCGACCATGAAGATCCAAGCCATTCTCGCTCTCAGCCTCGCCCTACCCCTCACCGTCGCCTGTGACGCCTCGGACGTCGAAGCCGCTGGCCAGAAGGCCGCGGACGCCGTCCAGAGCCTCGGCGACATCTCGCTCGACGACATCACGAACAACCTCTCCGTCGATCAAATCAAGGAGATGTCGACGTCGGCGATGAACAAGCTGACCGAGGCGTTCAAGAACATCGAGAACTCCGAGGACGCTCAGAAGCTCAAGGACACGGCCGAGCCGATGATCGACAAGCTCGTCGCCATGAAGGACAAGCTCGGCATGGCGCTCCCGGGCGGCGACGATCTCGAGGCGGCGATGAACGGCCTCAAGGGCCAGTTCGACGCCGACAGCGACATCATGAAGATGCTCCAGCCGCTGATCGACCAGATCACCGCGCTGTTCTCCTGATTCGTCTTCGATCGCTCCCCGCGTGACCGCCGCTCGTCGGCGGGCACGCGGGGAGCGTTCTCGTCTTGTCGCGTCAGGCGTTGGGTTCGCGCAGCGCCCGCTGGGCCGAGTACGCCCTCCTCTTCCTTGCGATCCCGCTCGGGCTCGCCTGGTTGAAGCAGTACGGGCGCTTCACGGTGCCCGTCATCCCGATCCTGATCGGACTGACGGCCTTCATCGGCCTCGTCCTGCTCACGGATCGGCGCTTCGGCTGGAAAGAGGCGTTCCGCTTCCGCTGGAGCTCCGCCGCCGTCCGGAGCATCGTCGGCCGCTTCGTCATCTGTGGCGCCGCGCTCTCTGCGCTCGTTGCGATGCTGACGCCGGAGCTGTTTCTGTCGTTCCCGCGCGAGCGGCCCGGTCTCTGGGCGATGGTGATGGTCCTCTACCCGGTGTTCTCCGTGCTGCCGCAGGAGTTCCTCTTCCGGGTGTTCTTCTTCCACCGCTACGAGGAGATGCTCGGCGGCGCCGTCCGTACGAGCTTCCACTCGGCGATCCTCTTCGGCCTCGGCCACCTGCTCTTCGGCAGCTGGATCTCCGTCGTCCTCACGGCGATCGGCGGCTGGTTCTTCGCAACGACCTACGCCAGATCGCGCAGCCTCTGGCTCGCATCGTTCGAGCACGCGCTGTACGGCCAGCTCGTCTTCACCGTCGGCCTCGGCCAGTACTTCTACAGCGGGACGGTGAGCGTGATCGAGCGGGCGAGCTGATCAGCGGTTCGGCCGCGTCGGGATCCGGAGGATGTAGATCGCGCCCGCGATCGCAAGGGCGCCCACGACGACGCTCGGCAGCAGCTTCCCGCGCAGCGGCACGAGCAGCGCGAACGCGACGAAGATCGCCATCATCGAGAGGGCGCTGACCTTCACGCGCATGCTGACGCCGCGGCCCGCGCGGTAGTCCTCGATCAGCGGCCCGAACGTCTTGTTCCGCAGCAGCCACGCGTAGAGGCGCGGAGAGCTGCGCGCGAAGCACGCTGCTGCGAGCAGCAGTAATGGCGTCGTCGGGAGCCCGGGGACGACGACGCCGACGGCACCGATCGCGACGAACCCGAGTCCGCCGAGAACCCAGAGCGCGCGCTGCCAGCCCGGGCGCGCCGCAGCGAGCTCTGCCGGCGAGTCGCCCGCGTCATCCCCGGTCGGCGTCATCGGGGGGCGGCGCGTCGCTCGTCGAGCATGCGCTGGATGTCGGCCCAGACCGCCGGCTCGAAGGTCTGCGGGTCCATCGCGTGAGCGCGCTCCCAGGCCTCGAGCGCGTCGTTCAATCGACCGACGCTGTTGAGCGCGATCCCGTAGTTCTTCCACGAGCCGGAGCGAATGTCCCCGGCCTCGATCGCCCGCTCGTACAGGCCGATCGCCGCAGCTTCGTCGCCGCGATCGAGGGCCTGGAAGGCCTGAACCTGCAGACCGCGGTTGTTGCCCGTCCATCCGGGGATGCGCGGCTGCAGGAACAGGATCGCGAGGCCCGTCACGACGACGAGCACCGGCGCCAGCCAGCGAACGGGCCTGCCGAGGGCGAACCCGACGGCCGCGCCTCCGAAGTGGGCGGCGTTCGCGATGCGCAGCACGCCGAGCTGCGTCAGCACGATGCAGAGGAAGAACCATACGACGAAGAACCGCACCAGATCGTCGGGGACGATGCCCGCGTAGCGCGGATCGCGGCGACCTCGCGTGTAGAGGAAAGCGGCGAACGCGTACACGACCCCGGAAAGCCCGATCGCGTTGTGGAGCATCGCGACCTCCAGCCCCGCGCCGACGAAGGAGGCGAGCACGACGAGCCCGAGCGTCCAGAGCGTTCCGAGTCGCTCTTCCAGCGGTCGTCCGAGCACCCAGATCCAGTAGACGTTGAAGCCGACGTGGATCAGTCCACCGTGGGGGAAGACGGCCGTGATGAACCGCCAGGGCTCTGTGAACTCCGTGCCCGGCAGGAGCATCAGGTGCTCGAGGCTCCGCCCCGTCTCGCCCGCGATGAACGCGGCGATCGCGCCAATGCAGAGCAGCGCGGTGATCGGGTAGCGCTGGAGATCGTCGAGGAGCTTCACTGCGAAGTGGCTCCTCCGTCGCGACGTCGGCGAAGGGTCGAGATCAGGGCGAGGACGAGCACCGCACCGAGCGTGAGCGGCGTCCAGATCAGCCGCGGACGCTCGCCTGCGGGATCCTCGTCCGCAGGCGCATCAGAGTCTTCGGCGCCGCGGCGAACGACGATCGGGACCGCCTCCGATGTCGCGGTCACGTACGCGGGCGGTTCAGCGCTGGGATCGAAACTCGTGAGCCGCGCAGGGGGCGTCGCCTCGATGCCCGTCCGCTTCGGCGCGAGCGAGTACGTGAACGCGGTCCCGCTCGCGGCTCGAGCCCTTCGGACGCCGAGCACGTCGAACGGCGCGTCGTCCGCGAGCTGCGGCTCGGGGACCGCATCGAGCTCGGAAGCACCGGCGACGACGATCGTCAGCTCCAGCGTCTCAC
>JBCCSK010000131.1:0-14226 GCA_039200205.1 Planctomycetota bacterium
CCGGTTCGGAGCGTCGGCGGCGAAGCCGCGGACGCTCCAAACCGGGTTGCGGCCGTTCGCCGCGATCTGACAGACGCTCCGAGCCAGTGGGTTGCGGTCGTACGCCGCTGTCAGCTCTCCCCACGCGCGATCGCGACGGACGCCGAAGCTCCGATCCGCGTCGCTCCCGCCTCGAGCATCGCCCGTGCCGCCGCTTCATCGCGCACGCCGCCGGACGCCTTGACGCCGAGGACCGGACCGACGGCGCTGCGCATGAGCGCGACGTCCTCGACCGTCGCGCCGCCGCTGGAGAAGCCGGTCGACGTCTTGACGAAGTCCGCGCCCGCGGCCTTCGCGATCTCGGACGAGGCGAAGATCTCGTCTCGCTCCAAGAGGCACGTCTCCAGGATGACCTTGAGCCGCGCGCCGGCCCCGTGGCAGGTCGCCGCGACCGCGCTCACGTCGGCGCGCACCGCCTCGTGGTCGCCAGACCGGAGCGCGCCGACGTTCTGGACCATGTCGATCTCGCACGCGCCCTCTTCGATGGCGCGCCGGGCCTCGTAGCACTTGACCTCGGTCAGCGAGGCGCCGAGCGGGAAGCCCACGACGGTGCAGACCAGCACGCCCGAACCGGCGAGGATCTCGGCGCAGCGCCGCACCCAGACGGAGTTGACGCAAACGGAGGCGAAGCGATGCTCGAGCGCCTCGGCGCACAGACGATCGACGTCGGCGATCGTGGCATCGGGCCGCAGGAGCGTGTGGTCGATCGTGCTCGCGAGATCGCCGAGCCGCGTCGGGTCGGGGCAGCGCTCGCCACCGTCGACCCGGAATCCGATCCGACACGCGCCGGCCGCAACGAGGGAACCCGCCCCGCGGGCATCCGCG
Source organism: Planctomycetota bacterium (assembly GCA_039200205.1). Classification (GTDB taxonomy): domain Bacteria; phylum Planctomycetota; class UBA1135; order UBA1135; genus Saltatorellus. The sequence continues at coordinate 865 of JBCCSK010000131.1, forward strand.
ACGAGCCCCATCGAGTACGTGCGGCCACCGCACTCGACGCGCTCACCCGCGAGCAGCGAGCGCCCGATCTCTGCCAGGAGGTCCTCCAGGGACCCGGGGTCGAGGTTTCGTCCAGCGCTCATCCGCGTCCCTCGTCGAAGGTCCTGGCGAGGTGGCGCGATCGCTGGAACTCGGCCTCGACCGCCCGCGCCTTGGCGGCGCGCCGCGCGTGGCGCCCGTCGCCGACCGGCGTCTCGAGGAACGCAGCGACGATGGCGCGCGCCCCCGCCAGGTCGAGGCGACCCGCGCCGAGCGTCAGCACGTTCGCGTGGTTGTGCTCGCGCGCGTTCCGGGCTGCGGCTGCATCCCAGGCGTTCGCGGCGAGGATCCCGGGGACCTTGTTCGCGACCATCGCCGAGCCGATGCCGGCACCGTCGATGACGATGCCGAGGTCGGCGCGCCCCTCCGACACCTCCAGCGCGACCTTGCGGGCGAAATCGGGGTAGTCGACCGATCCGTCGGCGGCCGTCGGGCCATGGTCGACGGGGCGCTCCCCCATCTCGCGCAGGAGCGGGACGAGCTGGTCCTTGAGCGCCAGTCCACCGTGGTCGCTCGCGACGGCGATCCGCGCGGCCCGGCGCGCCGCTGCGCCGACGGGTCCGAGCGGCTCGGCCGACCGGCCCGTGACCAGGCGCACGCTCCGCTGGAACGCGAGTTCGCGCGCGAGCGGCGTCACGCGGGCGTGCGGCGGGATGACGAGCTCGCTGTCGGGCGGAGCGGCGCGGACGAGCGACTCGGCGACGAGCTCACGCTCTTCGCTGCTCTCCGCTCGGCCGAAATCCGATTTCGTGTCCGTCGCAGCGCGAGCGCGCGCCGCTGCGCGGGCGGCCGCGGCGCGAAGGGCCGCGTCGCCGGCGGATCCGGAGTCCTCGCCAGGTGCCGTCATCGGCGGTGAGTGTACGTAGAGACCGAGGCAGTCGGCCGCGCGCGGGCTTTGGTTTCGCGCTCTCCTACCCCTATAGTCGCGCAACGGGCGGTCCATCCCGATCGCTCGACCACCGCACAACCACAAGCCGCCTCATGCGCACACTGCTCAGTCAGTTCTGCGAGGCGTTCGACGCCACCGTTCGCCCGCTGCTCGCCCCGATCGGCGAAGCGAACGCCGCACTCGCGGAGGCGAGCGACGACCTCGGGATCCCGAAGGTCCGCGCCGAACTTCTCGATCTACAGCACCAGGTCCAAGGGCTCGTCGACAAGGTCGCCGACCAGCAAGCCTACGTGCTGCTCTTCGGCCCGCTGAAGAGCGGAAAGTCGACGCTGATGAACGCGCTGGCCGGCGCGTACGTGAGCGAGGTTTCCAGCCTCCCCGCGTATCCGTGCATGGTCTACCTCTCGCACTCGGACAAGCGCGTGTTCTACGTGTCCCGATACAACGGCGAGACGGAGCGCTTCACGGATCCGTCGGCCCTGTACGGCCACATCAACCGCGCGCACTGCGACCTCGCCGAGACGCTCCGTGAGACGGAGGCCGCCGGCCGCGAGTTCGAGCCGTCGATGGACTATCCGCATGCGATCCGCAAGGTCGACGTGCGGCTGCCCGCCGGCGATCTCGCGCAGTCGGGAGCGGTCCTCGTCGACACGCCGGGTCTCTACAGCCGGATGAAGTTCGGCTACGACCGGATGACGCGAGACTTCCGCGACTCCGCTTCGTGCGCGATCTTCGTGGTCAAGTCGGACAACCTCTTCCTCGAGCAGGTCTTCGAGGAGTTCGAGGACTTGCTGGACCTCTTCAGCCGGATTTTCCTCGTCGTCAATCTCGACACGACGAAGTCCGACCTGTCGCCCGACGGCTCGCTCGTGCCGAGCCTCGAGCAGGAGGACCCGCTCCGCATCATCGATGCGTTCGAGAACCTCGCGATGAGCGCCCCGCTCAAGGACGCAGCCGACGAGGGACGCCTGAAGATCTATCCGGTCGACCTTCTGCGCGCGGCGAGCCATCGCCTCAGCGAGGCCGATCCGGATGCAACGCCTGCGCGCGGTCAGGCGAACTTCGACGCGTTCCTCGAGGATCTCACCGAGTACCTCAACAGCACGGACTACCTCGTCGCGTTCCTCGGGGACAGCCTGCGACGGGCCGAGGCGCTGCTCGGCGACCTCGACGCGATCGGCGAGATGGAGTCGATCGCCGGACTCCGCGCCCACGCGGACGCGCTCGACGCCGAGCGCCAGGAGCTCCAGCGCCGCCGTCACGCGGTCCACCGCCTGGAGGCGTTCGAATGGCGCGCCGCCTTCGAAGAGCTCGAGGACAAGCTCGCTCCGGCGATCCGTGAGCGGGCTCGCGCCGCGAGCGCCAACACCGAGCGCGAGCTCGACCGCCTCGTCGACGACTGGTTCACGTCCGACGCGAGCTTCGAATCGCTCGTCAACGACGACCTGATCCCGCGCCTCGCGCGCTACGAGGAGGAGCTCACGGGCTTCGTGGCCGAGACCCTCGAGGACGAGGTCAAGCCGGGGACCGCCGGCCTGCTCCTGCCCGGCGACGTCGGCGCGGATCTCTTCGCCGCGGGCATGGACCTGCGCGAGCTCGGGAACGAGTCGCTCGGTTCGATGGACCGCGCGGCCGCGCTCGGTCACGTGTCGACCCCGCTCACGACGGAGCGTGTGCCGGTCCGCAAGCGCCTGATGGACTGGCTCTTCCTGCGCTCGCGTGCGACGTGCCGTCGACGGCTCTTCGGCGAGTCCACCAACCCGGCCGCGCGCATCCCCGTCGACAAGAAGAAGAAGCGTCTCGGCGACGAGGCGCGGCAGGCGATCCGCCGCGAGCTCGACCTCTTCAAGAGCCGGTTCTTCCAGGAGACCGTCCAGCGCGCACACCGGCACCTGATCGCGCGCTACGCGGACACCGCGGTCGCCGTGCTCAAGGACCGACTTCGCGAGCGCGAGGAGGTCGTCGGCGAAGAGCTTCAGTGCGTCGTCGATCGCCTGATGGAGCAGCGTCGGGTGCTCAGCCACCTCGCCTCGCTCCGCACGCAGGCGACGCACACGCGCGCAGGAGTCGAGGAGCTCGTGAAGGCCTACGGGCAGACCGAGCCCGAGGAGCTCATTCAGCCCGCGCCCGCTGGCGCGCTTCCCGCGTTCCCGCAGGACGTCGAGGCCGTCGAGCTTCCCCAGCCGCTCGTGCCGGTTCGCGCGGAAGAGCCGAGCGAGGACGAAGGAGCGGCCGTCACGGGCTCGGACTCGAGCCAGGCCGTCCACGGGCGCTGATCGAACAGCGGCCGAGACCGCCCTTGACTAGAACAGCGGCGTCGCCCCTCGCTACTGCGCGGGGGTGGCGCCGCTGATGAAGAGCGGCGGACCCTCGATGCGCGTGGAGGTCGAGTCTTTGCTCCAGGTCATCGACGCCGCGACGATCGCGACGAGGAAAAGTAGGACCGCGCCGATCAGCAGCGTCGAGAGACGGCGATCGTGCAGTGCGGGGAAGACGGAGCGCATGGGATGGGGATGGGAGGAAGCGTCGCGAGTGACGCCCGGGAGAGCGTTCTGATCTTCGCTTCATGCCGCCGGGGATGCGACCGATCGACCGGGATAACTTCCAGCGAAGATACGATGACGTATACTGAGTGGCGGCCCCGCACCCTCAGTTGAGGGCGCGCCGGAGCCCCCGAGCCCGGTCGAGCCAGCTCGCACGGAGGATGTCGAAACGGCGCTGGGGCACCCGCCACTCGGGGCTGTCCTCCGGGAGGTCGTCCGAGAGCTCGCGAGCGTGCTCGGCGAGGACCGAGCCCAGGAAGCCGAACGCGAGGCGTGGCGTCCCGAGCTCCCCCAGCGTCTCGCGTAGCTCATCGTCGCCGACGTCGTCGTCGAAGTAGTCGCCGAGGCTGCCCCCGGGCTGCTCGGGCGACGCGTCGGGTGAACGCACGGCGCGGAGGCGCTGGGCAGCGACCTGAACGAGCTCCTGGCCCGTCCAGCGCAGCTCCGGAATCGAGTTCGCCTTGTCGAGCCGCATGCTCTTGAGCTCGTCGGGCGAGGCCCCGAGGTAGAGCCGCGCGAGCTCGATCGGCATGAAGAGCTTGAGCGCGAGGCCTTCGAACTGGAGCAGCCGATGCTCGAGGAGCGACTCGACGAAGGGGCGCATCAGCTCGGCGCGCCCGGCGAGGAGCGTCGCCTCGTCGACCCGATCCATCAGGACGTAGAAGCTCTCGTAACCGAGCTCCTCGAGGATCGAGATGAAGCGCCGCAGCAGGACGAGCCGCGTTCCGACCGCAGGACCATCGGGCAGGGCCAGGTCGTTCTTGAGCCCCGACGGCATGCGCGAGAACAGACGCGCGAGCGGGTCGGGATCCCGCGGCACGACGCGCACCGCGCGCGTGGCGCGCGAGGCGCGACGACGATCGAGGAGCGACTTCGCGCCGACGAAGAGCCAGGTCAGCGCGATGAGCCCGCCGCCGCCGACGTACCACGGCAGAGGATCGCCGACGTCGAGCGCGCCCTGGAAGAAGCGCGGGTGGATGTGCGGGACCGCCGCGATCGCCACGCCCAGGAGCGTCAGGACGAACAGCGCGATCTGTGACCCGAACGACGGCGCGGTGCGAAAGTGCAGCGCCTTCGAGAGCTGGCGATCGACCTCGACCCCCGAGTGCTCGTCGGAGAGGTAGTAGAGGGCCGAAAGGACGAGGATGCTCGCCTTGTTCTTCGCCGGCAGCTTCTTCGCGCCGCGGTGCTCTCCCGCGACGATCTCGTCGACGAGCTGGGTCACCCCCAGGCTGAGGATCGCGTCGAGGTGATCGGCGAGGCTGAAGCGCTCGACGACGCGGCGCGGCGTCTTGGGATTCGTCGGCGGCAGCCGATCGGCCTTGCGAGCCTCGTTGAGGAACCCGTCGAAGTCGACGTAGTCGACGACGAACGCCTTGTCCGCGGCCTCGGCCTCGAGCCGCCTCCGCATCGCGAGGCGCAGCCCGCTCTTCCCGCTGCCCTTCTCACCGAACACGATGCCCGGTCCCGGGGCGTCAGGGCTGCCGTACAGACGATCGAACGAAGAGTGGACCGCTTCGAGCGGAACTCTCGGAAGCACCGGGTCCTTGTCGGCGTCCTCTTGGACGAAGGGGTCCTCTTCGAGCGCCCAGTGACGCCGCCACTTCTGGGGAAACATGAGCCGGAGTTCGTCGGGGCTTCGGAAGGAGAGCGCGGCCCTGCGGGCGCGCTGGGATGATAGGCCAGGAGGCGCGCAGATCCGGACGGCGAATCTCGCGCCCTTCAGCCTGTGATCCGGGGCGCCAGCTCGCGGAGGAGGCGCTGGAAGTCGTCCGCGATCTCCTCCCCCGCCTCGACGACCTCGGAGTGGTCGAGCGGCGCAGGGGCGATTCCCGCCGCGGGATTCGTGATGCACGACACGGCTCCGACCCGCATTCCGCCCGCGGCCGCCGCCATCGCCTCCAGCACCGTGCTCATCCCGACCGCCTGCGCGGACAGGCCGGCCAGCATCCGGATCTCTGCGGGGGTCTCGTAGCTCGGGCCCCGGAGCCCGACGTAGACGCCGGACCGCAGCGCGACGCCCGCCGCATCGGCCGCCGCGACGAGCGCCTCGCCGATGCGCGCGTCGTACACACGCGCCGCACGACCCTCGCCCGCGCGAAGCGGCGTCGCACCCTGCATGCTCACGTGGTCGGTGACGCGCATGAGGCTCGGCACGGGCCAGCTCGACTCGAGTCCGCCGGCCGCGTTGGTCAGGACGAGGGAGCCGATTCCGAGCCCTGCGAACGCCCGGACGGCGCGGGTCACGACCTCGGCGTCGTGCCCCTCGTAGAGGTGGACGCGACCCTGCTGACAGAGGACCGTGACTCCGTCGATGCGCCCGATGACGAAGCGGCCGGCGTGGCCGGGGACCGTGCTTCGCGGCATCGACGGCAGCTCGTCGAACCCGATCGCGTGGGGCTCGTCGACGCTGCTCGCGAAGGCGCCGAGGCCGGAGCCCAGCACGAACGCGACGCGCGGACGCTCGAAGCCGAGGCCGTCGATTCGCGCCGCGATATCCGCCGCGAGCGCCGCTGCGTTCGTCACAGGAACATCCCCGCGATCGTGGCGGTCATCCAGGACGCGAACGCGCCCCCGAGCATCGCGCGCAGGGCGAGACGCGAGAGGTCGGAGCGTCGATTCTCGGCGAGCGCGCCGATGCCTCCGATCTGGATTCCGACGGACGCGAAGTTGGCGAAGCCGCACAGCGCGTAGGCCGCCATCGTGTAGCTGCGCGGCGAGAGGCTCTCTCGCAGCGCCTGCATCTCTCCGAACGCGACGAACTCGTTGACGGCGACCTTGGTCCCGAGGAGGGTTCCGAAGTCGCGACAGTCCGACCACTCGACCCCCATCACCCACGCGACCGGCGCGAAGACGAAGCCGAACAGCCGCTGGAGCGTCAGCGGTTCGCCGTCGACGGCGGGGAGCAGCGCGAACGCCGCATTCACGAGACCGACGATCGCGACGAACGCGACGAGCATCGCGACGACGTTCAGGTAGAGCTTCAGTCCCTCGGTCGTTCCCGCAGCGGCGGCATCGAGGACATTCGCCGGGCGCTCCTCCGCGAGCTCATCCGCCGCAGCGCCGCTGCTCGTCAGCGGCGTCTCGGTCTCGGGAACCATGATCTTCGCGAGCACGAACGCCGCCGGCGCCGACATGAAGCTCGCCGCGAGCAGGTGGCCCGCGTATTCCTCTCCAACGATGCCGATGTAGACGGCGAGCACCGATCCCGCGATCGTCGCGAAGCCGCCCGTCATCAGAGCCATCAGCTCCGAGCGCGTCATGCCCGGGATGTACGGGCGCACGACGAGCGGCGCTTCCGTCTGGCCGACGAAGACGTTGGCCGCCATCGCGAGCGACTCCGCCCCGGAGACTCGCAGCGTGAAGCGCATGAGGCTCGCGAGCATCCTCACGAAGATCTGCACGATCCCCAGGTGGTAGAGGATCGCCATCAGCGCCGAGAAGTAGATGATCGTCGTGAGCGCTCCGAAGGCGAACGAGACCGGCGCCGCGTACTGCTGGACCTCGGGCGGGAGGTGCGCGGGGAAGTCGGGGTAGAACTCCATCGCCGCGGGGTTCTCCGGCGTCCCCGTCGACACGCCGAATCCCGTGAGGAGCGCGCCGAAGACCATGCGCGCCCCCTCCTGGCCGAAGCCGAGCACCGTCGTGGCGAAGGTCGACACGGCGGCGAGCGCAGAGCGTCCAGGGCCCGTTTGAAGAATGAGGAGAGCCAGCACGATCTGCAGGCCGATCCCGCCGAGGACGACGCGGAGATCGACGCGTCGCCGGTTGGACGACATCGCCCAGGCGACGGCGCAGAAGAAGGCGAGGCCGAGGAGCGCGCGGACGATCGTCATGTGCCTGATGCGATGCGTTCGAGGAGCAGGGGGGGCTCCGCTTCGGTCGCGGGGCGGATGCTTCGCTGGAGCCTGGCGAGCGCTTCGTCGAGCCCGCGATGTTCGCGATGGTGGACCTCGGCGAGAACGTCGCCCGCCTCGACCTCGTCGCCGGCTGCGCACCGCCAGACGAGACCGACGGCGTGGTCCACGCGATCGCCCGGGGCGGAACGGCCTCCGCCGAGCGCGCGGACGGCGAGGCCGACCTCTCGCGCATCGTCGAAGGCGAGCGTTCCGCTCCACGGCGCGCGAAGGTCGACGACGTCTGGGGCCGGCGCAGGAGTCCGACCGTTCGCGCCCTGGGCGCTCAGCATGCGCTCGAAGCGCTCACGTCCGTCCCCGCTCGCGAGAACGGCGGCGACGCGAGCTCGCCCCGCCTCTTCGTCCTCGGCGATCCCGACCTCGACGAGCAGGTCGGCTCCCAGGGCGCACGTGATCTCGACCAGGTCCGGCGGCCCTTCCCCCGCGAGAGTCGAGCGCGTCTCTTCGACCTCGAGCAGGTGCCCGACCGCGCGTCCGAGCGGACGCCCCATCCAGGTGATTCGCGCCACCGTGGGAAGGCCGGACGCGCGCCCGAGATCGACCATCGCCCGGGCGAGGTCACGGCAGCGCTCGACGTCGACGAGGAACGACGCGCTGCCGGCCTTCACGTCGAGGACGAGCGCGTCGAGATCCTCGGCGAGCTTCTTCGACACGATCGAGCTGGCGATGAGAGGGATCGACTCGACCAGCTCGACGCGGTCGCGCATCGCGTAGAGGCGCCGGTCGGCCGGAGCGATCGACTCGGTCTGCGCGACGATCGCGCACCCGGCCGCGTGAAGCGTCCGAACGATCGCGGGCTCGTCGAGGTCGGTGCGGACGCCCGGGATCGCCTCCAGCTTGTCGAGCGTCCCGCCGGTGTGCCCGAGCCCGCGACCCGAGATCATCGGGACGACGCAGCCGAGCTCGGCCAGCGCAGGTGCGAGTACGAGCGAGACCTTGTCCCCGACGCCGCCCGTCGAGTGCTTGTCGATCTTGGGCCCGTCGAACTCGGAGAGATCGAGCGACGCGCCCGAGTCCACCATCGCGCGCGTCCAGGCGGCGACCTCGGCGTCGGTCATGCCCTGGAACCAGATCGAGGAGAGCAGAGCCGCCTGCTCCGGTTCGCCGATCTCTCCGCGCGCGACGCCGTCGAGGAACCAGCGCGCCGACTCGGCGTCGAGGGTCCGCCCGTCGCGCTTGGCGCGGAGGATCCCGCGGAGACGAGTCGCGTCCTCCATCGACGATCAGTCGACGAGGACGTCGGCGAGAAAAGAAGTCCCCTCGCACTCGTAGGAAACGTCGAACGCGTCGGCGATCGTCGCTCCGACGTCGGCGAAGGTCGCCCGGGTACCGAGCGCGATTCCGCCGCGCACGATCGTCCCGTAGACGAGGAGCGGCACGTACTCGCGCGTGTGATCGGTGTGACTGCCGTTCGTCGGATCGTTGCCGTGGTCGGCCGTCAGGACGAACACGTCGTCGTCGCGGCGATCGAACTCGCACTCGGCGAGCGCGCGGTCGAACTCTTCGATCGCAGCCCGGTAGCCGCCCGGGTCCCGGCGGTGGCCGAACAGCATGTCGAAGTCGACGAGGTTGACGACGACGAGGCCGCCCGCGAGCTCCTTCACGCTGCGCAGCGTGTGCGCCATTCCGTCGGCGTTGCCCTCGGTGTGGATCGAGCGCGTGAGCCCCTGCCCCGCGAAGATGTCCTCGATCTTGCCGATTCCGACGACGGGAACGCCGGCCTGCTTCAGGGCGTCGAGCACGGTCGGCCGCGGCGGCTCCAGCGAGAAGTCGCGGCGGTTGTAGGTGCGCGCAAAGACCGTCGGGGAGCCCTCCGGCGCATCGACGAAGGGCCGAGCGATGACGCGCGCGATCCCGAGATCCCGCGTCTTCGCGCGCGCGATGCGCGACAGCTCGTAGAGCCGCTCCAGGCCGAAGTGGCTCTCGTGCGCGGCGATCTGGAAGACCGAGTCCGCGCTCGTGTAGACGATCGGGCGGCCCGTCTCGATGTGCTCGCGTCCGAGCCTCTCGATCACCTCGGTTCCGGACGCGGGCGCGTTGCAGAGCCATCCGTCGATCCCCGCCTCGTCGGCGATCGCGTCCAGAAGCTCGGCGTCGAAGCCGTTCGGGAACGTCGGGAACGCGCGATCGAGCGCGACCCCGGCGAGCTCCCAGTGGCCGGTCGTCGTGTCCTTGCCGGGACTGCGCTCGGCCATGCGGCCGTACGCGCCCTCGGGCACGACGGCAGCGGGAAAGCGCTCGACGCCCTCGATGTTGCCGAGGCCGAGCGACAGCAGCCGCGGCGCGACCGGCGCGCCGACGGTCTCACAGATGTGATCGAGCGTGTGGGCGCCCTCGTCCCCGAACGAACCGGCGTCGGGGAGCGCGCCGATCCCGAGCGAGTCGAGGACGATCAGGAAGACGCGCCGGAACGGCCGTCCGTCCTCACCTCGTCGGACGGACTCCTCGGCGTTCCCGCGCAGTGAGTCGCCGGGACTCACTCGTCCTCGTCCGCGCCATCGCCCGCGGCGTCGACGCCCTCTTCGATGAGGCGTTCGATCTCGGTCTCGAGGTCCTCGACCCACTCCTCGCCGAAGTCGCGCTCGAGCAGATCGCGTTCGCTGAACTCCCAGCGACCCGTCCTCGGGTCGAAGTCGAACTGGTAGTCGTGCTCGCTTCCGTCGTCTTCCGTGACGACGACCTGGACGATGTTGCTTCCGGAGTCGAGCTCGGCTGCGAAAGTGGCCATGGGTTCCGACGCTCCTTCGAGGGAGCGGGCTGGGGATCGGGCAGCGGCGAACGGGGCGGACGCGGTGTGTCCCGGCTCCCTCGCACCTCGGCGCAGGATAGATCGGGGTCTCTGGGGCGCAACGGGCCAGCGAGCCGATCTCGAGCGGCCCCGGCTCGCCTCGGCGCGCGCCGACGGTCGCGTCGCGGGGCGTCGGTGGGCTTCGATCAGCGGAGCGCAACCGCCACGGGGTCGCCGAACGTCGATGTCGCGACACCGCCCGGGCCAGCATCGCGATGCCAGACCTGGAACCACCAGGTCTCACCCGGGGCGGCCGCGATGGTCGCGTGCTGGGTCGGAACCCGGGTCAGGTCGACGCGCCGCGAGAAGGTCCCTGCGTCGCCCGAGTGGAGGGCGGGTCCGAGCTTGCCGATCGAACCGCTGAGGCAGAGGGTCCCGGGACTTCCGCCCGGGTTCGGGACGTACCCGGGGACGCGCGAGGCGAGGACGACGCCGAAGACGTCGGCCGGGAGCCCGCGCGCCTCCAGCCGGAGCTCGTTGAAGTCGACGTCGTGGGAGCCGAAGGCGAACAGTCGACTCGGCTTGCCGCTCGAGTTGGGGATGCCGCCGCACGAGCCCGTGTCCCCGATCTCGCGCTGGACGAGGGCGATCGCCTCGACGGCACCCTCGAGGTGGACGATGACCGCGACGAGGTGGCCGGACGCGGAGACGTCGAGGCCGTTGCGCCGGCCTCGATCGATGTGTGCGACCGCTCGTCCGTCCACGGTCGGGTCCCCCGTACGCAGCACCACGCCGTCGGCGAGGACGACGACGTCATCGCCGCCGACGAGCGGGACGGAGTACGCGACCTCACCCGCCTCCGACATCGCGACCTCGGCGGTGCTGAACGCATCGATCGTCTCCGCGGGCGAGGCCGCCAGAGGCTCGCCCTCGAGGGCCAGCACGTCGTGGCTCGACGCGACGACACCGCGCTGCGAAACGCCGGACGCCGCCAGGGTTCCACCGACGGCAAACCGGCCGCCAGGTGCGCAGGCCACGCGTGGCGAGGCGCAGCGCCAGGTTCCAGCGCTCGCTGGGGCCGACGTGCCCGTCTCGAACACCGCACCATTGCCCGTGAGCCCGGCGGTCGCCCCGTCGAACGGGCCGTGAAGACGGAAGGTGGTGACGTACGAGCCGTCGGCGGCGACCGCGACGGAGGGCAGCTGGTCCTGGATCGGACGGCTGAGGCCGCCCGGGGCCAGTCCTTCGCGCCAGAGCAGGCGCGGCCACAGCACCCTTCCGCCGTGAACGGCGAATCGGAGGGCAGCGTCGTGCTCCTCCGCTCCGAAATCGAGCACGACGTTGCACACGACGAAGTCCCCGGCCGACTCGCAGTTGCGGAGCTGCGCGATGCGCAGGTTCGGGCCAAGGCCCGGGCCGGTCAGCGACTTGCCGGCGCGAAGGAGCTCGACACCGTCGACCTCGAGCACGCCGGTGACCGCGAAGCCGCTCGCGGGCGACTCGACGAAGTACTGGACGAGCCTCGACCCCTCCCCCGTGACCCTCACGCTCCCGATCCCCGCGACGGTCTCACCCGCGGAGTTCAGCTGACCCGTCTCGAGGACGACCTCGCCGTCGAAGACGGCTGCGACGCGCGCAGGATCGCCGGGCTGCCGAACGTCGACGAGGGCGGCCCAGTGATCCCGGGGCCCGAGGTCGAGTTCGCGGATCCGAACGACGGTGCGTCCTCCTTCGAGGGCGTCACCGACAGCGAGAAGCACGCGGACGTCGTGCCGAGGCGCACTGAGCGCAATGGACGGGACGACGAGCGCGGCGAGGACGAGGGTGTTCGTCTTCATCGCAGCGTTGGGTTGTGGTTTTCAGGGGCCGCGGAGCTCGCCCCACCCGGATCGCATGACGAGTGAGGCCAATGCCCGGCGCTTCGGGCTTCCGCGGCGGAAAGGCGCGGCGAGTTCGACTCCGCAGCGCGTCTTTCATCAAGGGCAGATCAAGCTCATCAAGGAAGCGTCAAGCCGACATTCTGCGGTCGTCCCACTGCCGGGGATCGACATCGCATTCCGAGGACGGCAAGGAGAACGCATCTTCGAGGAGCGCCTTGAGGTAGCGCCCCTCCTCCTCGCCTCCGTTCCGGCGGAAGATCTCGTGGGACTGCCCGTCGACGACCGCCTCGAAGACGTGGGACAGGATCGGAACGTCGTTGACCGACACCTTCGTGGGCGACGAGCGCAGCTCGATTCGCTCGACTCGGTCGATCCGCTCGCCGAGCGCGTCGGCCGGGAATGCGAACAGGCCGCGCTCCCGATCGATGTGAAGGAAGTTGTTCGGAGCCTTGGATCGAATGCGCGTCCAGACGGCGACCCCGGCCGCGAGAGCGACGAGTGCGCACCAGACGGGGAACGCGATCCCCGACGCTCCGCCGAAGCCGAGCGTGAACGCCATCAGGAAGATCGCGGCGAAGCTCGTGAGGCCGAGCGTCGCGAGGAAGACGGCGGGGGCGTTCGGAGCCGAACGACGCAGGACGAAGTGCGCGTCGTCGTCGACGACGACGAACTCGCGGCGACGCTGGTCCTCCAGGCTCTCTCGGCGGCGCAGGAAGCCGACGAAGCACCCGACGAGGATCCCGATCCCGATGCAGTGGAAGGGCGTCAGGAAGATCAGCACGAACGCGGGAAAGGCCTCCGCCGAAGGGTCGAGGACCGATTCACCGGGCTGGTCCGGGTCGACGTACGCGACGGTCTCGGCGCCCGCGGGAAAGCGCTGGACCACGCCTTCCGCCCACGATCGATCGCTGGTTCCGAAGGCGGTGTACGCGTAGCGATCGCCCCCGTACCGGCGCCCCTCGAACTCGTACTGATACCCGACGGCGGGACGGTAGGTCGTGCCGCCGTCGCTGTCGTACGACGAGTCGACGCGCGACTCGAGGACGAGCGCAGGCACCTCGACGAAGTGCTGCCGTGCGTACCGGGCGGCGAGCGACTGGCGAACGAGCACGACGTCGAACACGGCAACGATGCCGTTCCAGAAGAGCCCGAAGAGAAGCAGGAGGCCGATTCCGGCGGTCTTGGATGCAGCGGTCGACATGGCAGGGGTCCTCTCCCAACGGATCGGCGACCGCCGCGGACGTCGTGGAGGCGTTCCGCTGTGAGGCAGCGTTCGTCGCGGTCTGAGATGCGGCGAGCGACCCAAACCCGGTTTGGAACGTCCGCG
>JBCCSK010000132.1:0-14126 GCA_039200205.1 Planctomycetota bacterium
CGGCGAATCGCTTGTCGTCACGGACGCCGCGGGTGCGGTCTACGCGTTCGACGGCGGGTCGGGCGCAGTGAACTGGTGCGAAGAGAACGTCCATGAGGGAGGCGCTCTGACGGCGGCCGTTCACCCGAGCGGCGATCGGTTCGCGACGGCGGGTCAAGACGGGCGCGTCCTCGTGTGGCGCGGCGCCGAGCCCGACCTCGACCTGACGCTCGACGTCGGTCGCGGCTGGATCGAGAACGTCGCATGGTCTCCGGACGGTGAGTGGCTCGCGGCCACCTGCTCCCGCCAGGTCTGCGTCTACGACGCGAGCGGCAGCGAGGTCTGGCGGTCGGACGATCACCCGAGCACGGTCAGCGCGATCGCCTGGGCAGGCCGGAAGGAGCTCGCAACGGCCTGCTACGGTCGCGTCGCGTTCATCGACGTCGCGACCGGCGACGCACGTCAGACGCTGGAGTGGAAGGGCTCTCTCGTCTCGATGGTCCTGAGTCCCGACGGCGATGTCGTCGCGTGCGGCAGCCAGGACAACACGGTGCACTTCTGGAGGCGCTCGACCGGGCTCGACTCGATGATGTCGGGCTACCCCGGCAAGCCGTCGTCGCTCGCCTTCGACTCGACCGGCACTCTTCTCGCAACGAGCGGCGGTCCGTCGGTGACCGTTTGGCGCTTCGAGGGGAACGGCCCGGAGGGCACGCAGCCCGGGGTCCTGAGGCATCACGAGAAGACCGTCACGACGCTCGCCTTCGCGGCCAATGGCCGGAGCCTCGCCACCGGGGCTCGGGACGGCTCGGTCGCGGTCTGGGCGATCGATCGCGACGGGGAGGGCGACGAGGTCGGGTCGGTCGAGCTCGATGGCGCGGTGGCCCAGCTCTGCTGGCGTCCGGACGGTCAGGCGCTGGCCGCGCTCGACGGTCGGGGTGGGGTGACCGTCTGGTGGCTGGACTCCTGACCTAAGGTCCTGTCACAGCAGGGCTTGCTTGCAGATCTCGCAGACTCTTCGCGCCGGTTCCCTAGTCGGAGAGTAGACGCGTTCCGCAGCGTTGTGAAGCGCCAATCGGATCGTGCAGGAGCGTGCCGGATTCGGGTCGATCTGGGTGCCCGACCGAATTTCGTGATCTGGGGTCGGCCGCCGTGCGTTGCGTCTTTCCCAGGCCACAGATGTCATCGCGACTCGGTCCCCAGCGAACGAGGCTGACATCGAGTCGGGTTGTGTCGAACACTGTCAAAGCAGCTACCCGGAGAGAATGAAACGTTGAAGGCCAACACCGTACAAACGCCGCCGTTCACAGTCGGAGCGGCGACTTTCGAGCGAATCGGGTGCTGAATTGGGCGCGCTGATCGGTGTCCCACTCTTCCTTCTCGTTGCTCATGCAGTGCGAAGGAGCTCAGGAAGTCTCCCCGTACGCTCAACGGTCGTCGGCGTCGGCCTTGCTGTTGTTGTTTCATGGGCGCTGCTTCGGGCTCCTGGCGTTGGGGGCATATCCTGCAGCATCGCGGACTACCTCCACGATTTGGTAGGGCATGCCGATGCGAGCACGCCGGTCATATGGGGGCATCTAGCCGACCCACAGCCTGTACAGCCCGCCGCAGATGTATTGGAGCAGAAGCCGGAGCATCCAGAAGCCCCCCCTGATTCGGATTCAACTACGCTCAAGCGCCCCCAGTCACCGGAGCCGCTCATCGTCGGACTACCGCCGAAGATCATCTTCCTCTCCATGCTGATCGCTTGCCTCAGGCGATATGGAGTCATCGACGTATTCGTGCGGGTCTGTTCCGCTCTATCGCGCAGAACATTCGGTCCTTCGATCAGCGGCATCGAGGCAGCAGCTGCGAGTGCAAACGTAGTTGTCGGCCAGACAGACGTGCCGCTGCTGCTCCGAGCGCAACTGAGACGAATGTCAAGCGACCAGTTGCTGCTCCTTATGTCCGCAGGATTCGCAACGGTATCGGTTGCGATGCTGCCCGTTTATGACTCACTGGTTGTTATTGACTCTGGGGATCCTGGGCTCGTGATGCGACACGTCCTGATAAGCAACATTATATCGGCGATATTTGTCATTGCTCTGTACAGGCTGATGTGTCCAGGCGCATCGAAGCTTCAGCTACGTGACCATCAGCAAGATGGCCTTGCGAACGACAACAACGCCTCCAGCGAGCGCCCAGGTCTTCTGGATGTACTCGTCACGGGAGCATCAGACGGACTAAAGCTAGCCGTTGCGATCATAGTGATGCTGGTCGGGTTCTCCGCGATAGGCGACGTTCTCCGGCCGTGCATCGATAGTGCAGCTGCGGCTGCTGTGATGGCTCCGACTGCATGGCTTGCGGGCGTCCCATGGTGTGATGCCTCATGCTGCGGTCGAATATTGCTAGAGCAAATAATGCTGACGGAGATTGTCGCATATAAATCGCTCGGTGAATCGGTCGTGAATGGTGAGGTTGACCCGCGCTCTGCGCTGGTTTGCGTCCATATAATTTGCGGGTTCGCTAGTATCCCTTCAATTGCGGTGCAGGTCGGTACGCTACAGGCGCTGTGCCCTGAGCGTCGCGCCGAGTATCTGGCACTTGCGCCCCGCGCGATCGCACTTGGTTTCCTAGCGTGCTGGTGTTCCGCCGGCACGGTGAGTCTAGTTCTTCCCGAAAACTTGATCTAAACATGCGAATTGCTCTTTTCCTGGACGTTGATGGTGTACTGACGCATGAGCCCGTCAACCTTCAAATCGCGCGCTTGCTTCGCGTTGAGGAGGAGCTCCTTGCTGTTGAGACTGAATGGATGAGCGGCATGACCAATGAGGAGTTCAATGAGAAGCTGATCCCACTCTTCATGCGGAATGGGTTCTCTCCAGAGTTCGTTGCGGAGCGCTACGAAGACATCCGGCTTCGCCTCCACGCTCCGGACCTGCTCAGGGTTGCGGCGGATGTTTACCTGGTAAGCAGCGGGCCAAGTTACTATATTGAGGTCTTGGCCTCGCGCCATGGAATTGACCCTAATCGGGTGCTCTGTAGCAGATATGAATGGTCAGGCCGTGATGGGCGTACGCTGAGGTGCACCGCGCCCGTCAACGATCAACTCAAGGCTGATTTCGTTTCCGCGCAGATGCGCAAGGGCCGGTACGATCTCGCCATAGGGGTTGGGGATAACCCGTCGCAGGATTCAGCATTCCTATCTCATTGCGATGTTCGCGTTCTAGTTCATGGTTTTCAGCCGGGCTTTCTTTGCGCGCAGGATCCATCCGCGGTGCTGAGCCTCATTCGCGCGGTCTATCGGGGGCGCGATGGGTCTATGAGCTCGGCGGCGAAGCGCCTCCGTAGTCAATTTAGCGACACGCGGACCATATTTATCATGACTCCGTTTCGCTTTGAAGACCCCTCGATGGCAGCCGCTGTTGAGGCCATTGAGGAAGCGCTCGTGGAGTTAGGTTTTACGGCTTTGATCGCGAGCAAGTACAGCGTTGCAGAGGACGTCTGGGGGAATATCTGCGCCGGGATGTATGCCTGTGAAGCCGGTATTGCGCTTTTTGTTAATTGCGACGAGAGTGGGGTTGTTGCGGATGGGCTAACGAGGCATAACCCGAACGTTGCCATGGAGGTCGGTTTTATGCGTGCTCTAGGAAAGCCTCTTCTCTTGTTAAAGGACCAGCAAGTGGGTCCGCTGCCTGCAGATCTTCTTGGCACGCTGTACGAGGAGTTTGATATCAGGGATGCAAGAGGGACGGTCCCGGGTCGCGTCGCTGCTTTCGCAAAGATATTGCGTCGCGATTCGGGTGAGGCCGACTGAGCTGAGCTTGGGGTCGGAGTTCCAGATTCAGTTGATCAAGGCGAGTCCGGTATCGACCCGTTGGTGGCTGTGCTTCATGGCGGGTGCTTGGTGTCCGCATCGGCCTCGTTGCTGCGAGTCGGCGGGGGCTTCCTGCCGGTGCTCCGTCGCCGGAGAGGGCTAGGTCACAGTCTGAGGCCCGTGCTGCGGACGTCCCGTCTCGAGGGGGGATCGGGTCGCAGAAGGGGGGCGACCGAAATCTCGGTTTCAATGACCCCAGCTGTCGTTCGGTGGTGCTCCCCGCGTGGGCACCCCATCCTCCGAACCGAACGGCACGCCATGGACACCCCTCACGATTCGATCCTCCTCGAGCACGACTTCCTGCGACGGCTGGCGCGCGGGCTCACGCGCGACGACTCCGCCGCCGACGACCTCGCGCAGGAGACCTGGCTGCAGGCCATCCGTCGTCCCCCGAAGGACGCAGCGTCGCCGCGCGGCTGGCTCGCGACCGCGGCGCGAAACCTGGCTCGGAACCAGGGCCG
The DNA here is from genome assembly GCA_039200205.1 of Planctomycetota bacterium. Taxonomy (GTDB): domain Bacteria; phylum Planctomycetota; class UBA1135; order UBA1135; genus Saltatorellus. The sequence continues at coordinate 4,294 of JBCCSK010000132.1, forward strand.
GTCGGACGATCGGCGGCGAGCCCGCGAGGCGCAGGTCGCGATCGCGAGCGACGCCACGATCGACGAGCGGGCCGAGCAGGTGGTGGCGCTGCAGGCGGACGTCGTCGCCGCACTCGGTCGGCTGTCCGAGCCGCTCCGGACGGCGCTGGTCCTGCGCTACTACGAGGATCGTTCGCCCGCCGCGATCGCTGACGAGCTGGAGATCCCCGTCGAGACGGCGCGCACGCGGCTGAAGCGCGGCCTTGCGAAGCTCCGCGAAGACCTCGACCGTCGGCACGGAGGCGACCGGGCGGCCTGGAGCCTGCCGCTCGCAGGCTTCGCGCGGGTCGGCGAACGGACGGCCGTCGCGAGCGCAGGCACAGGCGCTGTCGCCGGCGGATGGGCGACCGTTGCCGTCGCGCTCGCCGTCACGGCCGCCGCTTCGATCGCCATCGTCCAGCTCCGATCGGCGCCGTCCCCGACGGGGCCGGAGGCGGCCCACGATGGGGAGGTGGCTTCGGTCACGACGCCCGATCCGTCGAGTGGCGTGGGCAGTCCCGAGTCGATCGCCGACGCGGCGCTGCAATCGTCTTCGGGCGCGGCCTCCGAGCGGGCGCCGGTGATGGCCGACGGGAGCGAGGACGTCGCGGTCGTGCGCGGCCGCGTGGTCGACGGCGACGGGGCTCCGGTCGCCGCGGCGCGGGTCGAGCTTCGCGCGTTCCCCGCGATCGAAGACCCCACGGGGGCCTTCGAGGCGGTGGAACGCCGGTTCACGCTCGAGGCTCGAACCGCGGAGGACGGTCGCTTCGAGATTCGCGTCCCGCTGGACGGCGACCACTCGGTCTTCCTGCGCGCGTCCCGCCCGCGCCACGTCGCAGCGTCCTGGAGGCCCATGTCGCTCTCGATTGGCGATGAGGTGGACCTGGGCGACGGAAGCCTCGTCCCGGGAGGGGCGGTCCGCGTTCGCCTGGTGGACGGCGACGATCGACCTCTCATAGGAGCGGGCTGGACCGTCCAGGCGAAGTCCTCGGCCGCGGTTCCCGGGCGACCCCGTCCCGGCTACGTGACGACTGCCGATGTGGACGAGGCGACGGGAGTCGCGCTCGTGGACGGTGTCCCCGCGGGCCCGATCGGGCTGTCGATCTCCAACCCGCTCTTCGAGGATGCGATCGAAGCCCGCGCGGACGTCGTCCTCGGCGAGGAGATCGCGGTCGACGTCGCGCACGCCGGACCGTCGATCGATTCGCGCCTCGGCGTCGACCTTCGCGGTCGACTGATCGCAATGAAGGTCGCGCCGGAGTCGGTGCGGCTCGTCGCAGACGGTGAGGTGCGGCCGCTGTCGACGGCCTGGGGCATGGCGCCGCTCCTCTTCACCGACCTGGAGCCCGGGACCTACCGCGTCGAGTGTGACGACCCGCACTTCCAGCGCTGGAGCGGGACACTGGAGACGGGCCGCGTCCACGGCATTCAGCTGAAGGGTGCCGCGAGCATTCGCCTCGACGTCGTCGATGCGGCAACGGGGAACGCGATTCAGCCGGTCGCCCTTCAGCTCACGCTGAAGGACGTGTCGTTCCGCCCTGCCACGATCGTCGCGCTCGCGCGGGGTGACGACGCTCCGGCGGGGGGGCTCGTCGACGATCTCGTGCCCGGTTCGTACGAATACGAGCTGGAGACCGAGGAGTACGGCCTGACGCGCGGGCGCATCGACGACCTGGCCGCGGGACCCGCGCGGAGGGTCCTCGTCGAGCTCGGGCGCGAAGAGCCGGGGATCACCGGGCGCGTGCTCGCCGGCCCTGAAGGCGTTCCCGTCGCCGGCGTCGACGTCCACATCACAGCCGGTGAACGGGCCGGTCACCTGATGGGGCGCAGCGGTTCCGTGATGGACGATCGCGGCGTCGTCCCGGCCGTCGACGCGACGACGAAGACCGACGCGGACGGTCGCTTCCGCTTCAAGGGCGTCGCGCCAGGCCTCCACACGATCCGCGTGCAGCGCAGCCGCTGGTTCAGCGTGGACCGCACCCTGACGTTCGATGGCGAGGGGGGCGACGAGGTGATCTTCCAAACATCGCCCGGTGCGACCGTTCGCGGACTCGTCCGCGTTCCGGACGGCTTCGATCCGACCGGGATCGCCTTTGAGGCCAGGTCCGACGACCACGGGTTCGACGCCTCGCTCGGCTCGATCGGCATGCTCCGCGTGCGCCTCGACGAGGGCGGTCGCTTCGAGATCGGCCCGCTTCCAAAGGGCGCCTGGACGCTCCGCTTCGGACTTGCGGGTGAGGACGTGACGTTCCCGGGCAGCGACGTCACCCTGCCGGGGAGCTGGTCCTTCTTCCACGGCGAGCCGCTCACGGTCCACGACGGGCGCGATCGGGACGTCACCGTCGATCTGCGCGAACGCATTCCCTCGGAGCTGCGCATCGAGCTCGGCGGGGGCGACCTGCGCCCTGACGACGTCCGGCCGTGGGCGTGGGATCTTGCGACGGACGAGCTGCTCTCGATTCGGAAGTTCCCCGGCCCGTTCGGAGGGGGGGCGGTCGAGGTCGACGTCCTGGAGTCCGACGCGGTGCCGCCCGGCCGATACAGGATCGTGCTCGTCTCCAAGGACGGGGATTGGGCCTACGTGCACTCGCAGGAGATCCTGGTTGGCGTCGACGAGCCGCAGACCGTAGCGATGGAGGTCTCGCTGGAACGCCGGACGCTCGAGCTCCGCGACGCGGACACCGACGCGCCGCTGGGCGAGGTCGACGTCGCCTGGAGCGTCGGCCTGCCGGAGAGCCGATCGCTGGCCAGGCGCAAGAAGCCGTGGCGGACCGACGCCAAGGGCCAGATGAGCCTCGGGTTCCCGTCGAGCGTCGTCGAGATCACCGTCGAGGGCTATGCGTCACAGTCGCTCTCGTGGCCGACGCCCGAGGGGAGCACGGAGGTCGTCCGCTTGAAGCCGGAGTAGCGAGTGATCGTTTGCTCAGCCGCAGCGCCGTCCGCTCCCGCGTTCAGCGGGGGCGTTCGCCATCGAACGGCAACGGTGCTGCGTCACGCACCTCAGCGGCCTCGATCGCGGTCGACTCGAAGTCTCTGTTGAGTCGCCCGAGCTCCGCCAGGGCCGACTCGACGTCTCGCATCCTCGCGCGCCTCTTCGCGTAGGCGTCGAGGATTCGACTCGCCTCGTTCGCCAACGCTTCGTCGGCGGGTGTTCGGACGTGGTCGAGCGGCGTGGCGTACGTGAATCGTCCGCTCTCCTTCGCATACGTTCGGACCTGGATGAACTGTCGGTCCTTGCCGGGCCCGATCTCTCCACCGGCCTCGGCGGCAAGTCCCGCCTCGACGAAGAAGTCGACGGATTCGGCGGGGAACCCGAAGAGGTAGCCGTAGCCGCGCCAGCGGTCTGCCTTCGGCATCCGGTCGACGACCGCGACGATCTCGGACGGGTGCGTGGTCGCGGCGATGCCCCACGGGCTCCAGAACGCCTCGAAGCGCTCGATCATCGTCGCGAGCGCTCGGCGGTGCACGACGTAGGCCTGAGCGGATCGCTTCCCCTCGTGGACGCTGTCGAACACCTGCACGTCGGCGTACCACGTTCCGTTGCGTAGCGGCGCGAGGGCGGCTCGCACGTCTCGGAGCTCCGCGAGATCGGGGTCATCGACCTCAAACGACCCGCTCCAGATGCCAGTGCTCATGGGCTTGAGTCCTCCGGCGAGCGTGTACAGCCCCTCGTGGTCGGAGGCTTCACGAAGGAGGGCGAAGCTGTCGGTCGCTGCGCCGGTTCCGTTTGATGGCCAGGCGGTCGAGGCCGTGCGAGGACTGGAGCTGCATCCGATGAGAACGAGCTCGGACGCGAGCCACAGGAGAGCCAGCCAGCTCCCGAAGCGGCGATTCGGATCGACGAGAAACATGCTTGCGAGCGGCGGCCGAGGTCGGTGCCAGGGGACCTCGCGGGATCACGAGGATCGGGAGTAGACCACGTCCCGCGTCTCGGAGCGACGGTCCGAGCTCCGTCGCTCCGATCACGTCTCGCTCAGCGCGATCCCGCAGGCTGAAGGCGCATCTCGACCGTCTGTTCTCCGGCGCCCTGCTCGACGGTCACCGTCCGCTCCAGCTCGTAGCCGGACCGGGTCCTCGCGCGCATCACGTACGCACCAGGTTCGAGGCGGCAGCGAATGCGGTACTCCATTCGCGCGGCCTCCAGCTCGAACCAGCTGCCGACCTCCTCGTCGCCGCGTGTGACGGCGAGCATGAGGATGGCCGCCGGCGGAGCGTCCTTCGGGAAGACGAAATGGACGGCGCATTCGCGTCCGGCGATCGGTTCCACGGCGAACTCGCGCCGTTCTCCGGGTTGGAGTTCGACCGTCCTCAGGACCGGAGCGGACCCCGGGCCGCGCAGCTGGAGCGCGTACGGGCCCGCCCAGACGGAGATGTCCACGCCGATGGGGGTCTTGAACTCGCGGAAGCTCAGCTTCGGCCCTCCGGCCACCGGCAGGGGAAGGAGGCGCAGCACCGAGAACGCACGGCCGTCGGAGGATGCGATGTGGAGGACGGCCGGCTCGGGGAGCTGCAGGAGTCCGACGTCGAGCTCCTCCTCTGGCGCCAGTTCGAACCGCTCGATGGGAAAGGGCGGAGCGTCCTCGAGGTCGACCGCCAGCACGTACTCACCCGGAGGAACGGGGCCGACGCGGAACGACCCCGCGTCGAGCTCGCCCTCGGCGACGAGGTGAGGGCCACCGCTCACGCGCGTCACCCGGGCACGGCCCCGGGCGAGGTCGCCTCCGCCCTCGCGCACGGCGCCGACGACGAACGCGCTCGGGAGCCGGCTCGTGTCGACGACGAAGAGCCGCTCTCCGTCGCTCGCGAGGAAGTCCGACTGAACGGCGAACGGGAACGCCGAGTAGCCCGGCGGCCGAAGCTCGGCGCGGAGCGGGGCGCTGGGGCAGGCGGGGACTTCGAATCGCCCGTTGGCATCGGTGCGGCGCTGTTCGCCCCAGAAGGTCCGAGATCCGCTCTCGGGCTCCATGCCGAAGGTGTCGACGTACCAGCCCTCCAGCGGGTCGCCTCCGGTCGAGCGAACGTAGCCGACGAGGACGAGGCCCCGGTCCAGCGTGGGGTTCCACACGACGGGTACGTCGCCGCTCACCGTGAGCTCGACCGATGACCGGCCGAAGTCGTCGTGCTCGACGTCAACCGTGGCCGGGCCGGGCCGGAGACCGTCGAGTCGGTACCGTCCGTCGCGTCCGCTGTGAACGAGGGAGAAGTCGGGGGCGCCGTAGTCGCCGCACATCACGCGCGCGCCTTCGACGGGCGCTCCATCGGCGGATGAGATCGAGCCGATCACGACGCCTTCGGGCTGGAGAGTCAGGTCGTGCCGCCGGACCTCTCTGGGTGCGAGCTCGATCTCGTCGCGGACCGGCGCGTGGCCGTCGACGCGCGCGTAGAAGGTCCCGAGCCCGGCGGGCAGTCCGGTGAGCTCGAACTCGCCCCGTGCGTCCGTGCGACCGGCCGTGGGGGGAAGGCCGAGGTCCGGTTCGCCGTCCGTTCCCGAGGACTCGCCTCGGTCCTTCGGCAGGAAGCGGACGAGCACGGACGCGAGCGGGAGGCCGGCTTCATCGACGATGCGGCCTCGGACGGCGGCTCCACCGGGATGCAGGCGGAGGTCGATTTGCTCCGCGTCGCCGGGGGCCGCCTTCACCTGGCGCAGGTGAGCGGGGTCGTACCCTTCGGCCGCGGCTGCGATGCGCCGCCCGCTCGCGACGTGGGGAACCTCGTACGCGCCTCCCCTGCCACTGCGCGTCACGACGTGCCCCTCGGTGTCGATGCCGTAGTCGGAAACCCAGACGTCGGCGCCCTCGACGCCCTGTCCATCCGGTGCGAGGACGCGCCCGCGCACCGTCACTCCGAGCGGGATCTCGATCTCCTCGAGCGTCTCTTCGCCCGCCGCGACGACGATCGACCGCGTGTCCGCGATGTCGATGTGGACGAAGACGCGTCCCGGCGCGATCGCGCTGCCGTGGATCTCTCCCTGCGCGTCGGTCACGAAGAGCTGCGTGTCGGCGAAGGCGTTTCCGCCTTCCCAGGGCATCAGCTCGATCGTGCGTCCCGTCGCCGGCTCGCCGTCGGCGTATCGCACGCGGAGGCGAACCGATCCCGTCCCTGCCGCGGGCGCGGTGGGAGGCGAGTCCGCTGAGGTCGCGGCAAGGGGCGCGCCGTCGACCCGCTTCGACTCCTCTTCGATCCCGGTCGTGAGGGGAACGTCGACCGGAACGAGCTCCGCCTCGCGGAGTGCCAGCTCATCCGCAGGGGCGCGCCGCTGGACGCGTTCCTCCGAGCTCCAACCCCACGCGCCCACGAGGCCGACGGCGGCGATGCACGCGGTCAGGGCCCACTTCGTCTGCGTACTCATGATCAGGGCGCCGGTCGCGGCCGTCGCGGAGGGAAGGGAAGTGCCGGCCCGCATAAGCGTCTCGGCAAGGTCGCGCGGGTCGACGAGCGGCAGCAGTGCGAGTCGCCACGCGCCGCGCTCGTGGTCGTGATCGAAGCGCTCGCGCAGGATCGTGAGCGCGCGCCTCAGGCGGCTCTCGACCGTCGCGACGGGGCAGCCGGCCTCCCGGGCCAGGTCGGAGACGGACTTGTTCTCGTAGTAGCGGCCGAAGACCGTGGATCGATACGGCTCGCGGAGCGCGAGCACGGCCTGACCCAGGTCGCGCAGGACGCATTCGCGATGGAACTCGTCGTCGACGGGCGGGAGCGCAACGCTTCGCGCCGTCGCCTCCTCACGGCGCCGTCGGCGCTCACCGCTCCGAATGTGGCGCAGCGCAAGCCGCCGCGCGACCTGTCGCAGCCACGCCGTGATCGCTGCGCTCGACCTCGGAGGCGACTGGAGCGCGACCACGAAGGTCTCCTGGACCACGTCGTCCGCCAGGCCGTCGTCCGCGAGCAGGTCGCGCGCGATGGAGCGGACGAAGCCACCGTGGCGGATCAGTTCGTCGCGGATGGTCTGGGTCTCGAGAGGGTCCGGCATCTCGGCGAAGGGGGCTCTGCCCATAGAGAGCCCGACCGCGCCCCGATCCATGCGGGGAACTGCCGCTGTTTCACATCGTGAACACGCGGATCGTGGCCGGCTCGATCAGCCGATCGCGACGAGCCCCACGTAGGCCACCACCTCGGTCAGCTGCTGGGTCGCGCCCAGCGCATCTCCGGTGTAGCCGCCGATCTGCCGACGGAGCAGCGAGCGCAGGAGGAGCGCGCAGAGGACCGCGGCGACGAGGATCCAGCTCCAAGCCAGGTCCGCGATCCACACGGCGACGACGGTCACCAGGACGGCAAGGCCCAGACCGATCCACGCCGCCGGCGCGGGATCGCGATCCGCATTGGGCTTCGGCTTGCCTTCCGCGTGTCGCGCCTCGGGGAGGAGCGCCATCAGTGCGACGGCGGGTGCGCGTGAGACTCCCTGTGTCGCCACGAACGCGACGGGCCACATCGGGCCGATCGCCACGAGAGCGGCCGCTCGGAGCTGCAGGGACACGAAGAGCGCCGCGGCTCCGTAGGTCCCGAGCCGACTGTCCTTCATGATCGCGAGCTTCTGCTCGCGGTCGAGTCCGCCGCCGAGGCCGTCGAAGGTGTCCGCGAGACCGTCTTCGTGGAAGGCGCCGGAGATCAGCAGGGAGACGCCGAGCGTCGTCCAGACGGCGACCCAGGCGCTGCTCTTCAGGAGGAGGACCGAGGGCAGCACGGCGAGAGTCCCGAGCAGGACGCCGACAGGTACGAACCAGCGAGCGCAGCGGCCGAACTCCTCGTCGCTGTAGCGGGCGAAGCGCAGGACCGGCAGCCGGCTGAGGAAGCCGAGCGCCAGAAGGAACCCGTTCCACTCGCGTCGCACGGGACCGACGTCGGGCGCGCTCACAGCACGACACCCGCGCTCTCGAAGCTCGCCATGTCGTTGTAGAAGTCGGCGGCGGCCTGGAGCAGCGGCCACGCGAGCGCTGCGCCGCTTCCCTCGCCCAGACGAAGCTCGAGGTCGAGCAGCGGGATGAGTCCGAGCCGCTCGAGCGCCAGTGCCGACGGCGGCTCCGCAGAGCGATGTGCAATGACGAGGTGATCGCGAGCTGCCGGATCGATCTCGACTGCGTAGCACGCGGCGACCTGCGAGATGAACCCGTCGACGACGCACACCGCGCGTCGCTCGCGAGCGCCGAGCATCGCGCCGACGAGGTGGACGATCTCGAAGCCGCCGAGCTCCGCGAGCGCGCGTCGCGCCTCGACGGATCCGACCCGCTCGAGGGCGCGCTGCACCAGCGAGCGCTTGAGCATGAGCGCGTCTCCGGGCACGCCGGTGCCCGGACCGACCACGTCCTCCGCGGGGCGGTCGAGAAGGTGCCCGAGCAGGGCGCTGCTCGGCGTCGTGTTCCCGATGCCCATCTCTCCCAGCAGCAGGACGTTCGCTCCGCGGTCCATGGCCTCTTCGGCCTGCCTCGCGCCGCCTGCGAGACCGCGCTCCAGCGTCGCCGCATCCATCGCGGGACCCTCGGAGAGATCGTCCGTCCCCGCGCCGAGCGACGACTTCGCGACGTCCTCCGATTCCATCGCCTGGAGCATCCCGCAGTCGACGACGGTGACGGGGATCCCGTGGCGACGTGCGAAGACGTTCACCGCCGCGCCCCCCGCCAGGAAGTTCATGACCATCTGCTGCGTGACCTCGCGCGGAGCGATCGAGATCGGATGTCTCGCGACGCCGTGGTCGCCCGCGAAGATCAGGAGCTCCGGCCGCAGGTCGATGCGGTCCGGCGAGCCGACCGTGCTGGCGAGATGATGCGCGAGCGACTCGAGGCGACCGAGCGCCCCGGGCGGCTTCAGCTTGCCGTCGATGCGTGCCTGGATGGCCGCGCGGTCGGGCTGGCTCATGCTGCGGACGACGACTGGAGTGCGAGCTCAGGAGCTCAGCGCTGCAGCCACACGCGGGTCCATCCAGCGGAACCAGAGCGGTGGCACGAGCGATGCCAGCATCATCGTCGGGTAGCCGGCGGGGAGCATCGGTGAGCCGGGCAGCGCGTGCAGCCGGTCGAACGGTTTGCTCGCTTCGGCGTGGTGGTGCGCGTGGCGCGTGAGGAGGAACAGGTGGGCGCTCGACGGACCGGCGTTGCTGTTCCAGCTGTGGCGCGGCTCCACGCGCACGGGTCGACCGTTCGCGCGCAGCTCCCGCGCGAGCCCGTAGTGCTCGACGTAGTTCACGATCTCCAGCAAGAGGACGGCGACGAACGCCTGGAGCAGGACCAGCAGGACACCCGCGGAGCCGGCGACCGCCCCGGCCGGCGCGAGCAGCGCGTACTGGATCGCGGGGTAGCGCCAGCGACGGTCCGCCCACGGCCGAAGAGCGCGGCCCTCGTCGCGACGCTTCTGAACGCGCTTGCCCTCGATCTGCCACGCGCTCACCAATCCGCCGAACGAAGAGCGAAGCAGGAAGGCGTAGACCGTCTCGCCGCTGCGCGCCGTGGCCGGGTCTTCTCGCGTTCCGACGCGGCGGTGGTGTCCGTGGACGTGCTCGACGCAGAAGTGGGCGTACAGCGTCGTCGCCATCAGCAGCTCGCCGAGCGCGCGATGGAAGCGGGACGACCTGTGCATCAGCTCGTGGGCGACGGTGATTCCGCCGGCACCGGTGACCGTCCCCGCGCCCAGCCCGAGGGAGAACAGCTCCCAGGGGTCGAGTGCGCGCGAGGCGACGACGTGCAGCGCCGCGGCGAGGACGACGAGCTGGAGCGGGAGCCAGAGCTCCAGGAGTAGATCGAAGCCGCGCGAGCGCTTCGAGTCCGGCGCGGCCTCGAGTCTCCAGTCGCCCATCACCCGATCGAGGACCGGGACGAGGACGACGAGCC
>JBCCSK010000133.1:0-14018 GCA_039200205.1 Planctomycetota bacterium
CTTCAAGGGATCGGGCGCGCTGCACCCGTTCGACGGCGTCACCGATCCGATCGACCCCGCCGAGGGGAAGAAGCAGGGCAAGTACACCTGGGCGAAGGCCCCGCGGTACGAGATCCCCGGCGTCGGCGCGAAGCCCCTCGAGGCCGGTCCGCTCGCGCGTCAGGTCATGGCCGGGAAGCCGAACGCTCTCCCCCACCAGGACTACGACCCGCTCTTCAACGACGTCGTCAACAAGATCGGCACGAACGTCATGACGCGCGTCCTCGGCCGCATGCACGAGGCGCCGAAGGTGTTCATGAAGGTGCGCGAATGGCTCGATGCCCTGAAGCTCAACGAGAGCTTCTACATCAAGCCGATCGAGCATGAGGACGGCCGTGGATTCGGCTCGACCGAGGCCGCGCGCGGCTCGCTCTCGGACTGGATCACGATCAAGGACGGCAAGATCGAGAACTACCAGGTCGTCACCCCGACGGCGTGGAACATCGGTCCGCGCGACAAGCAGTCGAACTTCGGCCCGATGGAGCAGAGCTTCGTCGGCGCCCCGATCGCCGACCCGACCGACCCGATCGAGCTCGGTCACGTCGCACGAAGCTACGACTCGTGCCTCGTCTGCACGGTCCACGCGTACGACGCGAAGACCGGCAAGCAGCTCGCGAAGTTCCGAGTCGACGGCAACTGCTAGAGACGTGACGACCCCGCAGCCGGAACCGGACTACGACCCGACGGCCCCGATCCCGGGGCCGCCGGTCGTCGTCATCGGCTGCGGGAACCTCCTGCGCGGCGATGATGCCGCCGGACCGATCCTGATTCGCCTCCTGTGGGAGCGCGGCGCGAACGAGCACGCTCGCCTCGTCGACGGCGGAACGGCCGGCATGGACGTCGCCTTCCAGATGCGCGGTGCGGAGAAAGTCGTGCTCGTCGACGCGTGCACGACCGGCGCCGAACCGGGGACGCTCTACCGCGTCCCCGGTGACGAGATCGCCGACGTGCCGCCGCCGACCGAGATCCACAGTCACGCGTTCCGCTGGGACCACGCGCTGAGCTTTGCGCGCTGGCTCCTGAAGGACCAGTTCCCCGCCGAGATCGAGGTCTGGCTGATCGAGATCGCGAGCGACGAGCACGGCGCCGACCTGAGCGCGCCCGTCGAGCGCACCGTCGACCGGCTCGCGCAGACCCTGACGGACGACCTCCGCGCTCTCGCCGCCGCGCGATGAGCCGGATGCGACAATGGTCGAGGGCGAACGCGGCACGCACACAGAAGCACGCGTCGAGCGCGAGGACGGCCGCTTCGTCGTCTACCTCGACGTGTTCATGACCGACGCGAGCGGCGCGCCAACGCGCGTCGCAACCAAACGAATCGCCGACTACTCCTCGGCCAGCAAGGCCGACGTCGCCGCCACGTGGATGCTCCGCGCGGCGCGCCGTCAGGCCAGCGACCCGACCGGACTCTGATGACGACCCAACGACAGATGATCCGCCCCCAGCCGATCGACCTCGCCCCCTGGCCGCTCGGCGGCCTCCTCGTCCCCGACGTCGACGGCGGCCGCGAGCTCGCGCGCGCAGCCGTCGCCGGTGAGGCTGCGCCTGCGGACGGCCCGCTCGCCTTCTGGGCGCGCGCCGCCGTGGACGATGCCGACGGTGCGCTTGCCGCGCTCGAGGGCCTCGACGACCCCGCGTGCGACTACGACCGCTTCGTCCTGGCGCCGAGCGCAGAGCGACTCGAAGAGCTTCGACAGCGATTCGACGGCCCCCTCGCCGAGCTTCTGGAGGTCGCCGCGTTCCGGGTCGGCCTGCGCGAGTCGCCGCCGACGCTCCAGGTGCTCGACGGAGAGCTGCTCGCCTCCGCGCGCGCGACCGAGGCGAGCGCGGCGCTGGAGCGCGGCGACCACGACGGTGCGGCGGAGGCTCTGCGCGGGGCGATCGACGCTGCACGCACGGCGTCTCCCGGACTTGCGGCGCAGCTCTACGTCTCGCTCATCGAGACCGAGCGTGCGCGCAACGCGAGCGCCGACCAGGTCGTCGAGCTCCTGAAGGAGGCCCTGGCGTGCCTGGGTGAGTCGGGCTTCGACACGCTGCGCGCCGAGCTTCAGCTGGAGCAGGCGGTCGTGCTCCAGGAGGCGTTCCCCGCTCGCCTCGGCGAGGCCGCGGCGCTCTTCCAGGACGCGCTCCGCGCGCTCGATCCGACGACTCACCGGCGCGCGTACGGCTTCACCCAGATGCGCCTCGGCCTCGCGTACCTGTCGATGCCGATGGCGGACGCGGGCGACGCGCTGCGCATGGGCGTCGCGACGCAGGCGCTCAAGCGTGCCGTCGACGTGCTCGATCCCGCGCAGGAGTCCGAGCTGTGGTGCGCCGCGGCGACCAACCTCGCAAACGCGTATCAGGTCCTGCCGTCGGGGCACCTCGGCGACAACCTGGAGACCGCCGTCGACCTCTACGGTCGCGCGCTCGGGATCCGGACGGCGGAGCTCGACCCGCTCGGCCACGCGCGACTGCTCGTCAATCGTGCCAACGCGTGCGCGTCGCTGGAGAGGTTCGACGACGCGATCGGCGACCTCCGCGGCGCGGTGCCGCTTCTCCAGTCCACCGGCGCGTCGGAAGAGCTCACTGCGTCGCGTCAGCTCCTGCAGTCCCTGGAGAGGACCCGTGCCACCGCGGGCGAACTCGCGTGACCGTCACCGAGCCGTCCAGCGACGTCGGCACCGGGACCGACCCGAAGCTCGAGGATCTCGCCGCGCGCGTCGACGAAGCGCTCCGGCAGGCGAACGATCAGCCCGTGGGAGCGGCGCGCCGCGCGACCGCTCTGCGCGAGGCCGTCGAGGCATTCCACCGCGAGGGCATCTCGCGCATCCTCCGCACGGTCGCCGAGCACCCCGCAGGCGACGAGATCCTCGGGCGGCTGTCCAAGGACGCGTTCGCCCAGACGCTGCTCGGCATGCACGGGCTCGTCCGCCCCGGCATCGACGCGCGCGTGCTCGATGGCCTCGTCGATGCACGCCCGTGGCTGCGCGAGCACGGCGGCGACGTCACGTTCGTCGAGCGCGTCGGTGACGTCGTGCGCGTTCGACTGACGGGCAGCTGCACCGACTGCACGCTCGCACCGCTGACCCTGCGCGAAGCCGTGTTCAACGCGGTCAAGCGCAAGGCGCCCGAGATCACGCGCATCGAGCTCGCCGAGCCCGAGGCGCCGCCGCCGAAGAAGATCACGATCGAGCACCCCGGCGAGGGCTGGGAACCGGGCCCCTCGCTGGAGGAGCTGCCCGAGGAATGCACCGTGCGCTTCGACGCCAGCGAGAAGTCGCTCTTGATCCACCGCCGCGGCGACGTGATCCGCGCCTGGGAGAACAGCTGCCCGCACCGCGGGTTCGCGCTCGACGGCGCGCTCGCCGGTGGCGGCGAGTGCGACGGCGAGATCGAGTGCCCGTGGCATGGCTGGCGCTTCGACCTGGGGAGCGGCGACTGCGTCCACCTCGGCGACGCGCGCCTCGTCCCCGTCCCGCTGCTCGTGCGCGGAGGTGTCGTGTGGGTCCGGCCGTGAGCGGCGATCGCGAGGCACGTCCGCTGCTGCAGCTCGGTGCGCCGAGCCCCGGGGGACTGCGTCTCCCCGATGCGAAGGCGAGCGCGGGCACGCTCTACGCGCCGCGCGGCGTCGCGTTCCTGCCCGGCGGCGGTCTCGCCGTCTCCGACACGGGAAACCACCGCGTGCTCGTGTGGCGCACTCTGCCGAGCGACGACCACACTCCCGCGGACCTCGTGCTGGGCCAGCCCGATTTCAGGGCCGAGACCGCGCAGGCGAACGGGCACGGGCCGGCGAACGGCATGCACCTGCCGTGCGGGATCACGGTCCTCGACGGACGGCTGTTCGTCTGCGACGCGTGGAACCACCGCGTTCTCATTTGGAACGAAGTCCCGAGGTCGTCGAGCGTCGCGCCCGACGCGATCCTCGGCCAGCCCGACGTGGACTCGGTGGAGCGCAACCGAGGCGCTGCGATCAGCGCGAGAGGCCTCGACTGTCCCTACGGCCTCGCGCGAGTCGACGGAGACCTCGTCGTCGCCGACACGCAGAACCGGCGGGTTCTCGCGTGGGACGGCGTGCCCGAGGGCGACGCGCCCGCGGCGCGCGTGATCGGCCAGGACGCCTTCGATCGGGGCGAGGAGAACCGTGGACGCGGCGTCGGGCCCGACACGTTCCGCTGGCCGCATGCGATCGTCGGCGCCGGCGGCGACCTCGTCGTTGCGGACGCCGGCAACCATCGCCTCGTCGGCTGGAGCGCCGGGCGCGACCGGGCGGGCGAGGCGGACCTGCTCGTCGGCCAGACCGACTTCGCGTCGGCGTTCGAGATGCCGCACGTCGCCCAGGGACCCGAGCGCCTCCGCTTCCCCTACGGCCTCGCCGCCGACGACGACCGCCTCGTCGTCGCGGACACCGCGAACAACCGCGTCCTCGTCTTCCCGAGGCAGCTCCCCGAGCGCGGCGCGCGGGCCGTGTCCGTCCTCGGCCAAGCGAACTTCGATGCCGCCGGCGAGAATCGCTGGGACGAGATCGCTCCCGATTCCCTCTGCTGGCCCTACGGCCTCGCGCTCGAAGGCGACCTCCTCGCGGTCGCCGACTCGGGCAACAACCGCGTCGTCGTCTGGCGCCTTCCCTCCTCCTCATGATCCTCGATGGCTTGATCGCCGGCACCGGCCACGTCTTGACGGGACCGGATCACCTGGTGGGCGTCGCGCCCCTTGCGACGGACGGGAACCGCAACGTCCGTCCCGCTCTCGTCGGCGCGAGCTGGGGCCTCGGACACGGGATCGGCGTCGCGGTCCTCGGCCTGCTCGGACAGCTCGTCATCGGGGCGGCGAAGATCGAGATCGCTTCCCAATGGGCGGAGTGCCTCGTCGGAATCGTCCTGATCGGCTTTGGACTGATCGCGCTGAAGCGTGCGCGGAGCATCGTGGTTCACGAGCACGCGCACACCCACGACGGCGATACGCACGTGCACCTGCACGTCCACGAAGACGGGCACGAGCATCGAGGCCACGGCGCTCGCGACGGGCACGGCCACAACCACGCGGCGTTCGGGATCGGCCTGATCCACGGGCTCGCCGGGGCGACCGCGCACTACTGGGCGATCTTGCCGTCGCTCGCGATGACGCCGTCGCGGGCGGCCGCCTACATCGGCAGCTACGTGCTTGCGTCGATGCTGGTCATGACCCTGTTCGGCGCCGTGCTCGGGAAGCTCTCGCGCAGCATCGGCACGGCGTGGCTCCCGCGGTTCTTCGGGGTCGTCGGCGCGATCACGCTCGCGATCGGGGTCTACTGGACCTATTCCGCGTTCGGAGCGCTGGGCTAGTCCTTCAGGATGTCGAGGGTGCTGACGATCACCGCCGTCGTCCACCCGAAGATCATCACGCCGTTCGCAGCCTCGAACGCGGCGAGGATGCGGAAGGGCGCCTCGAGCACGACGTCCCCGAATCCGAGCGTCGTGAATGTGACGAGCGAGAAGTAGAGGCTCTCCTCGAGCGACTCGATCGCGCCAACGAGGAGGAAGACAGCGGCCCATGCGCCCGTCTCGACCAGCGTCGCGAAGAACATCACGAGCACGACACCGGAGACGACGAGGGCCCGGCGCGGGCGCGATCCGGCCCGAAGGTGCGCCGCGCGGTCCGATCCCACCCAGCCGATGACGGTGCCGGTCGCCCAGGCGTGGACGAGGGTCGTGAAGACGAGCATCGCTCCGGCGATCGCGAGCGGAATGACCATAGCGGCGAGCTTCGAGCTGCCGCGAGGGTGCCCGATGAGGGGCACCCTCCGCAAGCGCGAAGGCGTCAGACCCCGAGCTTCACGACCGCGCGCTCGACGAGGGTCGGATCGACGACCGCTGCGTTGTCGAGGCCGTTGCGCTGAACGTCCTTCTCGAGGATGCCGTTCGAGATCCCGCCGCTCGACGGCGCGATCCGCAGGTGGTTGGCCCCCGCCGTCGCCCTCGACTTCATCCCGGACTCGATCCTGCTCCTGGCGCCGCGTGCCAGCGTCTTCGCCATCTGGACGCCGCCGGACTTCGAGCCCGTGGCGCGGATCGCCATCGGGACGACCGAATCGGTGAGCTTCGCTGTGATCTCGTCGCGCAGCCCCTTCGTCCCGAGGAGCGCGGAGTCCGCGCCGGCGCTGAAGAGCAGCGTCATCGATCCGTCGAGGAGCGCCTCGGAGACCTCCTTGCCCTCGAGCATCGACGTCGTCGTGTCCCACGTCGCCTCGAGGAACATGATCGCCGCCTTCTCGGCGCCCTTCGCGCCCCGCATCACCGCACCGGCCTTGGTCGCGGGGATGAAGGTGAAGATCAGGTCGCCGCTCGCCTGGACCGCGGCAGCGCCGAGGTTGTCCTGCCACTTGCCCTTGCCGTCCTGGAGCTTCGCGGTGAAGCGGAGCGCGGTGCCTGCGCCGCCGGCGAAGAGGGCCGCTGCACCTCCGGCCGTCAGCACGCTGGCGCCGACCATGAGCGTGCTCGCGGAGGCGTCACGCACGGTTCGCGCGACGTCGGTGGCACCGCCCCAGAAGCTGATCATTCGCTCCCGCGACTCGCGGTTCGCGTCGGCGACGTCCTGCATGTTCTTGCGGAACTTCGCCGTGAGGACCGCGGTCTCGCGCTGCATGCGCTGGAGCTCTTCGATCCGCGGCTGCATCCGCGGCAGCGAGACGAGCCAGGTCGACGACAGCTTCGAACTGGCCTGCTGCTCGGTCCAGGTGCGCGCTTTCTTCCAGTCGACGTCGTAGCTCGTCATCGATGGCTCGAACCAGCTGGAGTCGAGCTCGTTCGTCGTGGCGAACTGGAGGTTGGCGGTCGCGCGGTAGTAGGACTCGACGATGCGCCGGACGAGGGCCTCGTCGATGAGGAAGCGCCCGTCGCTGCAGACGACCTCGGTCTGATGAAGAGTGGTGGTCATGACGTCGCTGCGGCTCGGGGCGCTCGCCTCCTCTGATGGAGCGAGGGGCGAACCGACGAGGATCCGACTCGATTTCGACGGGGATGTTCAGGGGCCGCTGTGACCCAGGCTTCGCCCTAAGCTAGGGGCTGCGCTGTCCCTTCCCCCCTGCGCACCGAGATGCTCGCCTCGCTCGCCATCCCCCTGCTCGCCTCGCTGGCCATCCCGCACGCGATCCACGACGACGGCGCGGTCGCCGAGGAGCTGATCGAGAAGATGATCCACGCGCGCCATCGGACGTGGCGCGAGGAGGCCTGGATCGAGCTCTTCGAGCTGGCGCGTGCGAACCCCGGCGTCCGACCGATCGTGCGAACGGGCCTCGAGACATTCTGGCAGGGGAGCACGCGCCGGATGAACACGAGCTCGCATCGACGCGCGTTCGAGGACCTCGTCGAGGCGCGCACGGAGCTCGATGAGCTGCGCGCACGCACGTCGAACATCGTATTCGACAAGAAGCGCTACCCCTATCCCTTCGAGGAGCCCGCCGCGACGCGGCAGCAGGCCCGGGCGTTCTCTTCGGCGCAGGGCGAGATCGATCGTGCGGTCGAGCGCATGCGAAAGCTCTGGGACGATGGCGCGACGGTGAAGATCCCGAGCGCGCTCCGCCGCACCGGCGAGCGAGCTCTGTGGGCGAGGCAGAAGGCGCGGGCGCTGAAGAGCGAGCTCGAGATCGTCGTCGACCTCGGTGCAGACGATGTGCCGGCCTGGCTGCTCGGGCTGCCCTTCGAGGTCGAGGACGACCCGGTCAGCCTCCGGTCCTTCGCCCTCTCGATCGAGGAGGCCGACGCACTGTCCCGCGGGCGCGCGATCCGACGGGAGAACGAGGAGCGCCTCGCTGCGCTCGCGGCCGAGGCGAGGGACGCGCTCGCCCGCAAGGAACTCGAGGCCGCTGCGGATCTGCTGCGGGGAACGAACGACTATCGCGACATGCTGGGCTACCCGCCGCTCGTCTGGAGCTCGCGGCTCTATCGCGCGCTCGCGATCCAGGCGAACTTCCTCCGCGACCAGAATTCGCTGACGCACGACCATCCCGACCCGATTCTCCGCACGCCAATGGACCGCGCGAGGTACGTCCGCTTCGACGGGAGAGTCTGGGAGATCTGCTGCCGCCCCACCCGCTCTGCGACAGTGGCGCTCCGTCTCTTCACCAGCTCCAGCGAGCACCATCGGACGATCCTCCAGCCGTCCGCCACGGCCATCGCAGCAGCCAGCGCAGAGGACGTGTGGCTGCAGCTCGTCGGCGCGACCGTCGCGCCCGAGGCCGTCATCGAGACTCACCCCTGGCGGAGGTGAGGACTCCCGCTGGGGCGCGACCTCGACGTCAGGCCGGCAGGTCCGGCTCGCCTTCGTCGAAGGGCCGGAACGACGTCCGCGGTCCGCGCGGATCGTCCACGTCACCGGGTTCTTCGGCGAGGAACTCGTCGACCTCGACGTCCTCGGCCGAGCCCGATGCGTCCCAGGGGTGCATCCACGGCCGATGGAAGATGCCCGGGAGGGTCTCGAGCAGCCGCTCGGCGCAGTAGGGGCAGGGGTTGCCGTTCTCGTCTTCGTTGAGCGAGTCGACGAATCCCCCGCACTCGATGCATCGCGTCGTGCGTCCCTCCATGACAAGAACCCCATCGAGCGACGGTCGGGTTCCCCTTGAGGGCGACCGGTCGACGTGGGATCGGACCGTCCCGGCCTGGATCGGATGCTGCGGCGACCGAGGCCTGGAATTAGCACGGATTTGGTACCAATTCCCTTCTGGCCCCCTTGCCGCGAGCCGAAAGAGCACTATTCTTGTGCAGATTCCTTCGCGATGCTCCGCCTCACCAAGCGCACCGAATACGGCCTGATCGCCCTCGTCCACCTGGCGGATCAGGCAGCCGCCGTCCCGGAAGGGGCGGCGCCGGAGGTCGTGAGCGCCCGAGCGATCGGCGATCAGTTTCCCGTTCCGCGACGGCTGCTGGCCGAGGCGCTGAAGGCGCTCCAGCAAGGCGGGATCCTCGACTCGACGCGCGGAGCGCAGGGGGGCTACCGCCTCGCGCGTCCTGCGACGGAGATCTCGCTGGGCGAGATCGTCGCCGTGCTCGAGGGGGCTCCGTCGTTGACGAGCTGCGCAGGACTCGGTGCCGCCGGTGCCGACGGCGGATGCGAGGTCGAGCCGGTGTGTCCGATCCGCTCCCCCCTGGCGCGCCTGCGCTCGGGGATCTGGACGCTCTTCGAGGGCGTGTCGCTGCAGTCGCTCGCCGACCGCTCGATCGACCCGGCCGCACTCTTCTCCAATGCGAACTGACGCTCCCGCACTCCGGAGCGGCCTCTCCCAGCGAACGATGAACCTTCCGATCTACCTCGACTACCAGGCTACGACCCCCGTCGACCCGCGCGTCCTCGACGCGATGCTGCCCTTCTTCACCGATGCGTTCGGCAACGCGGCGAGCCGCAGCCACGCGTTCGGATGGAAGGCAGAGGAGGCCGTCGACACCGCGCGCGAGCAGATCGCTTCGCTCATCGGCGCGAGCAGCAAGGAGATCGTCTTCACGTCGGGCTCGACCGAGGCGATCAACCTCGCGATGAAGGGCGTCGGCGAGATGTACGGCTCGAAGGGCAAGCACATCGTCACGAGCCTCGCCGAGCACAAGGCCGTCCTCGACACCGCCAAGCACATGGAGAAGGAGGGCTTCGAGGTGACCTACCTCCAGCCCGATTCCCACGGCGGGGTCTCGGCCGAGCAGGTGCGCGACGCGATTCGCGAGGACACGATCCTCGTGTCGCTCATGTGGGCGAACAACGAGGTCGGCACGATCAACCCGATCCGCGAGATCGGCGCCGTGTGCCGCGAGAAGGGCGTCCTTCTCTTCACCGACGCGACGCAGACGGTCGGCAAGGTCCCGGTCGACGTCGAGGCCGACAACATCGACATGCTGTGCCTTTCGGGGCACAAGGTCTACGGGCCGAAGGGCGTCGGCTGCCTCTACGTGCGCCGCCGCAAGCCGCGCGTCCGCCTCGTCGCCCAGATCGACGGCGGCGGCCACGAGCGGGGCATGCGCTCGGGTACGCTCAACGTCCCGGGGATCGTCGGCCTCGGTGCCGCCTGCGCCGTGGCGCAGGAGGACCTCCAGAAGGACATGGAGCACTCCCTGACCCTCCGCGAGCGGTTCGAGTCCAAGATCTTCGCCGCCCTCGACCACGTCGAGATCAACGGGAACCCCGACAGCCGCCTCCCCGGCTGCTCGAACCTCTCGTTCGCCTACGTGGAGGGCGAGTCGCTGATCATGGGCTTCAAGGACCTCGCGGTTTCGTCAGGCTCCGCGTGCACGTCCGCGAGCCTCGAGCCGAGCCACGTCCTACAGTCGATGGGCGTCGGCGACGAGCTCGCCCACAGCTCGATCCGATTCGGCTTCGGCCGCTTCACGACCGAGGAGCAGGTCGACTTCGCCGCTGACCAGGTCATCGGCGCTGTGCAAAAACTGCGCGAGCTCTCCCCCCTCTACGAGATGGTTCAGGAAGGTATCGACCTCTCCACGATCGCCTGGACCGGCCACTGATCTTCCGCACCTCTCCGAACACTTCCGAACCTTCCATCTGAAGACTCAGCCATGGCTTACAGCGACAAGGTCCTCGACCACTACGAGAACCCCAGGAACGTCGGCTCCCTCGACAAGAACTCGAAGGAGGTCGGCACCGGCATCGTCGGCGCGCCCGAGTGCGGCGACGTGATGAAGCTCCAGATCCAGGTCGAAGGCGACACGATCGTCGACGCCAAGTTCAAGACGTTCGGCTGCGGCTCGGCGATCGCGTCGTCGTCGCTCGCGACCGAGTGGCTCAAGGGCAAGAAGGTCGACGAGGCGATGAAGATCTCCAACACCGAGATCGTTGAGGAGCTCTCGCTTCCGCCGGTGAAGATTCACTGCTCCGTCCTCGCCGAGGACGCGATCAAAGCAGCGATCGCGGACTACAAGACCAAGAGCGGTGCACCGGCCGACGCCGCCGCCGAGGCCACGAGCGCCTGAGCGCGCTCCACACACCACATTCCCATGGCGATCGGAATCACCGAACGCGCACAGAAAGAGGTCGAGAGGATCCTCGAGGACCAGAACCTCCCCGACGGCACCGCGCTCCGCGTCGGTGTCAAAGGAGGCGGCTGCTCGGGCTTCTCGTACACACTCGGATTCGACGACGAGATCCGCCCGACCGATCAGATCAACGAGGAGCAGGGCGTCCGGGTCGTTTGCGACCCGAAGAGCTTCCTCTACCTGAACGGCACGGTCGTCGACTTCGAGGAGAGCCTCATGGGGCGCGGCTTCAAGTTCACGAACCCCAACGCTTCGAAGAGCTGCGGCTGCGGAGAGTCGTTCAGTGTCTAGGGCGAATTGGGTCTGAGATGGAACGGAAGTGCCCGAGCTGCGGCGCCGGGCTCGAGACCCCGCTGGCGTGCAGCGCCTGCGGGGTCTTGATCGAGACGGACGACGCCGAGAACCCCTTCGAGGTCCTTGGCCTGGAGCCATCGATCGACATCGACCCGGCGGAGGCGCGGAAGCGACTGCGCCGGTTCACGCGTCTCGTCCACCCCGACTTCTTTGCGACCGAGGGCGGCGAGCAGCTCGCCCGGGCCGAGCGGAACAACGCGCTCCTCAACCACGCCTACGATGTCGTCTCCGACGAGCTCCGGCGCGCGGACTGGATCGTCCGGCACCTCGGAGGTCCGACCCAGGAAGACCTCGGCGCGATGCCGCAGGAATTCCTCATGGACGTGATGGAGTGGAACGAGGTCCTCGACGAGGCATCGGCTGGCTCTCCGGAGATCGGCACTCTGGAAGCGGACCTTTGCGCGCACCGCGAGTCGGTCCGGCGCAAGATCCACGAGGCGCTCGATCCGCTGCCGGCTTCGAATTCCGAGGCCCTCGCCGACGTGCGCCGCAGCCTCAACGCCTACCGCTACATCGACCGCGCTCTGTCCCGGATCGCACAGATGCCCTACTCGCTCTGACCCCTGACCGACCCGAAGCGTGGGATACATCGAACTCGACGTCCTCGACGACCAGCCCAAGCGCGTCGTCATCGGCATCGACCTGGGCACGACGAACTCTCTGCCCGCCATCTGGAAGGACGGACGACCTGAGATCCTGGAGGTCGAGGGTGAGCCCGCCCTGATTCCGTCCGTCGTGCACGTGCAGGAGGACGGGACGGCGATCGTCGGCCGCTCGGCGCGCGCGCGCTCGCTCGACGACCCAGAGCACACCGTCCACAGCGTGAAGCGCTTCATGGGCCAGTCGCTGGACGAAGTCGATGAAGCGATCCTCGCGCGACTCCCCTACCGCGTCACCCAGACGGACCGCGGCCTCGTGCAGATCGAGGTGCGCGGGAAGACTTTCACGCCGCAGGAGCTCTCGGCCCTCATCCTGCGCGAGGTCGCAGCGCAGGCGAGCGTCGCGATGGGCGGAGCCGAGGTCGTGAGCGCCGTGATCACCGTTCCCGCCTACTTCGACGACGCCCAGCGCGGCGCGACCCGCGACGCCGCGCGACTCGCCGGGATCGAGGTGCTGCGGATCGTCAACGAGCCGACCGCGGCGTCGCTCGCGTACGGGCTCGACCAGAAGAACGAGGGCACCGTCGCGGTCTACGACCTCGGCGGAGGGACGTTCGACGTCTCGATCCTCAGCATCGAGGAGGGCGTGTTCCAGGTCCTCTCGACCAACGGCGACACCCACCTCGGCGGCGACGACTTCGACGCGACGCTCGTCGACCTCTTGAAGGACGAGCTCTCCGGCGAGGTCGACGAGGGGGTGTTCGCCGATCCCGCGTTCCGCCAGGCGGCGCGCCTCTCGGCCGAGAAGGCGAAGATCGCACTCAGCGCGCGCCCGATCGCCGAGCTCACGCTGTCGCTCCCCGAGCACGGCGTACACGTGCGCCGTCAGATCACCCGCGAGGAGTTCGAGGGGAGGATCGAGCCGCTGGTGGAGCGCAGCCTGGAGTGCTGCCGCCGCGCCCTCGCCGACGCCCATCTCCAGCCTTCGGACATCGACGAGGTGGTGCTCGTCGGCGGCTCGACCCGCGTGCCGTACGTGCGCGAGAGAGTCGAAGAGCTCTTCGGTCGGACCCCGCACACCGAGCTCGACCCCGACCAGGTCGTCGCGCTCGGCGCCGCTGCGCAGGCGGAGGTCCTCATGGGCGGCAGCCGCGACATCCTCCTGATGGACGTCACGCCGCTCTCGCTCGGCCTCGAGACGATGGGCGGCGCCGCCGAGAAGCTGATCCAGCGGAACAGTCGGATCCCGTGCTCGGTGACCGAGGGCTTCACGACCTACGCCGACCAGCAGACCGGCATCGACTTCCACGTCGTCCAGGGCGAGCGCGAGATGGCGGCTGACTGCCGCTCGCTCGGCCGATTCAAGCTGACGGGGATCCCCCCCATGCCGGCGGGCCTGGCGCGGATCGGGGTGAAGTTCCACCTCGACGCCGACGGCATCCTGACGGTCACGGCGAAGGAGGAGAGCACCGGCGTTACGGCATCGATCGAGGTCAAGCCGACCCACGGACTGACCGACGACGAGGTCGAGGCGATGCTCGAACAGTCGTTCGAGAACGCGCAGAAGGACTTCGACGAGCGCCGTCGCGTCGACCTGATCGCAGAGATCGGAACGATGCTGCACCACGCGAAGGCGAACCTCTCCGTGGCCGATGCGCATCTCGACCGAGAGTCGCAGGAGGACCTGCGCGAGGCGATCGCGGCTGCGGAAGCGGCGCAGTCGTCGACGGACCTCGAGGAAGTCCAGGCCGCGCGCGACGTCCTCGACCGCGCGACGATGCCCCTCGCGACCGTCCTGATGGAAGGCGTCGTGAAGGAGGCCGTTGCGGGCAAGCGTATCGACGACGTCTGATCCGAGTCGCCGTGGACGAAATCGACTGGAGCGACCCGCACGAGATCGGGTACCGGCTGTGGGAGAAGTTCCCCGACACCGACCCGCTCTCCGTACGCTTCACGGATCTGCATCGCTGGGTCTGCGAGCTCGACGGATTCGTCGGCGACCCGGGCGCCTCGAACGAGGGCGTGCTGGAGGCGATCC
>JBCCSK010000134.1:0-13999 GCA_039200205.1 Planctomycetota bacterium
CGCGCCGAGGCGCTCGAGCTCGGCGCGGATCACGTCGAGCTCGTTCGCCTCGACCTCGCGGAGAGCAGCGTCGATCTCGGCGATCGCGGTCGCCGCGATCTGGAGCGACCGGCGGTGCTGCTCCGTCGGCCCGTAGGTCGAGTAGCGAACGCCGAGACCCACGAACGAGAGTCGATCCGACACGGCGACAGGACCCGCATCGTTCTTCGACTGGCGCCGCGGATCCCCGTCGAGTCGGCGCTGGATCGCACGCACATCGCTCGCGGCGCGCCGCGCGCGGGCTTCATGGTCGGGCGTTGCGGAGGGAGTCCGACCGAGCACGAGGACGATCGCGTCCGCGCGCTCGACGAGCTCCGCCGCGCGCGCACGCGCGGCCGAGGCGGCGCGCTGTACGGCCGCGAGCTGGGTCTGGAACGCCGCGACCTCCGCCGGCGTCGCTCCCTCGAGCGCGCCGCCGCCGAGCGGCACGACCTCGAACGTGCGGCTCTGGCCGAGATCTTTCACCTCGCCGCCAACGCGCTTCGCGATGCGCACGGTGTACGTCCCGGGAGGCGCGAGGGCCCCGTCGCCCGAGCCGTCGTCCCACTCTTCCGCCGCGGCACTCCGCTCCCACGCGTCGACCGACGGCCGGCGCAGGTCCCACGCGACGCGGTGGAAGCCCTTCTTCGCGGGCCCCTGGAGGCGGCGCACGACGGTGCCGTCGGCGGCTTCCACGGTCAGGAGGATCGCCGGCGCGGGCTCCTCGTCCTCGGCGATGAGGGCCTCGAAGGCGGGGTACACCGCCTGGCCGTTCTCCTCGTCCGCAGCGCGGCGCGACTCGCGGGTCGACAGCAGGTCCTCGGCCAGGTGGTAGGTGAACACGGCGCCGAAGGGCGGGTTGGCGGCGACGAAGTACGCGTCCCCCTGGGACCCTCGGCCGAGCGGGGACGCGCCGCCGAGCGGACGGCGCGGCACGTACCAGAGCGCATCGCGCGCGCCCAGGAGCGCGACGTCCTGCGCGAGAGCCTCGTCGCTCACCTCACGCAGCGGCGAGATGTCATCGAGCACGTAGAAGCCTCGCCCGAAC
Organism: Planctomycetota bacterium; assembly: GCA_039200205.1. GTDB lineage: Bacteria > Planctomycetota > UBA1135 > UBA1135 > Saltatorellus. The sequence continues at coordinate 1,067 of JBCCSK010000134.1, forward strand.
GTCGCGCAGACGAGGTCGTCCTCGCGCTCCTGGATCGCGAGGTCGCGCACCGGAATCCGCGGCATGCCGCCCGACAGCTCGTCCCAGTGCGCGCCGCCATTGCGCGAGACGTAGGGACCGAACTCGGTGCCGAGGAAGAGCAGCGCCGGGTCGACGTGGTCCTGGACGATCCGCCAGCAGAGGCTTCGCTCAGGAATCCCCTCGACGATGAGCGACCAGCTCTTCCCGAGGTCGTCGGTCTTCAGCACGTACGGAGAGAAGTCGCCAGTCTTGTGGTCGTCGACGACGACGTAAGCGGCCTTCGCATCGAAGCGATCGGCCTTGACGTCGTTGACGAAGAAGCGATCGGGGATACCGGGGAGCGCGTCGATCGCGGTCCAGCTCGCGCCGCCGTCCGACGTCACCTGGACGCGCCCGTCGTCGGTCCCCGCCCAGAGCACGTTCTGGTCGACCGGGGACTCGGCGAGCGACGTGATCGTGCTGAAGCGGCTCATCGCGTCGAGGTCCCACGCCGCGTCCTCGCCCCAGGTCTGGCCCATGATCGGCTCGCGCAGACGGTCGATGTCGCGCGTCAGGTCTCCGCTGACCGGGCGCCAGTCGTCGCCGCGGTCGTCGCTGCGCCACACGCGCTGGCTCGCGAAGTAGATCCGCGCCGGGTCGTGGCGGCTCACGAGGATCGGCGAGTCCCAGTTGAATCGCTCCTGCGGCTCGCCCTCGGCCGGCTGCGGCTTGATGTAGACGATCTCGCCCGTCGTCGCGTCGTAGCGGCAGAGGTTGCCCTCCTGCCACTCCGAGTAGGCGATCCCCGGGTTCCCGGGCTCGGTCGCGGGCTGGTGACCGTCACCGAACAGGGTGATGAGCCAATCAGCGTTGCGAATGCCGTTCGCATCGAGCGTGCGCGACGGCCCGCACTGCGTGTTGTTGTCCTGGGTCCCGCCGTAGACCATGTAGAACGGCTCGGAGTCGTCGAGCGCGACCTTGTAGAACTGCGTGACGGGCAGGTTCGCGCAGAACTTCCACGTCTCGCCGTGGTCCCACGTCTCGTAGATGCCGCCGTCGCAGCCAACGAGCAGGTAGTCGGGGTCGTTCGGATCGAACGCGAGCGCGTGGTTGTCGGAGTGCTTCGCGTCGTAGCCGAGGCGCCGGAAGTTCAGGCCGCCGTCGTCGGTGACGTGGAGCCGCACGTCCATCTGGTAGACGGTGCCGGGCTGATGCGGCGACGCGAAGATCTCTTGGTAGTAGTGCGGACCCGTTCCACCGGAGAGGTAGTCGCTGCGCTTCTCCCAGCTGCCGCCGCCGTCGGTCGAACGCCAGAAGCCGCCGTCGCGATCGCCCTCTTCGATCGTCGCGTAGACGAGGTCGGAGTCGAACGGCGAGACCGCGAGCCCGATCTTGCCGACGTGGCCGGTCGGCAGGCCGCCCTCTAGCTTCGCCCAGCTCACTCCGCCGTCGGTCGACTTGAAGATCCCCGACTCGGGACCGCCGTTCATGAGCGCGGCGACCGTGCGCAACCGCTGGTGCATCGCGGCGTAGAGCACGTCGGGATCGTTCGGATCCATGACGACCTCGTTCGCGCCCGTGTACGGGCCGGCCGCGAGGACCTGGGTCCACGTCGCGCCGCCGTCCTCGGTGCGGTAGACGCCGCGCTCACCGCCGCCGGACCACAGCGGACCCTGGGCGGCGACCAGCAGCACGTCGGAGTCGTCGGGGTGGATCACGATGCTGCCGATGTGCTCGCTGGCGGCGAGCCCGCGCGCTTCCCACGTCGCGCCGCCGTCCGTGCTGCGGTAGATGCCGTCGCCGTAGCCGACGTGGCGGCCGCTGACGTTCTCTCCCGTCCCGACCCAGATCGTCGACGGCTGCGACGGATCGATCTCCACGCAGCCGATCGAGTACGAGGGCTGGTCGTCGAAGACCGGCGTCCAGGTCGTTCCGGCGTTCGTGGTCTTCCAAACGCCTCCGCTGCCCACGCCGACGATCCACGTGCTCTGGTCGTCCGGGTGCACGGCGATGTCGGAGATACGTCCCGACATCAGGGCGGGCCCGATGCTGCGGAACTCGAGGCCGTCGAAGGTCGAAGCGGCCTCTTCGGACGCGTCCGTCTGGGGAGGAGCGAGGGCGAGAGAGGCGAGGAGAGTCGTGAGGATCATCGAATTCACCTGGGGAGAGGAGGCGACCGAGGATAGCGCCCACGTCGGCCGTCGGAGCACGTGGCCGAGTACGCTGCCACGGCAGCATGTCGGAAGGCGAGCCAGAGAGCGCGACATCGGGTCTCGGCGCGGGCGGCGTCACGATCGCGACGATCGCCGCGATGGTCGCGTTCGCGGCCAACTCGGTGCTCTGCCGCCTCGCGCTGATCGCGCCGGCCGACGGAGATCCGGCGATCGGACCCCTCGCCTTCGCCGCCGTCCGCATCGGCGGCGGCGCGCTCGTGCTGGCGCCGGCGCTCCTCGCGCCGCGCTCGGGTGAGCGCGAACCAGCGAGCGTGTCGTGGCTCGCCGTCCTCGCGCTCTTCACGTACGCGGCTGGGTTCAGCCTGAGTTACGTGACGCTGGAGGCGGGCGTCGGCGCGCTCCTCCTCTTCGGCCTCGTCCAGATCACGATGGTCGGTACAGGCGTCCTTCGGGGCGAGCGAATGACCGCTCCCCGCGCCGTGGGGATGGCGGCGGCGGCGCTTGGAGTCATCCTGCTCGTCGCGCCCACTGGCGACGCTCTGGCGTCGAGTCCACCGGATCCGGTCGGAGCCCTGCTGATGGCGATCGCAGGCGTTGCCTGGGGCGTGTACAGCCTGAAGGGGCGCGGCGCGGCGCGTCCGGTGCGCATGACCGCGCTCAACTTCGCGATGTGCGTTCCGCTGGCGGCGCTCGCCCTCGCCTTCGCCGACCGCACCTGGACGACGCGCGGCGTCGCGCTGGCGCTGACGTCGGGTGCGATCACGTCGGGGCTCGGCTACGCGGTCTGGTACACCGCGCTGCGCGGACATACGCGGACGAGCGCTGCGATCGTCCAGCTGACCGTTCCGGTCATCGCGGCGGTGGGCGGTGTGATCTGGCTGGGCGAGGCGATCACGCCGCGGCTCGTCGCGGCCAGCGCCCTCGTGCTGGGCGGCGTCGCGGTCGCGCTCGTCCGAGGCGGTCGCTGAGGAATCCCAGGGCAAGCGCTGAGGAAAAAGGGCGGCCCGCCAGGACATCTCCCCTGTCCCGACGGGCCGGTCCCACCGCGCTGCGCCGCTGCCCACTCGCGCGCGGGAACGGGTCGACGCCAGGCCACGAGCGTCGCGCGGCCCTCGAGCCACTGCGACCGCCGGGACCGCTCCTCACCGCGGGCCGCCGCAGACCGCGGCATCTCCCCGTCCGGAGGCTCCGACGAGCGACGATCCCATGGGTTGCGGCCGGCGCGGTGTATCCGACGCGCGGCCGCGACCGCTGCTACTCCAGAGAGTCCAGGAAGTCGGCGATGTCCTCGACCAGGACGGTGTAGTACGCCGTGTGGAAGTGGCAGGTGTCCTGCATGAGCTCGAAGCCCACGAGCCCGTCAGGTGAGCGCTCGCGGTAGCTGCGAGCGAGGTCGAGCAGGTGGACGCCCGGCACCCTTGCGGCGACGTCGCGGACGATCCCGTTCGTGAGATCGTTTCCGTGCCGCGGGACGCGGTCGTAGCGGCCGGCCAGGAGGATGAGCTCGCGCCCTCGCTCGACGTCTCCGTCGAGGAGCGCGATCAGGCCGAGGCGGAAGAGACTGATCGCGTGGTCCGGGCAGAGCTCGACGATGCGCTCCAGCCGGGTGCTCGCCTCGTCGAGCCGCGCCCGGTCCTCGTCGTCGATGCGTCCGTGGTGGAAGTCCGAGAGCGCGGCCAGGTACTCGGAGACGCCGTCCCCCCACACGCGCGGGTGGGGCCACCAGTTCGTCTCGCCCATGCGCCCCTCCAGCTCGCGCAGCGCGGGGACCTCGGCGTCATCGGGAAGGTCGCGCGGGTCGTCGCGGCGGCGCGTCCACACGTCGCCGCGCGGCCGGGCGAGGACGTCGACACCCGCGATGAGGCCGAACGAAGGCGGCATCAGCTCGACGACCTCGCGCTCTAGCCGCTCGATCTCGGCGACGTCCGCCTCGGAGAGCGAATCCGGCGGCGTGCTGAAGAATGGCGCGGACAGATCGTTGCCGACGACCGTGCAGAGGATGACGGTCGCGCCAGACTCGATCCCGAGCCTGCACATGTCCTCCAGGTTGCGCTCGTACTGCTCGAACCGCGCCAGCGTCTCGTCGTACGTCTGGCCGTCGAAGCGGGTGAATTCCAGCCGCACCTCCTCGGGCTTGGCCGAGCGTCGCGCGAGGCCGCCGTCGGCGGGGGCGAAACCGTCGACGAGCACGTTGTAGGTGCGCAGGTGCGAGGCCGCCTCGACCGCCGCGCCGATCGCTCCGGTCCACTCCTGGTCGAGCTGCTGGAGGAAGCCCGCCTCGACGAACTCGTTGTGGCCGGAGTAGAGGACGACGACGTCCGGCTCGAGGACCATCGCCTGCTCGAAGAGGATCGCGACGCGCGAGCTGCCGTAGCCCGCGCGGCCGAAGTTGAAGACCTCCGGCGGGGGCGTGCCCTCGGGAGCGCGCTCGTAGATGTCGACCGCGAGGTCGTGCCCTGGGAAGGCGCCGGTGTTCGAGCCCCCGAAGAGCAGGACGCGGCGCCGCTCCGAGCGCGGAGGCACGACGACCTCCGGCATGCGCCCCTCGAAGATCTGAGTGCGGTGGTACCCGGCGCGCTCGGGCACCTCGACGATGTACTGCGCCGAGGGGTCGAAGCCTCGCCAGACGTTCTGCTCGCGCGTTCCGAGCCCGAACAGCGCCAGACCACCCTCCAGCGCCGCGAGCGCGAGCGCGGTCGGCGCCAGCGCGAATGCGACGGTCTTGAGCGCGTGGGCCGGCCGCGCCACGGTCAGTACACCTCGTAGGTGAACGGCGACGCGGGCGCGGCGTGCTGCTTCCACGCGAGCCAGACCAGCGTCCCGAAGACGACGATCATCGGGAGGAGCCAGGCCAGGACGCGCTCGGCCAGGAACGACCGGAACTCGGCGAACACGATGCGCATGCGCGCAATGCTACCGCTCCCTGGCGGACCGAGCGCGGTGGACCGCTGGCCCAGATCGAGAGCCGCGAAGGCCGTTCACTGCTCCTGGGGCGGCGGCGGCGGCACGCGGAGGACTTCGTCGTACGGGACGCCGAGGCGCGCGCGGTACACGGCGAGCGAGCGGAAGTGCTCGGCGATGACGTCGACCAGATCGGCCTCAGCGCGAGCTGTGTCCTGCTCGCGGATGTTGACGAGCAGGAGGTTGCTCTCGCCCTCGAAGAGCTCAATGCGTTCCGCCTCCTCCATCGCACCGGCCAGTCGAACGTTGATGCGTGACTGGTCAAGAATCAGCCAGGTCTGCCGCAGGGCCGACTCGGCGTCGCGGACCTGGGCAACGACGGTGTCCCGCGTGAGCTGGAGCTTCCGTTCGGTCTGGATCTCCTTGCCCGCGAGCGACTGTAGGCGGCCGCGTGCGGCGCGTCGCTGCAGTGGAAGGTCGAAGCGCACGAACGCGTCGAACTCGAACGGCCCCTTGTCGTCGGGATCCGAGACGGCGTCGCCGTAGTCCTGTGAGGCCGCCACCGCGACGTCGAGGAGCGGCAGCAGGTCGTTCTCCGTCTTCTGGACGTCGAGCTGGATGCTCTCCAGCTCGAGCTCGAGCGCGCGCACCTCGGGCCGCTGGCTCAGCGCGAGCTCGACGTCGCCCTCGCGGACGAACAGCGCAGGGTCCTGCGGAGTCGGGAGCCCCGGCGGGAGCTGCGCTCGCGACGGGATGCGCGGTGCGCCGTCGGACGCGCGCCAGAAGAGCGACAGCGCGATCGCGGCCTCCTGGAGGTCTCGTTCGCTCTGGAAGACGATCGCTCGGCGATCGGCCAGCAGTCGCTGGTTGTCGGTCGAGACAATAGGAGCGAACTCGCCCTCGGCGACGAAGTCGTCGATGCCCTGCTGACGGTCCTCGGCGAGCGCGAGCAAGCCCTCGGCGATCTTGAGCTTCTGACCCGCCGCGACCCACTTCCAGTACGCGGTCGCCGCCTTGAGCGTCGCGTCGAGGCGACTGCGAATGACGATCGGCTGGGCCTGGGCCTGATTGATCCGGGCCTGCCACAGGGCGAGGCGGCGAGCGTCGATCTCGCGACCGCGCAGGAGCGGCAGGTTCACGCCGGCGCTGAATTCGCCGTCCTCGTTCGTCCGGCGGTCCCCTTCCCAGATGGGAAAGTCGCCCTGGCCGAGCTTGTACCCGCCGAAGAACGTGGCGCCGCCGAGGGTCGTCGGCTGCTCCAGGAACACGCCGCCGCGCTCGTTCTCGTAGAAGCCCTGCAGTCCGAAGTCGGCGCCCGCGCCGATCTGGAGGTCGAAGTTGCCCTGCGCGGAGAGCTGCTCACCCGCCGCAATCTGGACTTCCTCCAGGGCCGCGAGGACGAGCGGAAACTGCTCCTCCACCGACCGCAGTAGGACCTCGAAGGTCAGGACGTCGCCGGGGTCGGACTCGGTCGGCGCTTCACCGGCCTCGCCCTTCGGCATCGCAATGACCTTGACTGCGGGCATCTCACGCTTCGTTTCGTCGACGCGGAGTCGATCGAGCGTCTCGGAATCCGGGCGTGCCAACGTCGGCACCGGCCGCGGTCCCGAGGAACCGCAGCCGACGACGAGAAGAGTGGCACTGAGGATCGCGAGCGCGGGGACGCTCTCCCTCACGGGCTCTCTCCCTTCTTCCCGTTGCCGTTCGTGCCCTTGGAGTTCATACCCCCCCCATCGGCAGACGTCGGCACCGTCTGGATCGTCGGGGGGAATGCGTTCAGCTGACGCCAGATCTCGTAGCCGACGCTGACGGTCTCCAGCTGGACCCAGCCGTTGGTCCGGACGCCCTGGCGCAGGAAGGGGGGGTCCGGCCAGGGCTCGTCGTCGGGGTCGGGTGCGATCAGCACCCGGACCTTGCCGTCGGGGCGGGCCTGGGCGTCGCTGAAGAGCACGATGCCACCGAAGGTGCCAACGGCCACGGACGGCCAGCCGGCGAACTGGACGGCGGGCCAGCCCTCGAACTGGAGGCGCGCCTTGCGACCCGGCGAGACCAGGGGCGCATCGATGCCGCGCATCCAGAACTCGACGGCGAGCTCGTCGACGTCTGGGACGAACTCGATGAGCGGAGCGCCGCGGTCGATGAGGTCCGAGTTGTTCGCGCCGTGGATCAGGAGCACCGTTCCATCGCGCGGGGCGCGGACCTTCTGCGTCGACTGACGATCGAAGTCGGTCTCGGCCTCCGTGACCTTGGCCTTGACCTGGTTCAGCTTGCCTCCGGCTTCCTGGATATCGGCCTTCAGCTGGTCGATCCGCGCCAGCTTGTCGGCGCCGACCTGGGTGATCTTCTCGGCCTTGGCTTCCTCGTCACTGAGGGCCACATCGACGGTCGCATTAGCGGCGGCGACGTCTGCCTTCGCCGACTCGTACGCCGCCTCGGCGATCTGGAGCTCGAGCTCCGACTTGGTTCCCTTCTCGTGGAGGCGCTTGGTGCGGTCGTAGTTGGGCTTGAGCTGGGCCAGCCGGGCTTCCTCTCCGCGGAGCTTCCCGCGCGCCTCGCGTACCTTGTCGATCGCGGCCTTGAGCTCGGCCTGTGCAACCTTGACGGCGGCGGCGCGCTCCTCCTCCAGCTGGATCAGCTGTCGGTCGAGCGATTCGAGCGTATCGTGCGCCCTTGCAAGCTCGTCGCGAGCGAAGTCGAGTCGCTGCTTGAGGCGATCCGAGAAGTTCGGATCGAGGTCGGCCATCTCCACGAGGATGTCGCCCTCGCGGACGCGCGCGCCTTCCTGGACGTGCAGCTTCACGAGCCGTCCCTGCACCGGTGCGGGGATGGTCCGGGCCCGGTCGAGCGGATCGACGGCGGAGACGTAGCCGGCACCCGGCACGTTCTGCTGCCACTGCACGAACACGAGCACGATCGGAAGGATCACGAGGATCCCTGCCACCGCGATCGCGAGAATGCGGCCGGCGTGGGAGTGTCCGACCTCTTCCTTGGCGGAAAGGTCGAGCGATTGAATCGTCGTCGGAGCGAGAGTGTCCATGGGTTCGGGGTCAGTCCTCCGAGTTCGTTCGGTTGAACGTCACGACTTCGGCGGGACGGTTCGGATGGAGCTTGAGGACGCGGTCGCAGCGCTCGAGAACCTCGGGGAGGTTCGAGACGACGACGAGGGTCCAGGGACGCGCATCGTCGAACAGGATGTCGAAGATACGGTCGCGGTCGTCGGCTGCCGAGCGGTCGAAGTGCGCGTCGACGGCGAGGAGTCCGGGGCCGCTCGCGATCGCGCGGGCGAGCATGAGCTGGCGCAGCTCACCCTCGGAGAGCGTCCTCGCGTGAGGATGAAGGACGGTCTCGAGGCCGTCCGGAAGCTCGTTGACCGTGTCGTCGAGCCCGACGTTCGCGATCGCCCGGCGGACGTCGTCCCCGGTGACCGACTCGCGTCGCAGGTTCACGTTCTCGCGGACGGTGCCGTGCACGACCTCGACCGGGGCGACGGCGGCGATCTCGGATCGCATCTCGTCGCCGCTCAGGTCGCGTAGATCGCGGCCGTCGAGGCGGATCGCGCCGCTCGCGGGTGCACGCATGCGCCAGAGCAGCTCGACGAGGGCGGACTTGCCCGAGCCCGTCGGGCCCGTGACGCCGATCCGCTCGCCGGGAGCGACCTGCAGGTCGACGCCTGCGAAGAGCGCATGGTCGCGCGTCCCGCGCCACGAGATGTCGGCGAGCTCCAGGGACGAGCCCTTCGGCGGCCGCGGCGCGCACTCCTCGCCCTGGGCCGTGTCGATCGGCACGTCGAGCAGCGCGCCAACTTTGGAGACGGCGGCCATGACGTCGTACCACGTCTCCAGGTGCTTGCCCATCTTCGCGACGGACGCGACGACGGCCGTCACGATGATCTCGGCGGCGACGAGCTGGCCGAGCGTGAGGCTGCCCTGGATGACGAGCAGGCCGCCGATGCCGAGCAGCGCGACGCTCGCGATGACCTGGAGCGTGAGCGCGCCGAGCACCTGGCTGAAGAGCACCCGGAAGTGCGCTCGCCTCGCGTCGACCCAGTCGCGCGCGAGCGCGCCGGACCGCTCTTCGATCCAGTTCCTCGCGCCGCCCGAGCGGAACGTGAACGGGCTGCGCGCGATCTCCTCCATCCACGCGACCATCGCGTACTTCGCGCTGCTCTCGTTGATCGCGGTGCGTTCACCGCGTCGGATGGGCCCGAGCACGATGATCACGATCACCGCGACGAGGATGACGTCGAAGGCGAACAGCAGAGGGTGGTAGAACGCCAGCACCGACAGGCCGACGAAGATGCTGAGCGCCGTGCCGAGCGCGCGGATGAGGAGCTCCGGCGCCGCCTTCTGGATCGTGATGACGTCGAAGAAGCGGTTGACGAGCTCGGGTCCGTGACCGTCGTCGTACGCCTCCAGCTTGACGCGCGGAAGGCGCGCGGACAGGTCCGCGACCATGCGCACGAACAGGCGTCGCTGCAGGAGCTCGACCGTCCACGTCTGTACGCCGACGAACGCGGCCGCGACGGTGAGCGCGAGGAGCAGGAGCGCCGCGATCACGAAGAGCGGCTGCATCAGCCCGCCGAGCGCGACCGAGTTCACGAGCGCCTGCACCGCGATCGGCGTCGCGAGCAAAAGGATCCCGATCGTGATGCCGAAGGCGATTACGGCGAGGATGTCGGGCAGCTCTGGCCGCACCAGCGCCATGAGGCGCCGGAACGGCGTGAGGTGCGGTTTCCTCGCCGGAGTCTTGGCGGGGACCGGAACGGGGACAGCCTGGGGCTGGGCGAATTCTTCTGCGGCGTTCGTCATCGACGGGTGGATCAGTTCGGTCCTCGGTTCGGCCATGGCCGAACGGGCCCGGACGGCGAAGCGGGCACTGATGATTGCACGACAGCCGGCCACTCAGAGCGGTCGGCTGTCGCGCGCCCCTCTCTTAGGTCTGGGGCCGCCCTGTGCGTAGGGGAATCGCCTGAATACCGGCGGCAGATGACCTCTACCTCCGGAAGTCCACCCCGCCCGTCGCAACGTCGTAAACGGCCCCGACGATCAGGATCTCGCCGTCCGCTTCCTGTTCACGCAGGAGCGGACTGCGCTCCCGGATCGCCTGGACCGAGAGGTCGACGTTCTTGACGACGACGTCGTCCACGAACGAGGCGTTCGACGAGACGCGCAGCGCGGGATCGGTCGGATCGTCGACGGCGTCGACCGCCGGACGGATGTGCGCGAGCATCCGCGTCAGGTGCCCCATGCGCACGTCGTCGACCGCGCCCTTCACGGCGCCGCAGCTCGTGTGGCCGAGCACGACGACGAGCTTCGAACCGGCGACCTTCGTGGCGAACTCGATGCTGCCGAGCAGGTCGTCGTTGACGAAGTTGCCCGCGATTCGCGCGCTGAAGACGTCGCCGATCCCCTGGTCGAACACCATCTCGACGGGCACGCGCGAGTCGATGCAGGAAAGGACCGCCGCGAACGGCGCCTGGCCTCCCTTGGTCTCGGCGATTGCCGCCAGCGCGTCGCGCTGCAGCGGCGCCTGGGCGACGAAGCGCCGGTTGCCCTCGACGAGCAGCTCGAGCGCTCGTCCGGGCGTGGTCTCCTTCTGGCTCTCGTTGGATTGCGGAGTCATCGCGCGGGGGGTTCGTGGAGGAACGAGTCGACGTCAGCGCTGGGGAACGGGCTCGCCGCCGGAGCTCGTGCTCGGTCGGCGGCGGCGGCCGCCCGACGAAGGCGTGAAGTCGCCGATCGTCTCGACCGTGATGCCGCGGCGCTCCGCGCTCTGCGCGAAGGCCGCGAAGATCTCGAGGACGTCGAGGTCCATCTGGTACGTCTTCGAGGCGTCGATCCGGACGAACGAGCCGTCGGGGATCGCGTCGAGCTCCTTGATGAGCGCGCCCTTGTTGAGGAACGTGACCTCCTCGGCGAGCTCCATCGTGATCTGGGACGGCCCGCCATTGGCCTCGTGTTCCTTGATGTGCAGGAAGTGCGAGTTCAGGTAGTGGTTGCGCAGGATCACGAAGATCGCCACCGCCATGCCGAGCGCGATCCCGGTGAGGAGATCCGTGAAGACGATGCCGACGATCGTCGTGATGAAGGGCACGAACTGCGCCATCCCCTTCGAGTACATATCGGCGAACAGGGCGGGTCGGGCGAGCTTGTAGCCGACGACGAGCAGGATCGCCGCGAGCGCCGCGAGCGGTACGAGGTTCAGGACCTCGGGCAGCGCGAGCACGAAGACGAGCAGGAAGACCCCGTGCAGGATCGCCGACGTCTTCGTTCGTCCACCGGACTGGATGTTCGCCGAGCTCCGCACGATGACCTGGGTGACCGGGAGACCGCCCATGAAGCCCGACGTCATGTTGCCAACGCCCTGGGCGACGAGCTCGCGGTTGGTGGGCGTGACGCGCTTCTCGGGATCGAGCTTGTCGGTCGCCTCGACGCACAGGAGCGTCTCGAGGCTCGCGACCACCGCGATCGTCACGCCCGTGACCCAAACGGCCGAATTCGAGAGGCCGGACCAGTCCGGACGCGAGAGCTCCGCCGCGAACGCGCCGATGCTGTCGGTCACCGGAACGCTGACGAGGTGCTCGCGCGACAGGGCGAGGTCGGGCGCGAAGCGCGTCGTCAGCACCTCGTAGAGGATCCCGAAGGCGACGGCGACGAGCGGCCCCTGGATGAGCTTGAAGATCCTCCCGCGCTTCATCAGCACCGTCTCCCACAGGATCAGGATCGCGAGCGCGACGCTCGAGACGATGATCGCGGCGAGGGACAGGTCGTCGAAGGTGCTGGCGATCGCGGTGAACGTCGTGTCGCCGTCGGGCTGCGCGAACTGCAGCTCGCCCTCGGGGTCGGTGTCGTGCCCGAGCGCGTGCGGGATCTGCTTCAGGATGATGATGATCCCGATGCCCGACAGCATTCCCTTGATGACGGACGACGGGAAGAAGTAGCCGAGCACGCCGGCGCGGGCGAGGCCCAGCACGAGCTGGACCACGCCGCCGATCACGACGGCGACCAGGAACAGCTCGAAGCTCTTCAGGTCGTCGATCGCCGTCAGGACGATGACGGCGAGTCCCGCCGCCGGCCCCGAGACGCCGAGCGCGGACCCGCTGATCGATCCGACGACGATGCCGCCGACGATCCCGGCGACGAGCCCCGACACGAGTGGGGCGTCGCTCGCGAGCGCGATCCCGAGGCACAGAGGTACCGCGACGAAGAAGACGACGATCGACGCCGGCAGGTCGTTGCGGAGCGATGAGATGGGTGACATCGGGAGGCGGTTGGCACCTTGCGGGGCGTGCAAGGGCTTCTATCGGCGCCAGCGGGCGCGCAGCGTGCGGATTCCCGAGCATAGCGATGCCGAGGTCCCTGAACGGAGGGTCAAGCTGCGCGCTGCCGCCACGCCTCCCTTATGACCTCGACGTCCTCTATGTCTTCGCCGCACTGGGGACCGCGATCGCGCTCTTCGTCTCCGAGAGACTGCGGCTGGACCTCGTCGCCATCCTCGCAACCGTCGCCCTGGTCGCGGGCGGGCAGATCGACGCTTAACAGGCCATTGCGGACCTCGGGGACAGCGTCGTGGTGCTGATCGCCGCCCTTTTCGTCGTGGGTGAGGGCCTGTTCCGGACGGGCGTCGCCCACGCGGCCGGCGCCTGGATCGTGCGGCAGCATTGGCGCGGTCGAGGTGCTCGTGACGCTCGAGGTCGCGCTGTCACTCTCGGCCAGCCCTCTCCTCTTTCCGTTCCGAGGCGAGGAGAGAGCGACCGCAACCCGGTTTGGCGCGTCCGCCGCGATGAGAGAGCGACCCTAACCCGGTTTGGCGCGTCCGCGTGACCCTGGCGCCGGAGGCGCCAGGGTCACGCGGACGC
>JBCCSK010000135.1:0-13884 GCA_039200205.1 Planctomycetota bacterium
CTCGCAGGCGCGAAGTACCGCGGTGAGTTCGAGGAGCGGCTGAAGGCAGTGCTCGAGGAGATCGCGGCCGCCGAGGGCGAGATCATCCTGTTCATCGACGAGCTCCACACGCTCGTCGGGGCCGGCGGCGCCGAGGGTGCCGTCGACGCGGCGAACATGCTCAAGCCCGCGCTCGCGCGCGGCGAGCTGCACTGCATCGGCGCGACGACGCTCGACGAGTACCGGAAGTACATCGAGAAGGACGCCGCGCTCGAGCGCCGGTTCATGCCGGTGATGATCGACGAGCCGAACGTCGACGACACGATCGCGATCCTGCGCGGTCTCAAGGAGCGCTACGAGATCCACCACGGTGTGCGGATCCTCGACAGTGCCCTCGTGGCCGCGTCGCGTCTCGCCGACCGCCACATCACCGACCGGTTCATGCCGGACAAGGCGATCGACTGCGTCGACGAAGCCGCGGCGCAGCTGCGCACGGCGATCGACTCGCTGCCGCCGGAGCTCGACGAGATCGAGCGGAGGCAGCGCCAGCTCGAGATCGAGAAGGGTGCCCTCGCCTCCGAGGACGCGAGGACCAACGCGAGTCGGATCAGCGCGATCGACGAGGAGCTCGCCGATCTCAAGGAGCGCGCGAGCGCCCTGCGTACGCGCTGGACGACCGAGAAGGACCTCATCCAGTCGATTCGCGCAGGCAAGGCGCTGCTCGAGGAGCTGAAGGCAGAGGCCGAGCGCGAGGAGCGCGCCGGTGACTTCGAGCGCGTGGGCCAGATCCGCTACGGCGAGATCCCGGAGATCCAGCAGAACATCGAGTCCGCGTCCGAGGAGCTCGAGCGCGTCCAGTCCGAGGGCGCACTCCTGCCCGAGGCCGTCGACGACGAGATGATCGCGAAGGTCATCGCGCGCTGGACGGGGATCCCGGCCGACAAGCTGCTCGAGACGGAGCGTCAGAAGCTCCTCCACATGGAGGAGGGACTGCGCTCGCGAGTCGTCGGTCAGGACGAGGCGCTGGAGGCGATCAGCCAGTCCGTGCGCCGCGCCCGGGCCGGCCTCGTCGAGGAGTCACGTCCGCTGGGCGCGTTCCTGATGCTCGGCCCGACCGGCGTCGGCAAGACCGAGACGGCGAAGGCGGTCGCGGAGTTCCTGTTCGACGACGAGCGCAACATGGTTCGCATCGACATGAGCGAGTTCATGGAGAAGCACGCCGTGAGCCGCCTCGTCGGCGCGCCTCCGGGCTACGTCGGCTACGAGGAAGGCGGTGTGCTGACCGAAGCCGTGCGCCGCAAGCCGCACAGCGTCATCCTGCTCGACGAGGTCGAGAAGGCGCACCCGGACGTGTTCAACATCCTCTTGCAGCTGCTCGACGACGGCCGCCTCACGGACGGTCAGGGTCGAACGGTGGACTTCACGCAGACGCTCGTCCTCATGACGAGCAACCTCCGGAGCGAGGACTCCGTCAAGGAGTTCTTCCGGCCCGAGTTCGTCAACCGACTGGACGAGGTCCTCGTCTTCCAGCCGCTGAAGAAGGAGCAGATCCGGTCGATCGTCGACGTCCAGCTCGAGCGACTGCGCAAGCAGCTCGCCGACCGCGACATCGTCCTCGAGGTGACCGAAGAGGCCGTCGAGCGTCTCGCCGAGCTGGGCTACGACCCCGAGTTCGGCGCGCGCCCGCTGAAGCGCGTGCTGCAGAAGAACGTCCAGAACGTCCTCGCCGAGGCGATCCTGCGCGACGAGGTCCGACCGGGACAGACGGCGGTCATCGACGTGCACGAGGACCTGTTCGGCGTGAAGGCGCGGGACACGGAGCCCAAGGAGCTCCTGCACTCGTGAGGTGACGGCGGGGCACGGGGATTCGCCGTCTCGGGACCCCGCCGGCCGCAACCTGCGGCGGTGCCGTTCGTCTCGACTCCACAGCCACTTGACAGAGTGAACTAGCCGGACTAAGTCCGACCTGTGGAGATCGTGAACACACATGACGCCAAGTCGCGCCTCTCGCAGCTGCTCGACCGGGCGGCCCGCGGCGAGGAGATCATCATCGCGCGCTCGGGTCGCCCGATCGCGAGACTCGTGCCGTACCAGGAGGAGGACCGATCCCGGTCCGGGGGGCAGTGGAAGGGCCTCGTCCGGGTCGGCGACGACTTCGACGCGCCCCTCCCCCCCGACGTGGCCGGACCGCTCGGCGCCGACCCGAGCGGAGCCCTCCCGACGTGAGGGGCTACCTGCTCGACGCCCACGTCCTGCTGGACTGGCTCGCCGACCCGGCGCGAATGTCGGACGAGGCGCGGGACATCGTCAGCCGCGGGCGGAACGCGATCTACGTCAGCGCGGCGACCGTCTGGGAACTCGCGATCAAGCGCGCGCTCGGTCGCCTGGAGTTCCCGAGCAACCTCCCCGAGGTGCTCGAAGCCGAGCACATGGAGGTGCTCGACGTTCGGATCGACCACGCCCTGGCGGTCGCAGATCTCCCCCTGCGCCACCGAGATCCGTTCGATCGAATGCTGGTCGCGCAGGCGCGGATCGAGCGCCTCGCGATCGTGACCCGCGATGCCGAGATCAAGGGCTACGAGGTCGACGTCATCGACGCGTAGTCCGTCGCCCGCGGATCGGCCTCTAACCCGGAGTATTCATGCACTCGCGTTCCCAGTGCGCGCAGAATGCGCGCGGGGGAGGAAGATTCGCGAGCAGATGCGGAGGCGGGGCCGTAGCCCCGTCGAGCAATCTGCGAGCGAACCGGCGAAGCCGGCGATGGCCGAAGGCCATCGTCTGACGCCGCCAGGGCGCATTCTGCGCGTGCTGGGGACGCGAGTGCATGAATACTCCGGGCTAACGGCCGCCCTGACGACCCCGTCGGCCCACGCGCTGCTCGGAGGGCGGCGGCTCCAGGAGCTCCGGATCGAGCGCGTCGAGCGCCGCCTGGACCTTCGCAGCTCCCGCGGCGTCGCCCTCTATCTCGAGCTTCGAGCGCAGCATCTTGGCCGTCGCGATCGGCGTGATCCCGAGTCCGTCGAGCGAGGCGGCCGAGTCGGGTCGCGTGGACAGAGCGCGTTCGAGCGCGTCGGTCGCATTCGCGAGGTCGCCCTGCTCCAAGAGTACGCGCGACTTGCCTGCGAGGGCGAGCGCGACGTAGTGCTGCGTCGTGTCTTCGCTGTCGGGGAAGCTCTCGACGTTGAGGCGGAAGTTGCGGACGGAGCGGTCGTAGGCCTCGAGCGCTGCGCCGAACTCGCTGCGGCGCCGGTACTGCTCCGCGGCGACGAGCGACGCGTAGGCCGAGAACCAGGCGATCTGCGTCTGCGGTCCGGCGAGGCCGGCGAGCTCGGTGGTCATGCGACTTCGGTAGTCGTCCTCGAGCGCCGCCGGTCCTCCCTTCCAGAGGAGCCACGAGCGAAGCCGCTCGTGCAGCGCGCCCGAGTCGGGGAACCGGGCGAGGCCCCACTCGAGCAGCTCGTCCGCGCGCGCGGAGGCACCGACCCAGCGCAGGAAGTCCTGCTGACGCACGAGGTCGATCTCGGTCACCTGCCCGCTCGCGCGGAGCGGCTCGTAGGCGGCGCCGATGTCGGCGAGCCACTGGGGCGGCCACTCGCCCGTTCCGCGGTAGGCCCGGCGGATGGCCGAGCGACGCGCATCGACGAACTGGCGCAGGACCTCGGCGCGCGCGCGATCGTCGAGCGCGAACTCGCCGTCGTCGGACCGGAGCAGTCCGCCCTCGACCGCAGCGACGGCTCGGTCGCGAGCGGCTCCGCGTTCGCCGAGCCTCGACGCGACGACCGCGAGGATGCCGTCGAGCCGAGGGCCCTCGGCGCCGGCCGCCTTGGCGTCCTGCGCAGCCCGCTTCGCGTCCCGGAACAGCAGCGTTGCAAGCGGCGGGTTGGACTCCGCGTACGCCTGCGCGACGAGCGCTTCCGCAAGTTCGAGGAGCTCGTCGGGTCCGCTCGGCTCGGTCACCGACGCGCCGCTCAGGACGGCCGCGTTCCCGCCGCGCGCGTCGCGTGAGGTCTCGTAGCCCTCCCGCGCTGCAACGAGCGTCGGATCGACGAACGACGAGTCGCTCCCGAGTCCGCTGTGGAGCGCCGCGAGCGTCCGCGCGCGCGGCGAGGTCGCGGAGAGACGCACGACGGCGTCGAGCAGCATCTGCCTCTCGCTCTCGTCGAGCGGCACCTTGAGCGCCTCGGCCATCAGGTCGAGCGCGCCGTCGGTCTCACACTCGGCGAGCGCGCGGCGGGCGAGCCTCGCGAGCTCCAGGTCGAGCCCGAAGATCGCTTCCCGCAGGACCTCGACCTGGTCGACGACGCGCTTCTCGGCCAGCGTCCGCAGGATCTCGCGCTTCACCGTGACGTCGCTCGTAGCGTAAACGCGCTCGAGCTCTTCGCGGTCCGCGACGTCCGCGCTCTGCGCGCGACCCTCCAGCGTCTTCTCCCTCGACTCCTCGGGCTCGGGCCAGCCCTCGACGCCCTTCTCGAACGTCGTGAAGACCGTCTGCGTGTCCCACGAGAAGTAGACGTCGAGCGTCTCGCTCTGGTCGCGCGGGTCGATGACGATGTGACGCGGCGAGATCCGCCGCCCGTCGAAGTACTTCGCGTACAGCTCGCGCTCGGCCTGGATGTGCTCGCCGCACGTCACCGTCCCGAACCTCGGGCACGGAATGCGACGGCCCTCTTCGTCGTAGTCGCGCGGCGTGTGCCGGTACACGGACGCGATCACGCACGAGTAGCGAGACATCAGCCGTGAGGTCGTCGGATCGCGATAGCGGATGCCGGCGAAGTGCTCGCTCGCGATCTCGCCGTCCATGTTGACCGCGACGAGGAGAGGACGGTTCTCGGCGTTCGCCACGCTGAGCGCATCCTCGAAGCTGCGCTGCCACTTGACGAGGACCGGCTTCTTCCAGCCCTCGGCCGTCGCGGCGGGCCACATGTCCTCCTCGGTCAGCCCGTCGGCGAGCTGGGGCGGCGAGCCCATCTCGAACGCGTCGTCCGAGGGCGCGGCGCCGCCGCGCGATCCCTGGGCGCTCCGGGGAGTGTCCTGGGGAGTCGAGCCCTGCTTCGGCGGATCGGCCTGGGCGGCGACGGGAGCGACGAGGAGAGAGAGGAGGAGGAGGAGCTGTCTCATGGCGTGATACCCCGGTCGACGGGGGCCAGAGAGTAGCCCGCGTCCCCTCAACGGTATCGCCGGTCGACCTTCTCGAACGCTTTCTGGCCCTTCTCGATCGCCGAGCGAAGCACCGGAACGGCCTCGTCGTACGCCTTTTGTTGCTTGCGCCCGATTCCGTTGTCCTTCGCGTCGTCCGCGAGCTCTTCGAGCTTGGTGAGGAACTCGTCGTCCTGGGTCGCCCGGCGCATGAACGCACCCTCGACCAGCTCCAGCCCGGCGTCGAAGGCGTCCGCCGGGTCGCCCTCCAGGTCGTCCCAGAACGACCGGCCGATCTTCTTCGCGACCTTGTCGTGGGCCTTCAGCGTCGACTCCCAGTCGTCGAAGAGCTCGTCGCACGCAGGAACTCCGCGGAAGTGTCGGAAGTAGAGGGGGGCGTGGCCGACCCACGCGGCGTCCTCCAGCTTGCGACCGCGGTTCTTCTTGCCGACCGACTTCGCGATGGCCGCGGCGTGATCGCCGGCTGCTTCGTCGACTTCCTCGACGGCCTTCTCGGCCGCCTTGCGCGTTCGCGACGGCACGTCCTCCAGCGCGAGCACGCGCTCGGCGACCTCGCGGAACGCGACCGGGTCGAGGGCCTCGTCGACTCCGTCGAGGTCCTCGAACGCGGCGACGATCCGAGCGGGATCCTCCGTCGACATCGCCTCGCACCAAGCGAGCTGCTGACTCGTGTGGTGCTGCGTCGGCCAGTGGTTCCAGCCGTCGAGACTCCGCAGCCGCGCGTGCGGGTAGCGCGCGTCCTCGTAGAAGGTCAGACCGCCGACGCTCTGGCCGTAGGGCACGACCGGATCGCTCGTCCCGTGCATCAGAACGACCGCCTGGTGGTGGTGCTTCTTCCCGGCCTCCGTCCCGATCCAGACGCCGCTCGCCTGCCCCACCAGACCCTGGACGTCATCCGGGTACGCGCCGGCGTAGTAGAACGAGAAGAACGAACCCTGGCTGTGTCCGTAGAGGTACGTCGCGCGCACGTTGAACGTCTCGCGCAGCTCGTCGTGCAGCGCGTGCAGTCGCTCGAGGTCGTCGCGCCCCTGGAGGAAGTTGAACCCTCCGTTCCCGTTCGAGGTCGTGCCGTCCGGAGAGACGACGATGTCGTCGGGGCGGAACGTCTTGGCGTCGTGGTTGGCGAAGCCCCAGCGACGCGAGAGGTTCGAACCGTGGAGGATGAACGTGATGTTCGCGCCCACCTCGGCGTCGTAGTCCTTGGGGACGCGGTACTCGAAGGCGAGGCCGTCGGAACTCTCCCAGCGATGGACCTTCCCGGCGACGTCGGGACTCGGCGGCTTCGAGGGGGGTTCGTCGCCCGGAGTGACGAGCAGTAGGAGCGGCGCGAGGGTCAGCAGATGCATGTCGTGCGTACGCGCGGTCATCCCGCGCGTTGGAGGGCCTTTCTGGCTATCGACGTGCGATGCAGTACAGGTGATCGTGCCCGCGCAGGAGCAGCCGATCCCCCACGATCGCCGGCGTCGCGTCGAAGCGGTCGTCGAGTCGATTGACCGCAACCGATTCGAAGGCCTCGCCGGCGCGGACCAACTCGAACACGCCGTCCCGACCGGTGATGTAGACGTGTCCACCCGCGGCGACGAGCGACGCGTACGTCCTCGCGACAGCGTCGAGCCGCTCGGCGGTGTAGTGCGCCTCTCCGCTCGCCGCGTCGAACGCGCCGAGCATGCCGCCGCCGCGCTTCATCACGTAGAGGACCCCGTCGAGCACGAGGGGGGTCGTGATCCCCGGAGTGTCTCCGGTGTGCTTCCACGCGATCCGCTCGGACTCGAGGCCCTCGTCCGCAGCCTCCGACGCGACGTCGACTCCGACGAGCATGCCGCGCCGACCACCCATCGAGGTGAAGAGCATCCCACCGGATACGATCGGCGTGGCGATCGGGCCGCCCTCGCCGCGCGGAATCTCGCGCGGCTCCTCAGTGGGCGAGCCGTCGCCTCCGATCGACCAGGCGACCTCTCCCGTCGCAGCGTCGTACGCCACCGTCGAAGGGCCGACCACGACGACGAGCTCGCGCTCACCGACGCGCGCAACGCCGGGCGACGACCAGAGCGTCCCGCGCTCGCGCGGCCTTCGCCACGCCTCGTCGCCGGTTTCTGCGTCGAACGCGACGAGGAACGAGTCGCCCTCGTGGTTCCAGAGGATCACGAGGTTCCCGCTCGCGAGTACGGGCGACGTGCCCTCGCCGAACGCGCCGCTGACGGACATGTCGCCGAGGTCGTGGCTCCACAGCAGCTCGCCATCTGCGTCGTACGTGAAGATCCCGAGCGAGCCGAACGAAGCGTGGACGCGTCCGCCGTCCACGGCGATCGTCGGCGTCGCGAACGACGCGTCCGCGTGGGTGCCCTCGTGGGGAGTGAGCGTTGCCGCCGTCCGGCTCCAGCGCGTCTCGCCCGTTGCGAGATCGAGCGCGAGAACGCGCAGCTCGTGCTCGGTCGGAGGCGTCATCGCCATGCGCGGGCGGCCCGTGTCGGTCTCTTCCTCCGCGCGCTTCGCCTCCTCCTCGGCCCACGTCTTCGCCGCCGCTACGCCGGCCTCCGTCACGACCGCGGTCGTGAGGTAGATCGTGTCTCCGACGACGACGGGAGACGAGAGTCCGTGCCCGGGAACGGGGACCTTCCACGCGACGTTCTTCTCCTCGCCCCACTCGGTCGGCGGCGAGCCGTCACCGACGAGCGAGCGATCGGCGCCGAGCCAGTACGGCCAGTCGGATGGGCTCGCGAGTGAGGCGCACGTCAAGAGTGTCGCAGTGATCGGCTTCATGGTCAGACGAGGATACGTCGATCGCATTGTCGCAGGCGCACGAGGCCAGTTGACGCGACGGCGGATGAGACCTCGACAGGGGACGCCTCCCCGCGCAAGCTCTTCGGCCACCCCGGACCCCTCACGAGAAGGAGACGAACCATGGCCAAGAAGCTCGACTGGCTCTACCACCGCAACGGCTGAACTGGCTGCACTCGCGCGTCCAAGTTCCTGGACGCACACGGGATCGAGCCCAAGGAGAAGGTGATGGCATCCGCCAAGCTCGGACGCGACGACGCGGCCGAGCTCGCGAAGGCGGCTTCCAAGGTCATCGTCGCGAAGGGCAAGAAGGTCCAGGAGTTCAAGGGCGGAAGCGCGGCGAAGGAGGTCGTCGACGCGATGCTCGGACCGACGGGAAACCTGCGGGCGCCGACGGCGCGCTCCGGCAAGACGGTCGTCGTCGGATTCAACGAAGACGCGTACGGCGCGGTCTTCGGCTGAACGCGCGTCGTCGACCGTGAATCGCCGCGACCTCGAGCGGGCCCGCGCCATGTGGCGCTGGCGCGGACAGGAGCGACCGCCCTTCGCGGACGAGCCGGGTCCGGGCCAGCGGTCGGTCTGGGACTTCCCGCGGCCGCCGCGCCTGGAGCCGATCGCCGAGCGGCTCATCGTCGAGATCGCAGACCGCGTCGTCGCCGAGACGGAGCGCGGCTTTGGGATCTTCGAGACCGCGAGCGCGCCGACGTACTACTTCCCCGTCGACGACGTCGACCTCGACCTCGTTCGGCCGGTGAGCGGCGCGTCCTTCTGCGAATGGAAGGGTCGGGCGGCGTACTGGGACGCCGAGGTCGACGGACGGCGGTACGGTCAGGTCGCGTGGAGCTACCCCGAGCCGCTGCCGCCCTTCCAGGCCGTCGCGGGCATGCTGGCATTCCATCCGGCGGTCGCGGATCGCTGCCTCGTGGGCGAGGCCGTCGCGCTTCCCCAGCCCGGCGGCTTCTACGGCGGCTGGGTGACGCCCGACCTCGCGGGTCCCATCAAGGGCGCCCCGGGAAGCTCGGGCTGGTAGGTCAGGGCGCGCTCTCGGTCTCGTTGAGCGACCAGTCGTAGTCGAGGAACCTCACGCGCCAGCTCTCGGGGATCGGCTCGTCCCGGTAGCGATTGGCGTAGGCGATGAGCGACGGTGCGGCACCGAGGAAGTCCTCTTCGTACCAGTCGAGGATCTTCGAGAAGAGGACGGTCTCGTCGTCCGGCACGAGCTGGACGTGCCTTGGGTCATTGAAGAACTCGCGGGCTGCCGCTTCGAGCTGGCCGTCGAGGATCGCCGCCTGGAAGGGCACGCGCGGAAGCCGAGGGCACGAGCGGACCATGCAGTTGAGGGCGAAGTGAATGCGCGGCTCCCCGAGCGCTCGGATGACGTCGTTCTCGAGGTCGTAGAGCGAGATACGACGCCCTCCCTCCTGGAACTCGCACAGGTAGAAGAATCGGATCTTCTCGCGCGGTAGACGCCCCGAGTCGAGGACCCCGTACATCGCCAGGGCGTTGTACGCATTGATGAGATAGGCGAGCTCGGCAGCCCCTTCTCGGTCGTCGGCACGCGGCTCTGCGATCCAGGCGACGAATCGATCGAGGTCCGCGCGCTCGGTCTCCATGCCGGCGAAGTCGATCCGCCCGCCCTCGTCGACGTGACGATCGAGATGCGAGGCCCAGGCCGCCTCGGGGTCGACGCCATCGAGCGGCAGGTCGGGGGCCGGTACGAGCCCGGAGCAGGAGGCGAGTGCCGGGAGCACGAGGAGTGCGCGAATCATGCCAGGACGTTCGACTCCTCGCGCAGCGAGGCATAGAAGCGGCGGCGCACGTCGGTCGCGTTGACGCGACACATCGAAACGAGCTCGCCGTCGATCGGGACGCGGAAGACACAGGCCGCTTCCCGCTCGGCTCCCGTCGGCGACTCGAGCTCGGCCTGATCCATGAAGTGATGGGTGACGATCGCGAGCGGGTCGAAGCGCGCTCGCCCGGTCATGAGCCGCGTGAGCGTGCGGGCACTCGAACCATTCCGCGCTCGACGGAGGATCGAGCTCAGCCACCGCGGACCTCGGCTTACCCAGAAGATCGGCGCCGCAACGAACACTCCCGCCGCACGAGCGAGCGCGAGTGCGCGTCCATCGCTGCGGAAAGAGAGTCCTCCGAAGCGATCGAAGAAGGCGGCGAGGTCGTCCTCGGCGCGGGCGTCGGTCGGATCGCGCAGCGGCACGAAGCGCGGGATCTGCCCCGGCTCGGACCAGACCGAGCCCATCACCACGTGGCTACAGCCCGGATGCCCGAAGAGCTGGTCGCTGTTCCACGCGCTCGACGGCTCGTCCATGTCCTCGCGAAGTCCGTCCGAGATTGCGCGCCAGAGTTCCTCGCGCGATACGCCCGATCGATCTCGCGTCCGCCCGACGTCAGCGACGGGCTGGAACGAGAGCACCCGGAAGAGGTCGCCGTTCGCGAGCGTCCAGCGCACGACGTCGGTGACCCCGGCGAGATTGGCGCGCGTGACCGTGACGGTCGCAGCCAGTCGGAGCTCGTGACCCGTTCGCCGGCGGAGGTCGCGTACGAGTTCGGCGATCTCGTCGCGGATCGGGTGGAGCGAGGACTCCAGCTCGTCGACACCGCGACCGGACCGTCCGCGCTGGGTCGTGTCGACGTGGACGCTCATCTCGGTGAGCCCACCCTCGACCACGAGCCGCTCGAGGAGCGAGGGGTCGGAGCGAAACGCGTCGCCGTGGGTCATGAGCATCGGGATCAGCTCGAGGTCACGGGCCACACGGACGAGCGCGACGACGTCGTCGGGATCTCGCAGGGTGAGCTCGCCATCGGTGAGCTGCACGTTCCCCCACCGGCCGACGTTCTCGCGGATCTGACGCAGCTGCTTGCGGACGGCCTCGAGAGGGAGCGGTGGAGTCGCGTTGGCTTCGGACGACAGGTAGCACGCCGTGCAGCCGAAGTCGCAGCGAGGCATGGCGCCGATCGTGGCGGCGCACCCCTCCCACTGGCGGCCCACCATCTGCGTCGGCGTGCGTAGCGCCGAGGGGAGCTCGGACCACAGCCGCTCGAGGTGGTCGCGGTTCTCGGCGTGGATCGGTTGGCGAAAGGCCTGCCAGGGGGATTCGGTGGGCATGTGCGGAGGGGCGGACTGCACGACCCTTCGAAGCGGGGATCTCGTCGTGACACCCATTCCCGCGGCGGGTCCCGCCCCGGAGGAGTCTCCGCCGAAGCCGCAGAGCCCGGGAGGAATGCGGCTTCGGGTCCACCTGTCGACAGGCTGAAGATCACCTTCCGGCAGGCGCACTTCACGCGCCGGTCACTCCAGCGGCTGCTGAACGAGGTCGAGGACAGGCTACGCGTCTGGCTCTGATGCAATGGCCCCGACGAGGAGGCGCTGGAGACCGTGGATTCGTGCGGTCCCAGCCCTGGCGCAGGCTGGCTGTCTCGGGCGCTACGTGGGAAGTGAGGCAGGAGCCCTCGAGGGCACCGTGTCGCGGTGACGATGGCTATCCCGGTGGCGCCGGGCGACCAAGCGCCGCCGGGGCGCCGCGCAGCGCGGGGCGTCCCGACGTGATATTTTTGGGCCCTGAGAGCCCCGCGCTCCCGATCCACGCCGAACCACCGACGCACCTTGAAACTCGACACGACCCACGGCCTGCTCGAGCTCCGCGACTTCGGCGGACCGCGGATGACCCAGGGCCTGAGCGACGCGCGCCTCGCGCCGTTCGCGGATCATCCGGACCTCGTCCTCGCGATCGAGGAAGCCGTTGCGAACCACCGTGCACTCCGCGGCCGGTGGAGCGACGCTCTGGCCGGGTCCGAGGCCGAGCTCTCGTGCCGCCTGCAGGCGGGTTACGTCAACTTCTACACGCCGGAGACCGTGAACCCGTACGTGGCGCTCGCCGCGCGCGGCCCGTGGATCGTCACGTCGCACGGAGCGGTGATCCACGACTCGGGCGGGTACGGCATGCTCGGTCTCGGGCACGCGCCGCAGAAGGTCGTGGACGCGATGTCGAGGCCGTGGGTGATGGCGAACATCATGACGCCGAGCTTCAGCCAGGCGCGCTTCGTCGAAGCTCTGCGAGACTCGATCGGTGAGACCCGAGGTGGTTGTCCGTTCGCGGCGTTCCAGTGCCTGAACAGCGGATCGGAGTCCGTCACGCTCGCGTGTCGCATCAGCGACATGCACGCGAAGCGCATGACCGACGCGGGCGGGAAGCACGCCGGCAAGCGGCCGGTGTTCATGGCGCTGGAGGGCGCGTTCCACGGGCGCACGGATCGCCCCGCGCACCTCAGCGACTCCTCGCGCGACACGTACCACCGACTCCTCGCGTCCCACCACGACGAGGGCGGCCTCGTGACGGTGCCGCCGAACGACGTGGCGGCGCTGGAGGCCGCGTTCCGACGCGTCGCCGAGGAAGGCCACTTCGTCGAGCTCCTCGCGCTCGAGCCGGTCCAGGGCGAGGGCAACCCGGGCATCGCGTGCACGCGCGAGTTCTACGACGCTGCGCGGCGCCTCACGCTCGAGCACGACGCTCTGCTCCTCATCGACTCGATCCAGGCCGGGTTCCGGACGACGGGTCACCTGAGCATCGTCGACTACCCCGGCTTCGAGGACTGCCAGGAGCCCGATCTGGAGACGTACTCGAAGGCCCTCAACGCCGGGCAGTACCCGCTGAGCGTGCTCGGCTTGAGCGCGCGCGCCGCCGCGGCCTTCCGCGCGGGGACGTACGGCAACACGATGACGACGAACCCGCGCGCGCTCGAGGTCGGTATCGCCGTCCTCGAAGCGATCGACGAGTCGATGCAGAAGAACGTCCGCGCGCAGGGCGAGCACATCCTTCGGCGGCTCGAGGAGCTGCGCGAGCGTTACCCCGCGCTCATCGTCCGGAACCAGGGAACGGGACTGCTCTGCGCGTCGGTCATTCGAGACGACGTCCGCGTCGTCGGGAACGACGGCCTCGAGCAGCAGTGCCGAAGGCTCGGTCTGGGCGTGATCCACGGGGGCGAGAACGCCCTTCGCTTCACCCCGCACTTCGGGATCACCGACGCC
This sequence comes from Planctomycetota bacterium, assembly GCA_039200205.1. Classification (GTDB taxonomy): domain Bacteria; phylum Planctomycetota; class UBA1135; order UBA1135; genus Saltatorellus. Next base: position 12,959 of record JBCCSK010000135.1, read on the forward strand.
GAGGTCGACCTGATGGTCGATGTCCTCGACGAGGTGTTCGCCGCGAACGCGTGACGTTCAAGAAGCGCGCGGTCGCTGCGAGATAGACCGCGCGCCAAAAGGCAAGTGGGGGCTCCCCTCGGTTGCGGGGAGTCGGAGCCTGGGCGACAACTCTTCGGACCAACCCGGAGTGCCCATGGACGTCGTCCTCCTGTCACGGATCCAGTTCGCGCTGACCGTGATGTTCCACTACATCTTCCCGCCGCTGACGATCGGCATGGGAATCGTGCTCGTCTACCTCGACGGCATGTGGCTGCGAACCGGCGACCGGGGGTTCGAGCGAGCGGCACGATTCTGGACGCGGCTCTTCGCGCTGAACTTCGGGATCGGCGTCGCGACCGGCATCGTGATGGAGTTCGAGTTCGGCACGAACTGGGCGACGTACTCGCGGTTCGTCGGCGATGTCTTCGGCAGCGCGCTCGCGGCAGAGGGGATCTTCGCCTTCTTCCTCGAGTCGGGTTTCCTCGCGCTCCTGGTGTTCGGCTGGGACCGGATCTCGAAGGGCCTGCACTTCTTCTCGACGGTGATGGTCGCGCTGGGCTCGATCTTCTCCAGCATCTGGATCGTCGTCGCGAACTCGTGGCAGCAGACGCCGAGGGGGTCCGAGATCGTGCCGATCCTGCGCGACGGCGCTCCCTGGGTCGTCGACGGCGAGACGATGATGCGGGCCGAGATCACCGACTTCTGGGCGATGGTCTTCAACCCGTCGACGGTCGAGCGCCTCGTCCACGTCTGGCTCGGATGCTTCGTGATGGGCTCGTTCTTCGTGCTCTCGATCAGCGCGTGGTACCTCTTGAAGGGGCGGCATTTGACGTTCGCGCGCCGGAGCTTCCGCGGCGCGCTCCTGCTGGCGACCGCGTCGTCGCTCGCGCTCGGCGTGAGCGGCC
>JBCCSK010000136.1:0-13829 GCA_039200205.1 Planctomycetota bacterium
CGCGGACGCTCCAAGCCAGTGGGTTAGGGCCGCGCGTCGCGGATCGCCTCCAGCCAGCCGTTCCCCACGCGTGCGTCGGGCTCGATGTAGTGCCCCTCGCTCCACTCGTTCAACGAAGCCACGAGGACGAGCGGGTCGTCGATCGACTGCGGGTAGCGGAGGGCGCGCGCGACGGCCTCGTGGAAGAGCGCGGGCTCTTCCCCCACCACCACGGGCGACCAGGGGTACCGGTCCGGCCGCTTGCTCCCGAAGTCGGCCCCGCGCGGCGACGCGTCCCAGCCCGGTGAGACCGACGGCATGTACGGGAGACCGCTGCGCTCGGCGAACGACGCCCATTCGCGCGCGCGCTGCTCTGCGAGCGTTCGATAGTCCTGGAGGAACGGCCCCTTCCAGTCCGGGAGGAGGACGTAGTGCGTGACACTGTCGAATCCTGTCGCGGCGACGACCGGGAGCGCGTCCGCGCTCGGCTCGACGGCCGCGAGGTGCATCCCGCCGAATCCGAGCTCGCGCAGTCGGTCGCGGGCCGCCGCCGTCGCCCTCCGCACGCCGTCCGGACCGAGCTCGCGCAGGAAGAAGGTCGAGTCGTAGATCGAGAGGTACGGCAGTCCGCCGACGGTGAGGTAGTTCGGGCGCCGGAAGTACGTCCGGGCGAGCATCTCGACGAGATCGACGAAGTCGTCCACGTCCGACGAGACCCGACGCTCGGGATCGACGATCGGGAGGTCGGACCGTCGCACCGGCAGCACGCGCCGGGGCATCCGATTCGCCCACATGACGGCGAACGGCGCGGTGCGGCCCACCTCGCTCCCGAGGAAGCCGTGGTCCAGCCCCTCCTCGAACACGCGCTTGCCACGACACCAGAAGACGCCGAGGACGAACGCGTCGACCCCGTGGGCGAGGGCGAGCTCGGCTCGCCTCGCGACGGCTGTCGGGTCGCGGTCGTCGTAGGTCCCCAGGCTCGGAACGCGCGGCTGCCTGTGCCCGTCGAAGCGCGGCCGACACGCCTCGACGAGCTCCCACTCGGTGAAGCCGGGATGGAACGCGGCCTCGCGCTCCGGGATCGGGTGCCAGCCCGTGTACACGTACGCGGCGACGCGCATGACGCGGACGATCATCGCGCGCGTGCGCGGTGCGAGCTACCCTCCGTCCCATGACCTCGTCGTTCCCGACCTTCACGCGCGACGAGTGGCGGCGTCGCGTGGCCGAAGAGCTCGGCCCGAAGGCCAGTCTCGAGCGGGCGCTCGCGTCGCACACGCTCGAGGGGCTCTCGGTCTCGGCCCTGTACACCGCAGAGGACGCGGACGATGCCGCGGGCGCCGCCTCGCGTCGTGCGGGAGGCTGGGCGATCGCGCAGAGTGCCGCCGCGACGGCGCCCGCGGCGGCCAACCGCGAGCTGCTCGAGGATCTGGAGAACGGCGGGACCGGCCTCTCCGTGGGCCTCGATCGAGCGACCCGGGGCTCCGAAGACTTCGCGGGCGACGGCGGCAGCGACGGCGTTCGGGTCCAGTGGATCCACGACCTCGATGCGCTCCTCGACGGCGTTCACCTCGAAGCGGTCCCGATCGCTTTCGGCACGAATGCGAACGGCCTCGGACTCGCCGCGACGTTCGCCGCGCTCTGCCGCGAGCGGGACGTCGACCCGGCAAACGTCGAGGTGCACGTCGGGATGGACCCGATCGCGACGCTCGCCGCTGACGGAGCACTCCCCGGTGACGTCGATGACGCGCGGCGCGAGCTCGCCATGCTCGCCGAATACAGCCGGCTCCAACTCGACCGCGCGAGATCCCTGGCGGTCGACGCGAGCGTCTGGCACCGAGCGGGCGGGCACGCCGTGCATGAGCTCGGGTACGCGCTCAGCTCGTTCGTCGAGATGCTGCGCTGGCTCGAGGACGCGGGCCTGCCGCCGGGCGCCGCACACCCCGAGTTCGTCTGGCGCTTCGACGTCGGTCGCGACGTGTTCTCGCAGATGGCGAAGCTGCGCGCGGCGCGGCTCCTTCACGCGAAGGTCCTCGGCAGCGCGGGCATCGAGAGCGCGACACCGCTCGCAGTTCACGCGACGACGTCACCGCGCTGCCTCGCCAGGCGCGACCCCTGGACGAACATGCTGCGCGCTACGCTCGAGACGTTCGCCGCGACGGCGGGCGGGGCGGACCTCGTCACGACCCAGCCGTACGACGCGCTCCAAGAGGGCGGCGCGAGCGCGCTTGGGAGGAGGCACGCCCGCAACGTTCAGCTCGTCCTGGCCCTCGAATCGCACCTCGACCGCGTCGGAGATCCGGGTCGCGGCGCCTACGCCCTGGAAGCGCGTACGGACGCGCTCGCGCGCGGCGCATGGGAGCTCATGAGGGACGTCGAACGCGGCGGTGGCATCGTCGCGGCGATCGAGAGCGGCCGCGTTGCGGACGACCTCGGGGCCGCGCGGGACGGCCTGCGTCGAGAGATCGCGACCCGCCGACGCCCGATCGTCGGCGTCTCCGAGTTTCCGGCGGACGAGCCGCCCGGTCGAACGGCGAGCGGGAACCCGAGCGAATCGGGGGCCGGACGCGCGGCGCGCCTCGCGTCGCGCGGGACGGTCGCGATCGGAGCGATCGACGGGTTCGACCACGCGGTCGAAGCCGCAGCGGCCGGTGCGACCCTCGACGAGATCGGAGGCGGGCTCGTCCGCGGTGCTCGGGTCCAGGTCGCTCCTCTGCCGAGCTTCCGCGAGGCGAGCGTGTTCGAGGACCTGGTCGACGCGGCGGATCGGATGGACCGCAGGCCCAGGGTCTACCTCGCGTGCCTCGGGTCGCTCGCGGCCCACGGCGCGCGTGCGACGTTCGCGGCGAACCTCTTCCGCGCCGGCGGACTGGAGGTCGTCCAGGGAGACCCCGAGCCGGCAGCGGACGACGTCGGAGCAGGCTTCGAGGCCAGCGGCGCTCAGTTCGCCTGCGTCTGCGGAACCGACGACACCTACGCGGAATCGGCGCAGGCCGCCATTCGCGCGCTGCACGCGAGCGGCGCGCGCGCGGTCCTGATCGCACGTCGCGAGATGGACGGGGACGACGATCTTCGGGCGGCAGGTCTGAACGGCCACGTTCATCTCGGCTGCGATGCCGCTGCCGTCCTGCGCGAGCTGCTCGAGATCGAAGGGGCCGTCCTCGCGCCCGAGGAGGTCGTGCTGTGAAGGAACTGCCCGACCTCGCGAGGCTAGAGTTCGACTCTGCGCGTCCGGCTCGGTCGGCGCTCGCTGCTCCGGATGGAGCGAGCTGGACGACGCCCGAGGGGATCGACGTCGAATCGACGTACGAGCCCGAAGCGCTGCCGCACCTCGGATCTCTCCCCGGCTTCCCGCCGTACGTGCGCGGTCCCTACACGACGATGTACGTCCGCCGGCCGTGGACGATCCGTCAGTACGCCGGGTTCAGCACCGCCGAGGAATCCAACGCGTTCTACCGGCGCAACCTGGAGGCGGGTCAGAAGGGACTCTCGATCGCGTTCGATCTCGCGACGCACCGCGGCTACGACTCGGACCATCCGCGCGTGATCGGGGACGTCGGCATGGCCGGCGTTGCCATCGACTCGATCGTCGACATGCGCGTCCTGTTCGACGGGATCCCCCTCGATCGGATGAGCGTGTCGATGACGATGAACGGCGCCGTGCTGCCGATCCTCGCGCTCTACGTCGTCGCGGGCGAAGAGCAGGGCGTGGCACCCGAGAAGCTCAGCGGGACCATCCAGAACGACATCCTCAAGGAGTTCATGGTCCGGAACACGTACATCTATCCGCCGGCGCCCTCGATGGAGATCGTCGCGGACGTGTTCCGCTACACGTCGCGGCACATGCCGCGCTTCAACTCGATCTCGATCAGCGGATACCACATGCAGGAGGCCGGCGCGACGCTCGACCTCGAGCTCGCGTACACGCTCGCGGACGGGATCGAGTACGTCCGAAAGGGCATCGACGCAGGCCTCGACGTCGACGCGTTCGCCCCGAGGCTGTCGTTCTTCTTCGCGATCGGGATGAACCCGTTCATGGAGATCGCGAAGCTCCGCGCGGCGCGGCTCATCTGGGCCGAGCGGATGGCGGCGTTCGAGCCGAAGAACCCGAAGTCGTCGATGCTGCGGACGCACTGCCAGACGTCGGGCTGGTCCCTGACAGCGCAGGACGTCTACAACAACGTGACCCGCACGGCGCTCGAAGCGCTCTCGGCGACGTCGGGCGGCACGCAGAGCCTCCACACGAACTCGCTGGACGAGGCGCTGGCGCTGCCAACGGACTTCAGCGCGAGGATCGCGCGGAACACCCAGCTCGTCCTGCAGATGGAGAGCGGCATCACGCGCACCGTCGACCCCTGGGCCGGGAGTGCGTACGTCGAGCGATTGACGCGCGAACTCGAGGCGCGCGCCGACGCGCACATCGCCGAGATCGAAGAGCTCGGCGGCATGACGCGCGCGATCGAAGAGGGGCTCCCGAAGCTCCGCATCGAGGAATCGGCGGCGCGCGCGCAGGCGCGAATCGACTCCGGGGCGCAGCCGATCGTCGGCGTCAACGTGTTCCAGCCGTCGCACGAGGAGGACGTCCCGGTCCTCGCGATCGACAACGCCGAGGTCCGGCGCGCACAGCTTCAGCAGATCCAGCAGCTGCACGAGGAGCGCGACGAAGACCAGGTCCGCTCGGCGCTCGACGCGCTGCGGGCGGCGGCAACGAAGGTCGAAGAGGGCGCGGCGCGCACGGACGATGAGAACCTCCTCGCCCTCTGCGTCGAGGCCGCGCGTCGACGCGCGACGGTCGGCGAGATGTCGTCGGCCATGGAGGACGCCTTCGGCCGCTACCGCGCCACCATTCGAGCCGTGTCGGGCGTGTACCGCTCCGAAATGAAGGACAGCAACGACGACGTCGACGCCGCGCGTAAGGCGGCTGACCGCTTCCAGGACGCGACCGGTCGTCGGCCGCGGATGCTCGTCGCCAAGATGGGCCAGGACGGCCACGACCGAGGCCAGAAGGTGATCGCCACGGCATTCGCCGACCTCGGCTGGGACGTCGACATCGGGCCGCTGTTCCAGACGCCCGAGGAGACCGCTCGCGAGGCCGTGGAGAACGACGTCCACGTCGTCGGCGTCTCGTCGCTCGCCGCCGGGCATCTGACGCTCGTCCCCGCGCTGAGGGATCAGCTCGCTGAGCGCGGGCGACCGGACATCCTCATCGTGGTCGGCGGGGTCGTGCCTCCAGCGGACGTCCCCGAGCTGGTCGCGCGCGGCGCCGCCGCCGTCTTCGGTCCGGGGACGGTCATCACGGACGCGGCGCGGGCCCTCATCGAGCAGCTGGGGTAGGTCGCGGAGTCGGGCCGGGGCGTCAGAACGCGCCATCGAGATGAAGGAAAACTCATTTCAACGATCGGCGATCCAGGGCACGGCAGGCGGTTTCCGGCGAATTCCCCCCCCCGTAGCGGCACGAGAAGCGGACTTCGCCCGCAGCGGTCGGATTCCCCGCCGCGAGCGAACCGCGGGTAGCATCCGCGGGCCGGAATGGCCGGTCGGTAACGCTGACCGCCGCGCAAGCGCAGCCTTCGCCCGGCGGCCTGCATCCCCCTACCCCCCGATTCCTCCTCGATACATGATCACCTCGATTCTCTTGCCGTCGCTCGTCGCGGCACTGCCTGCGACCGAGCCCGTCGTGACGGCCGACTCTCTCATCGCCCCCTCGTACTCGGCCCTGATGGCTGCGCCGCTCGTCGCGACGCAGACGAACGACGACACCGTCGGCACGAACTACGAGGGCACGTACGACCCCAACCAGCCGTACCAGAACAACGCGAACTACTCGTCGAACACGACGTACTACGACGACGACGACGACGACAACCGCTGGGACGACGACTTCGACTTCAGCTACACGTTCGTCGAGATCGGGTTCTTCGAGACGGACCTCGACGACTTCGACGAGGACGACCCGGAGAGCTACTACATCGACGGCTCGATCGCGCTCGGGATGTTCCAGATCGTCGCGGGCTACCAGAACACCGAGATCGACTTTGGCGACTCCAGCACGGACCAGTTCCGTCTCGGTATTGGCGCCCACTTCGAGGTCGCGCCGCGCCTGGACATCCAGGGCGACATCTCCTGGCTCTTCGCCGACACGTCCAGCGACCTCGGCAACCTCGACGATGACAACAACGGCTTCATCGTGACGGCCGGCCCGCGCTGGCTCGCCCTCCCGTGGAGCGGCGGCGGCCTCGAGCTTGCGGCGAACCTCCTCTACCGCGACATCGAAGGCGTCTTCGCCTCCGACGACGGTCAGTTCGGCTTCGAGCTGGAGACCCGGATTCACTTCCTGAACCTCTTCAGCCTCGGCGCGTCGTACTTCGACTACGACGGCGACCAGAACTACGCGTTCAACGCGCGCGTCTCCTTCTGATCGCCTCCGCCGCGCGCCTTCGCGCGTGATGACCGGCCGCTCCGCTGATCCGCGGTGCGGCCGGTCGTTCATTGGGACTTCGCACCGGCGCTCAACGAACCGCGCCGAATCGCAGCAGGAGCCGCTCGACGTCGGTCAACTCGGCGCGCGATTGGAGCACCTCGTGCGCCATCACCGGATCGTCGGTGATGATGCCGATGACGCCGCGATCGATCGCATCCGAGATTGCGTCGCGATCGTTGAGCGTCCACGAGTAGACCTCCATGTCGCGGTTGCGGGCGTCGCGAACGAGCGCAGTGGTCGCCGACTTGTCGGCGACGGCCAGGAAATCGACGTCGAGGCGCGTCAGCGGCCCAAGCTTGACGGAGGAGAGGAACCCGGTGCGGACGTCGGGTGCGACCCTCCGGACCTGCTCGAGCGCCTTGGCCTCGAGCGAGATGATCTCGGACGTCTCCAGGACGCCCTCCTCCTCGAGGATCGCGAGCGTCGCGGGGACGAGCTCCTCGTCCCCGCCGTAGTACTTGAGCTCGACGCAGAGCGGGATCTTCCCGCGCGCCGCCTCGCAGAATTCGACGAGGGTACTGAGCCCCGCGCCGCCCTCGTCACGCGGCTTGCACAGCGCGTCCGCATCGGTCTCCGCAACCTTCCACGGGAGCCCTGCGCGCTTCATCAGGTCGCTGTCGTGAACGACGACCACGACGCCGTCGGCCGAGCGCTGCACGTCGATCTCCGCCACGTCGGCTGCGGCCTCGATCGAAGCCTCGAGCGCCTCGAGCGTGTTCTCTGGACCGAGCAGTCCGCCAGCGCGGTGCGCCACGATGCGGACGTCGTCGGGAGCGTCGATCCCGGAGACGAGTGAGCCGGCAACGACCAGCGCGAGCGCAGCCGCCCCCAGCAGCCCGAACGCGATGGTGCGCGGCGAGCGGAGCCAGCGGTTGTCCGTCTGGGCGACGGCGGCGTCGGGCGCCTCGGGCAGGGACTCGGGCTCGACGGCCTCCAGGTAAGCGATCGCCGCGTAGACCGCCGCGCTCACGCCTGCGATCGAGAGGACGACGGTGGCGATGGTCTGAAGGAGTGCGCTCAGCCCGAGGACGGCCGCCGTCACCCGCAGGTTGTCCTCGACGGCATCGAGGGCGAGTCCAGTCGCAAAGTTGACGACACCGCCAAACAGGCCTCCCGCGATCGCAGCGAGGATCGGACCGCCGGCGATGACCGCGATCGCGCGCATCCGGCCGCCCTTGGCGACGATCCTCCGGCTCCTCGCCAGGGCCTCCCCCGGCGCGAGCCGGTCGAGGAGGACGAATGGCAACGAGAGCGACCACGACACGAGGCGCTCCCCCACGACGAAGACGAGCAAGACGACGATAGCCGCCGCAGACGCAAGCGCCTTCCACAGCTCGGGGGGCTTCTCGGTCAGGTAGTAGTTGATGTCGTGCTCGCCGAGGAAACCACGGTAGACGAGACCGAGCGCCAGCACGAACGGAAGTGCAAACGCAAGACAGCGCAGCACGATCGACGCGCTCAGCCGCAGGACGTCCCGCCAGCGCTTTGCAACGAGAGCCAGTGAGTCCCACCAGTGCAGTGCCTTGCCTCTGGCGCGTGAGACCGCGAGCGCCGAGACACCCGAGTGGCCTGCGATCGAGAGAGTCGCAGCGATGCTCCCCAGAACGACCACGCTCACCGCACCGATCGGCGACAGAGCGAACGAAAGGAGATCCGCGTTCGCGACCGCCGTCCGGCCGCTCGCCGCGAACAGGCCCCGCGCGATGAACGCCACGATCGGCGACAGGACGGCGAAGACGGCCAGCCGATACGCGACCCCGTAGAGGACGACGTCGGTCAACGAAGCGCGGAGCAGCTCACTCGCGCGCCGGGCGATCGCTCCGATCGAGGCAGATCCGGATTCCATGCGCGAGATGGTAGCGGACCAACGAACGACGCCCGCCCCTCGAGGGTCGAGGAGCGGGCGCCGCGGTGTACGCCGGCGGGAGGCGCTACTTGGAGCCGAGCCCTTCCTCGAGGGCATCCATCACCTGGTCGAGCGAGAAGCTCGCCGCCTTCTGGCGCGGCGGGAACTCCTGGAACGTGGCGAGGAACTGCGCGACGTAGTCCTGGGCCGGAACGAGCATGAACGCGTGGTCGAGCAGCCAGTCGTAGTAGGTGTTCGACGTGATCGAAGCTCGCTCGTAGGGATCGCGGCGCAGGTTGAAGATGAGCGGGACGCGAAGAGGAACGAACGGCTCGGACCAGGCTCGGAGTGTCGCCTCGACGCGCTGCTCCATGAAGATCGCCTTCCAGTCGTTGTAGCGGAGCGCCGTCAAATCACCGTCGTCCGAGAAGTAGAACACCTCGTTGCGCGGCGCCTTCTCCTGCTGGCCGGTGAGGTACGGAAGGAAGTTGTAGCCGTCGAGGTGCACCCTGTACGAGCGCCCGATCGCCTCGACGCCTCCCGCCTTGAGCTGCTCCTTGATGTCGGGGTTCCCGGCAGCGGCCACGAACGTGGGCAGCCAGTCCATGTGGTGCATGATCTCGTTGGACACGGAGCCCGCCTCGATCTTGCCGGGCCACCGGACCGCGGCAGGCACGCGCCAGCCCCCTTCCCAGTTCGTGTTCTTCTCGCCGCGGAACGGCGTCATCGCCGCGTCCGGCCACGAGTTCATGTGCGGGCCGTTGTCGGTCGAGTAGAAGACGATCGTGTTGTCGGCGATGCCGAGTTCGTCGATCTTGGCAAGGAGCTGGCCGACGTGCATGTCGTGTTCGACCATCCCGTCGGCATACTCGTTCTGACCGGAGATCCCGCGAAGCTCTTCCTTGACGTGCGTGCGAAAGTGCATCCGCGTTCCGTTCCACCAGCAGAAGAACGGCTTCTTCTGCGCGTTCGCACGATCGATGAAGTCGAGCGCCTTGGCGACCGTCTCGTCGTCGACGGTCTCCATTCGCTTCTTCGTGAGCGGACCCGTGTCCTCGATGGCACCGTCGGCCTTCGAATTGATCACGCCGCGCGGGCCGTACTTCTCGCGGAACGCCGGGTCCTTCGGGTAGTCCGGGAGCTCCGGCTCCTCCTCGGCGTTCAGGTGGTACAGGTTCCCGTAGAACTCGTCGAAGCCGTGGTTCGTCGGCAGGTGCTCGTCCTTGTCTCCGAGGTGGTTCTTGCCGAACTGCCCGGTCATGTAGCCCATCGGCTTGAGTATGCCGGCGATCGTCGGATCTTCCGGCTGCATGCCGAGGTCCGCGCCGGGCAGACCGACCTTGCTGAGGCCCGTGCGGAACACGCTCTGGCCCATGATGAACGAGCTTCGACCGGCGGTGCAGCTCTGCTCGCCGTAGTAGTCGGTGAAGATCATGCCCTCGCGGGCGATACGGTCGATGTTCGGCGTCCGATAGCCGACCAGGCCCATCGTGTAGGCGCTGATGTTCGTCTGGCCGACGTCGTCACCCCAGATGACGAGGATGTTCGGCGGATTCTGCTCTGCGTTCGGTTCGCTGGAAATGCCAGGGAGAGCCAGGAGAGCAAGGAGGACGGCAGAGAGGGGAATTCGCATGGGTCGTTGCGATGAGGAAGCATGGATGTGCCCTCGGGCACGCGATCGACGAGAGAGGCTAACGCACGGGTCCGAGCGCAGCGTAGATCGGCGCGTGTGTGTCGCCCTCAAGCGCGCGCGGGGCACCCCCTCGGCACCGAGGCTCGCTCCGGCGATCAGGCATGTGCCCCCCGACTCCGCGTAGGTGAGGTCCGGATCGACGCCACGCTCGAGGAGCACCTCGACGATGCACCCGCGTCAACAGGTGCGCCAGGAAGGTCGGCTCACGGCCTGGGCAACAGAATCGGGAATTTCTGCCCAGGCTGTGAGTCTCTGCTCGTCGGTGGCAGGGCCGCGGAACGCGACGTCGACGCCCTCGATCGCATCGCGAACTCGATCGCTCATCGCCGTACTGTACGGCGATGACCAATCGCCGTTCTCCCGACGTGGCCGTGGTCGGCGCGGGCGCACTCGGAGGCTGGACCGCGCTGCAGCTGCTGCGGGCCGGGTGCCGCGTGACGCTCGTCGACGCGTGGGGCCCGGGTCACGCGCGCGCGAGCTCCGGCGGCGAAACGCGCGTCATCCGGCGTGGCTACGGCCCGCGCGACCACTACGTCCCGTACGTCTCCAGGGCGCTCGACATGTGGCGCGAGCTCGAGGCCGAGACCGGCGCACGGCTCTTCGATCCGCGCGGCGTCCTGTGGCTCGTCTCGGGCGAGGGTGCGTTCGAAGAGGAGTCGATGGACTCGGTGCGACGCGCGGGTGCCCCCGTCGAGCGACTCGATCCAGGCGAGGTCGCGCGTCGCTACCCCGCGATGGAGACGTCCGACCTCGCGTGGGCGTTCCTCGAGCCGGACGCGGGCACGCTCTACGCGCGGGCCGGCTGCGAGGCCGTGTGGAACGCCGTCGCCGCTGCGGGCGGCGACGTGCGCATCGCGGATGCCCGTCCGGCGCCGATCGTGGCGGGGCGCTGCACGGGGCTGGAGCTCGGCGACGGGTCGCGGCTCGACGCCGACGTCATCGCCTTCGCCGCGGGTCCGTGGCTGCCGTCGCTGTTTCCCGAGCTGCTGCGCGGCGCCTTGACGGTCACGCGCCAGGAGGTGTTCTCGTTCGGAGTGCCCGCCGGCGATCGCGATCACCTCGGTCTGCCCGTCTGGGCCGAGTACGGGTCGCCGCTCTTCGGCGGCGAGACGTTCTGGTACGGCATCCCCGGGGGACTCAGCCGCGGCTTCAAGCTCGGCGAGGACACGCACGGTCCGGAGTTCGACCCGACCGACGGCGACAGGCGGCCCGACGCGGAGAGGTACGGCCGCGCGCGGGCGTACCTCGCCCACCGCTTTCCGGCTCTCGCGAACGCGCCGCTCGTCGACGCACGCGTGTGTCAGTACACGATGCGCGAGGACGGCGAGATCCTCCTCGACCGGCACCCCGATGCGAGCAACCTCTGGCTGCTCGGCGCGGGTTCCGGCCACGGCTACAAGCTCGGCCCGTCGTTCGGCGACCTCGCCGCAAGGGCGATCCTCGAAGACGAAGATGCCGTGGAACGGGCGGCCAGGTTCGCCCTCGCGAGTCAGTCGTAGCGCGCGACCGAGTCCTCGAGTCGATAGACGAGCGCGTCGCCGTGGATCGCCGGCGTCGACATGCACACTTCGCCGAGGGCGCCGCGCGCGACGACCTCCAGTTCGTCCGTCGCCGCCAGGACGACGACCGTTCCCTCTTCGCCGGTCAGGTAGATCCGGTCGCCGCCGAGCACGGGTGACGCGGTGTAGCCCTCGCGCCCGTCCTGGATCCGCTCGCGGTAGTACATCTCGCCCGTGCGCGCGTCCAGACACGTCACGATGCCGCTGTCGTAGCACAGCCAGACGAGGCCGTTCGCGGCGAGCGGCGTCTGCATGTAGCTGCCGACACGCGTCTGCATCCACGCGACCCCGTCAGCATCTTCCTCGTCGTCGCCGGTGGGAATTCCGAGGTCGCCCGTCGCGGAGAGCCGCACCGCGAAGACCGGCTTGTGCGGATGCGACGGCTCGAGCGGACGGTGGTTGCTCGTGAAGTAGGCGAGCCCGTCCGAGACGACCGGCGTCGGAACCGGGATCCCGCCGCCGCCGGCCATCGTCCACGCGCGCTTGCCGTCGCGCAGGCGATAGGCGGCGATCTCCTTGCAGCCGTTGACGAGGACGTGCGTCTCCCCCGACTCGAGCGTGACCGCGGTCGGCGTCGACCACGTGTTCACGTCATCGCGCCGCGTGCGCCAGCGCTCCTCTCCAGTCTCCAGATCGAACGCCGCGAGGGACCCGCCCGCCTTGACGTCCATCTGCACGACCGCGAGGCCGTCCGCGATGATCGGCGAGCTCGCGTAGCCCCACTCCAGGTCCGTCTCGTCGTGTGGCCCGCAGTCGAGTGGACCGAGATCGACGTGCCAGCGGCGCTCGCCCGTCCGCGCGTCGAGGCAGAAGAGCCCCTCGGAGCCGAACAGCGCAACGACGCGCCCTCCGGCGACGGCGGGCGTCGAGTTCGCCTGCGTTGCCTTGGTGTGGCGCCCGAACGGCGGCACGGCCTCGACGACGAGCGTGTTCCACGCAATCTCGCCCGTCTTGACGTCGAGTGCGAGGACACGGAACTCGGTCTCGACGAGGTCGTCGGCCGAGTCCCCGTCGCCGTAGAGACCGACCTTCAGCTGGGGGTCCCTGCCCTTGGGGATCGCGGTCGCCACGAAGACGAAGTCGCCCTCGATCACGGGCGACGCGTGCGAGAGTCCGGGAATCTCGGTCCGCCACGTCGGGGCGTCGAAAGCGATCGGCGGATCGGCGTCGGGCGAGGCCCCACTTGCGCCCGGGCCGCGGAACTGAGGCCAGTCCGCGGGGCCCGCGAGACTGGCGACGGCGAGGAGGAGCAGGCAGTGCATCCCCCCAAACTACTGCCCCGCCCCCGTCAGTCGTTGAAGATGAAGGCGCCGATGCCGCCCGGCTCGCGCAGGATGACGTTGTCCACCTCCCCGCGATCGTTGAAGGCCGTCACCTCCTCGACGATCGGGACCTCACGCCGCCGGATCTCCTCGATGATCGCCGGGTTCTTGCCCCCGTTGAAGTACGTCAGCGAGGGATTGACGAACAGGTGAGGACACGCGAGCGGCTTCATGAGGCTGATCGCCGTGCCAGTCTCGTCGCTGAGGGTCACCCAGCCCTGCTCGGCGCCTCCCGCGGAGACCGTGAACCCGAGCAGCTCCCAGAAGCGCTGCGAATCGGCGATGCGCGTGGTCTCGAGGCTGATGCCCGCGTACGACCCGAGGATCGAAGGCGGCGCCTCGGCGAATCCCGGCGGCGCCTCGAAGGCGCCGTCGAGGAGGTAGCACCAGGTCCCCGAAGGAGCGGCGAGCAGTCGCCCGCCGTCGATGTCGTGGAGAGGACCGAAACCCGCGAGGTCGTCGATCACCCCGTCCCAGGTCTCGCGGTGCACGACGAGGCCCGGTCGCGCGAAGCGGTTCGGATCGACCTCGATCAGCGCGCTCCCGTCGGTCTGGTACACGCCCGATCGCTCGAGACGCGTGAAGCCGAGGCGCTCGAAGTACGCGTCGCTGATCTCCATCGCAGGAGTCGCGGTCTTGAGGTGGACGGCCATCGCGTCCCGATCGTACACCCGCGTCGACGCGGTCGAAATCAGTGCAGCCGCGCGCACGCGTCCCTACGCTCTCCGACGTGGAGTCGCCGACCGAAGACGAGCTCGAGCGTGCCCGCGCGCTCGCGGCGGGCGTCGTCGCCGGCGACCGGACCACGCTCGCGCGGGCGATCACTCTCGTGGAGAGCACGCGTGCACAGGACGCGCGCGTCGCGCGGGCGCTGATCGCGGAGATCCTCCCGCGGACCGGAAGCGCCCTGCGCGTCGGGATCAGCGGCACGCCGGGCGCGGGCAAGAGCACG
>JBCCSK010000137.1:0-13724 GCA_039200205.1 Planctomycetota bacterium
ACAGCCGCCCTGGGCGAGATCGAGAAGAGCTACGGCGTCGGTTCGATCATGCGCCTCGGTGACCAGAGTGACCTGATCAAGAAGATCGAGGGGATCTCGACGGGGTCGATCAACCTCGACCTGGGCCTCGGGGGCAAGGGCCTTCCCAAGGGACGGATCGTGGAGATCTATGGTCCAGAGAGCTCGGGCAAGACGACGATGACCCTGCACGTCATCGCCGCTGCCCAGCGCCAGGGCTGAGTTTGCGCCTTCGTGGACGCCGAGCACGCCCTCGATCCCACCTATGCGCGCAGGCTCGGCGTCAAGCTCGACGACCTGCTCGTCAGCCAGCCGGACACGGGCGAGCAGGCGCTCGAGATCGTCGAGACGCTCGTTCGCTCGAACGCGGTCGACGTGGTCGTCGTCGACTCGGTCGCGGCGCTCGTTCCCCGCGCGGAGATCGAGGGCGAGATGGGCGACAGCTTCGTCGGCCTGCACGCGCGCCTGATGAGCCAGGGCCTGCGCAAGCTCACGGGCGCGATCTCGAAGTCGAACTGCCTCGTCCTGTTCATCAACCAGATCCGCGAGAAGATCGGCGTGATGTTCGGGAGCCCCGAGACGACGACGGGCGGTCGCGCGCTCAAGTTCTACTCGTCGGTGCGCCTCGACATTCGCCGCATCGGCCAGCTGAAGGACGGCGACAACGTCGTCGGCAACCGGACGAAGGTGACGGTCGTCAAGAACAAGGTCGCGCCGCCGTTCCGCAAGATCGAGTTCGACATCCTCTTCAACCGCGGCGTGTCGCGAGAGGGCGAACTGCTCGACCTCGGGATGAAGGCGGGCGCCGTCCTGCGCTCGGGCACGTGGTACTCGATGAAGCATCCCACGGACGGCGAGATCCGCCTCGGCCAGGGGATGGAGCGCAGTCGCCAGTTCCTGATCGACAACCCGGACCTGGCCGAAGCCATCGAGATGGCGATCCGCGAGAAGTTCGCGCCGACGCCGACCGAGGAGGCCCCGGAGGCCGCGAACGAGGCCAAGCCGACCGACGAGTCCCCCCCGGCGGAGTCGAAGGGCGAGCCGGCCGAGACGAAAGCCTGACGAGCGTCAGGCGCGGCGCCGGTCGACCACGCCGTAGCCCAGCGTGTCGTACGGGCCGCGGAACACGCGGCGACGATCGACCTCGTCGTCGCGGATGCGGACGGACAGGTCGGCGAGGGTCGCGAGATCGCGTCCCTCGCACGGCCAGCCCATGAAAGACTCCATGTACGCAGCGTCGGGGACGCTCCGCAGGAAGTCGAAGAACGCCAGGCGGCCGCCTGGCCGCAGCAGGTTGAACAGCCGTCGCGTGAGGCGCCGCGCACAGGCGGCCTCCAGCTCGACGTAGGCGTCCGGCACGTAGACGAGGTCGAACGACCCGAGCTGCTCGCGCCAGCTCCAGGTGCGACCGCACAGGAGCGAGCGGGGCGGCAGCTCGAGCGTGCGGACGTGGGGGAGCGAGAGCCGGCGAACGGCCGACGCACGCTCGTCGTCACACTCGACGGCCACGAAGTCGTCGACCGCCCCCGACCGGAGGGCCGAGCTGACGCGCGCCTCGTGCAGGTGCCGACTGCCGATGGCGAGGATCCGCGCCCTGCGCCCCTCGGCGGCGGCGCGGTCGACCGCGTCGTCGATCTCGACGCCCAGCCACTCGCAGCGCTGACGCAGCGCGAGGGCGAGCGGGCGCTCGAGCACGGCGCGGTGGACGGCCACCCCGATCTCCGTCGTGGGCTCGAGGCCGGAACAGCGGCACAGCGCCTCCACGACGGCGGGATCGCCCAGGCGACCGCAGGGGCGCTCGAAGCAGCGACGCGTCAGAGGGTCCTCGTGCACGGCCCTGCCGACAGGGTGATCGACCGCGTGGCGCGCGAGCGTCGTCCAGACGTGCGGTGGCGAGGTCGCGCGGATCTCGGAGAGCGCGCCCATCAGGTCCGAGACGACCTGGGTCCGCTCGGACGGACGACGCGTGGCGACGAGGGCGCGGTGCGTCCGATCGAGGAGTGGCTCGAAGTGGTGGGGGTCCTTCCGTCGCTCGTGGTCGGTGACCATGGCAGTTGAGGCGCCGGAACGCCGGTCGGAGGAGCAGTGCGGATCACACCGGCCCGCGGGCCCGACGCGCGTCTTCGTCAGAAGACGCGCCAGAGACGTCAGCAGGGCGTGGGCAGCGCAAGCTGCGGCGATCGCTGCCCACGACCTGGCAGGGGCGCGGCGGGTGGTGAAGGGTCGGGGCGGGGCCGCACCCGACTGAACGCGCGGGGGACGCACTGAAGGACGACGAACGGCCGGAATCATTGGCGTGAATGCGGGAATTCCGTCGCGGCTGGCCCGAGGGGTCCCCGGGGCTATGATCCCCGCTTCGCGCCCGGGACACCGCACAGCGCCGCTCCGCTCGTGCCCCGCGACGCCTCGAGACTCCGATCGATTCCATGACTCGCGTCCAGACATTCACCGCAGCACGCGTCCGACAGGACTTCCTCGCCTTCTTCGAAGAGCGCGGCCACCGCGTCGTCCCGTCGGCGCCCGTGTTCCCCCAGGACGACCCGACGCTCCTGTTCACGAACGCGGGCATGAACCAGTTCAAGGACGTCTTCCTCGGGTCGGGCACGCGCAAGTACACGCGCGCGGTCGACACGCAGAAGTGCATCCGCGTGCAGGGCAAACACAACGACCTCGAGGAAGTCGGGCGGGACACGTACCACCACACGTTCTTCGAGATGCTCGGGAACTGGTCGTTCGGCGACTACTTCAAGGAGGAGGCGATCGAGTGGTCGTGGAAGCTCCTCACGGAGGTGTGGGGGCTGCCGAAGGAACGCCTGTGGGCGACCGTGTTCGGGGGCGACGAAGAGGACGGCCTCCCGGCGGACGAAGAGGCCGAGCGCATCTGGCGCGAGAAGACCGATATCGATCCGACGCACATCCTCCGCTTCGGCAAGGAGGACAACTTCTGGGAGATGGGTGAGACCGGCCCCTGCGGTCCGTGCACCGAGATCCACATCGATCGCGGCGGCTCGGGGGCGAATCCGCTCGACGGCGCCGACCCGACGATCGGCGTCAACGCCGGGAACGAGCGGTTCATCGAGCTCTGGAACAACGTCTTCATCCAGTTCAACCGCCAGGACGACGGCGACCTCGTCGAGCTCCCCGCGAAGCACGTCGACACCGGGATGGGCTTCGAGCGCGTCCTCGCCGTTCTGCAGGGGAAGTCGTCGAACTACGACACCGACCTCTTCGCGCCGATCTTCGCGCGGATCGAGGAGCTGACCGGCAAGGCGTACGGGGGGCGGCCCGACGACGAAGCCGACGTCGCGTTCCGCGTCTGCGCGGACCACGTGCGCGCGTTCACGGCGGCGGTCGCGGACGGCGTGACGCCCTCCAACGAGGGGCGCGGCTACGTCCTGCGGCGCCTCGTGCGTCGCGCGAGCCGCTACGGCCTCCAGCACCTCGGCGCCAAGGAGCCGTTCCTGTTCCAGGTCGTGCCGGTCGTCGCCGAGGTCCTCGGCGACGCGTTCCCCGAGATGCGCACGCGCCTCGAGCACGTCCAGCTGGTCCTCAAGAAGGAAGAGGAGGCGTTCCGCAAGACGCTCGACCGCGGCCTCGTCCAGTTCGAGAAGCTCCGCAAGGCGACCGACGGGAAGACGCTCGACGGGCGCGAGGCGTACGAGCTGTACGCGACCTTCGGCTTCCCGCGCGACCTCGTCGAGCTGATGGCGCGCGAGAACGGGCTCGAGGTCGACGAGGACGGCTGGGAGGCCGCGCGCGCCGCGCACAGCGAAGTGTCGCGGAGCGAGGGGAGCTTCAAGCAGATCCTCTCGGCGGAGGAGCTCAGCGGCTTGCCGGGCACCGAGACCGTCTACCACGAGGACGCCGGCGCGCGCGCGGAGTGCGAGGCCGACGTGCTGCGGTTCTTCCCCGGCGACGGGGGACGGCCCGCGCGGCTCGTCCTGAACCGCACCGCCTTCTACGCCGAGGCGGGCGGTCAGATCGGCGACACGGGCATCATCGACTCGCACGACGGCACGTTCCGCTTCGTCGTCGAGGACACGCAGAAGATCGGCGACGTGCACGTGCATCTCGGCTCGGCGGACGGCAAGCCCGAGGAGGGCAAGGGCGCGACGTGCCTGGTCGACCACGACCGACGCAACGCGATCCGCGCCAACCACACGGCGACGCACCTCCTGCACCAGGCGCTACGCGACGAGCTCGGCGACCACGTCGCCCAGGCCGGCTCGTACGTCGGCCCGGACCGCCTCCGCTTCGACATCAGCCACCCGAGCCAGGTCAGCGACGAAGAGGTCCTGCGCGTCGAGGACGCCGTCAACGCGCGCATCGCGGCCAACAGCGAGGTCGTCACGACGGTCGAGTCGCCGGAAGAGGCGAAGTCGCGCGGAGCGATGGCGCTGTTCGGCGAGAAGTACGGCGACCAGGTGCGCGTGGTCTCCATCGACGAACGCGAGGGTCCGCGGCCATGGTCGCTCGAGCTGTGCGGCGGCACGCACGTCGAGCGCACGGGCGAGATCGGGCCGTTTTTCATCGTCTCGGAGCGCGCTGTCGCGGCCGGCGTCCGGCGCGTCGAGGCGCTCACGCACGTGGGCGCGCTGACGGCGTTCCAGGAGCAGCGGCGCCTGCTGAAGGAGCTCTCCGGCCAGCTGAAGGCGTCGACCGAGGAGCTTCCCCTGCGCGTCGCGCAGCTGCAGAAGCAGGTCAAGGACGCGAAGAAGCAGAAGAAGTCCGCCGCCGGCGACCAGATCACGCGCGCGTTCGAGCTCGCGAAGAACGAGCTCGAGGCACGCGCCGGCGTGCTCGCGGGTGCGCTCGACGTCTCCGAGCTCGACCGGGACGGGATCCGCCAGCTGGGCGATCGCCTCAAGGGCAGCACCAAGGACCTCGCGGTGGTCCTCTTCGGGCGCTCCGACCCCGCCGACGCCCAGAGCGGCGTCCCGTTCGTCGCCCTCTGCACGGGGGAGGCGCTCGCGAAGGGCCTCGCGGCGGGCGAACTCGCGAAGACCGTGAAGGGCCTCCTCGGCGGCGGAGGCGGCGGCCGGCCGGAGTCGGCCCAGGGCCAGGGGGAGCGCCCCGACGCGATCCCGGCGGCGATCCAGGCGCTCGCCGAGGCCTTCGCGACCTCCCTCCGCTGACCCGATCTCGTCACCAGACCCGGGCGAACGCTCCGACCGGCCATGGACCCCCGAGGCAGCAGCCGCTAACCTCTTTCGCTTCGATCGGCGCGCCGCCGCACCGGCCGGCGCCGCGACCCCACGACCTCCCGATCCACCATGGCACATCCCAAGCGCAGGACGTCGAAGTCCGCCAAGAACAAGCGCCGCTCGCACCTCGCGCTGACGGTGCCGCAGGTCCACCGCTGCCCGCGGTCGGGCGTGCTGACCCGCTCCCATCGCGTGAGCGAGGAAGCCACGCACTACGGCTTCGAGAAGGGCGGCCAGCGCGGCCGCGAGGTCTTCGAGAAGGACGACGCCGACTTCTGATCGGCCGATTCGTTCGATCCGCGTCCCGCTGATCGGCCCTCGAACCGCAGGAGAAGCGGGCCGGGGTCGTGCGGGCCGTTGCCCACCGCACGGCGCCCATGGAACCGAACCGCCGCATCGCGCTCGACGTGATGGGGGGCGACGACGCCCCCGACTGCAACTTCGACGGCGCGCTCGCCGCCCTCGAGGCGGGGCTCCCGGCGGAGCGCATCGTTCTCGTGGGGGACGAGGGGGCCATCCAGCGCGGCCTGGAGGCCCGCGGAGGCAATCCGGGCTTCGCGATCGCCCACGCCTCCCAGGCGATTGGCATGGAGGAGAAGCCGGCCGCCGCCCTCCGCGCCAAACCCGACTCCTCGATCGGCGTCGCCACGGGGCTCGTGAAGGCGGGCCAGGCCGGCGCGCACGTCAGCATCGGGAACACGGGGGCCGTCGTCGGCGCGTCGACGGTGGGCCTGAAGACCCTCGAAGGCGTGCGGAGGCCCGGCATCGCGGTCACGCTGGAGCTGACCGGGAACCCGGTCACGATCCTCGACATGGGGGCGAACATCGCCCCCAAGCCCGAGCACCTCGTCCAGTACGCGACGATGGGGGAGGCGTTCACCCGAGACGTCCTGCGCCGCGAGAGCTGCCGCGTCGGGCTCCTGAACATCGGCGAGGAGCCGTCGAAAGGCACCGATCTCCTGCGCGAAGCGCACTCCCTCCTGACGGACTCGAAGCTCGACTTCGTCGGAAACGTCGAGGGGGGCGACATCTTCCGCGGGGCGGCCGACGTCGTCGTCACGGACGGCTTCACCGGCAACGTCGTCCTGAAACTGCTGGAGGACTTCTCCGGATTCATGATGCGGCTCGTCCTCGACGAGCTGCAGGCCCACGGAGCCCACTGGGGCCCCGAGGCCCTCGGCAAGGTGCAGAAGCAGATCGACTACTCCGAGTACGGCGGCGCGCTGCTGCTCGGCGTCAACGGCATCGTCGTGATCGGCCACGGGCGCTCGGACGCGCGGGCCGTGGCAAGCGCGATCGACCTGGCGCGACGGGCACTCGACGCGGACGTCAACGGACGGATCGTCCAGGGCCTTCGGGCAGCCTCGACGTCGCCTTGACCCTCCCCGACGTCACCTTGCCCCTGCCCGGGGGGCGCCTCTGACGCGCACCCGGGCCGTTCGACGTTGAATGGCGGGCCCCGATGCACGACCATCGGGGCGCCGCGCCTCCGCGGCCTCTCCCTCGACCCCCTTCCCCCCTCTCGCATGCCGAGCGTCGTTCGCGCAGGAATCGCAGGAACCGGACACGCGGTGCCGGACCGCGTCGTCACGAACGACGACCTCGCCCAGCTCGTCGATACGTCCGACGAGTGGATCACGCAGCGCACCGGGATCAAGGCACGTCGGTTCGTCGAGGAGGGCACGAACTGCTCCGACCTCTGCGAAGCGGCCGCCCGCCAGGCGATGGACGCCGCGGGTGTCGGCCCCGACGACATCGACCTGATCGTCACGGGGTCGCTGACGCAGGACCACCTGATGCCGACGCTCTCGACGCTCGTCCAGACGCGGATCGGCTGTAAGAACGCCGGCGCGTTCGACGTGCTGTCGGCGTGCACCGGCTTCCTGACCGCTCTGCACACGGCCGAGGCGTTCATCGCATCGGGGCGGGCGCGCAACGTGCTCGCGATCGGTGGCGAGACGCTGTCGCGCTACCTCGACATGACGGATCGCACGTCGTGCATCCTCTTCGGGGACGGCGCGGGTGCGGCAGTCGTGCGTCGGTTCGAGGACTGCGAGCAGGGCGAGATCCTCGACCAGAAGCTCGGCGCGGACGGCGAGGGGTACGAGTTCATCCACATCCCCGAGGGCGGCTCCGTCCACCCGCACAACCACCCCGAGTACGACCGGTCGAACCACTTCATCCGCGTGAAGGGCCGCGAGGTCTATCGGTTCGCCGTGACGCGGATGACCGACCTCCTGCGCAAGGCCGCGGAGCCGTACGGGACCGACGCCGTCAAGCTCGTCGTGCCGCACCAGGTGAACATGCGGATCATCGAGGCCGCGCGCGAGCGACTCGACTGGCCGATGGAGAAGTTCTTCGTGAACATCGAGAAGTACGGCAACACCTCGGCCGGCAGCGTCCCGATCGCCCTCGACGAGGCAGTGCGCGCAGGCCGACTGGAGAAGGGCGACATCGTCCTGCT
Source organism: Planctomycetota bacterium (assembly GCA_039200205.1). GTDB lineage: Bacteria > Planctomycetota > UBA1135 > UBA1135 > Saltatorellus. The sequence continues at coordinate 7,687 of JBCCSK010000137.1, forward strand.
CGTCGCGTTCGGCGCGGGGCTGACCTGGGGCTCGACCACGATCCGCTGGTGACGACGATGGGCATGCTTCCGATCCTCTTTCCCGGCCAGGGCGCCCAGGCGCCGGGCATGGGCAAGGACTTCGCCGACGCCTACCCCGAGGCGAAGGCCACGTGGGACGAGGCCGACGAGGTCCTCGGCTTCTCCCTCTCCGGCGCGTGCTGGAACGAGGGCGACGAGGTCAACCGCACCGACATCGCCCAGCCCGGGATCTTCACGTCGGGCGTCGCCGTGGTTCGCGTGCTCGAAGCTCGCGGCCTCGACCTCGCGTCGGTTCCGTGGACGGCCGGGCTCTCCCTCGGCGAGTACACGGCGCACTGGGCGGCCGGCACATTCGACTTCGCGTCCGGGCTCCGACTCGTTCGCCTGCGCGGCGAGGCGATGCAGGACGCGTCGGAGGCCAACCCGAGCGGCATGGCGAGCCTCGCCGGGGCGACGCCGGAACAGGCCGAGGCGCTCGCCGCAGTGGGGGCCGAGCACGGCGTCTGTCAGGTCGCCAACCTGAACGCGCCGGGCCAGGTCGTCGTCTCCGGCAGCACGGCCGCGCTCGACGCCGTCGAAGCCGCCGCGAAGGAGCACGGCGTCCGCCGCGTCCGACGACTCGTCGTCGCAGGCGGCTTCCACAGCGAGTGCATGCGCCCGGCGGCCGATCGGCTCTCCGCGGCGCTCGACGACACGGACATCGTCGCCCCGCGGGTCCCCGTCGTCTCGAACGTCACCGCGGCCCCCGTCACGACCGTCGACGAGGTCCGGGAGACGCTGCGAAGCCAGGTCTGCGCGCCCGTCCTTTGGGAGCGCTCGATGTGCTACGGGCTGGAGAATGGCGATCGCCGCTTCCTCGAGACGGCCCCCGGCACGATCCTGGCCGGGCTGATGCGCAAGATCGATGCGGAGGCCGAGGTCGTCCCCGTGAACCGCCCGGAGGACGTCGACGCCGCCCTCGCCAGCGCGGGGTCGGCTTGATGGCCCTGGGGGGCGTGGATACGCTCCTGCCCCCTCGCCTCTGCCCTTCCTGAGCACGACGTGACCGATTCGACCCAGAACGACGACCGAGCGCCCCTCGCGGGTCGCTGCGCCCTCGTGACCGGGGCGAGCCGCGGGATCGGCCGCGCGATCGCCGAGGCTCTCGCCGCCGAAGGCGCGCGCGTCGCCTGCGTCGCCAGCCGCATCGAGAACGCAGAGCCCGCCGCGGCGGCCTGTGCGGCGCTGACCGAAGGCGCCAAGGCCTACGGCGTCGACGTGTCGGACCACGCCTCGGTGGCGGAACTCGTCAAGGAGGTCGGCGCCGAGTTCGGTGGGATCGACGTCCTCGTGAACAACGCGGGGATCACGCGCGATCAGCTCCTCCTCCGCATGGGGGAGGACGACTTCGACCGCGTGATCGACGTGAACCTCAAGGGCACCTGGAACTTCATCAAGGCCGCCACGCGCCCGCTGATGAAGTCGAAGGGCGGCCGGATCATCAACATCGCGTCCGTCGTCGGCGTGACGGGCAACGCCGGCCAGGCGAACTACGCCGCGAGCAAGGCCGGCGTCATCGGCCTCACGAAGTCGGCGGCGAAGGAGCTCGCGGGCCGCGGCGTCACCGTCAACGCGGTCGCCCCCGGGTTCATCGCGACGGACATGACGGCCGACATCCCCGAGAACGAGCGCTCGAAGCTCACGGGCGCCATCCCGCTCGGGCGGATGGGCTCGGCCGACGAGATCGCTGCGGCGGCCCTCTTCCTCGCCGGTCCGAGCGGCGCGTACATCACCGGGCAGACCCTGGTCGTGGACGGAGGCCTGAGTCTCTAGCCCGGCCCCAGATCACCGTCGGCGACTTCCGCCGGCAGACCTCGCCGGCACGTCCCGGCCCCCTTCCCGCTTCCCGGCCGACGCGCTCGGAAGCGATCCCAAACACCCCCATGGAGACTGACCAAGTGAGCGATACCTCCTCGATCGACGAACGCGTGAAGAAGATCGTCTGCGATCAAATGGGCACGACGCCCGACAAGATCTCGATGGAGACCTCGTTCATCAACGACCTCGGCGCCGACTCGCTCGACACCGTCGAGCTGGTGATGGAGTTCGAGGACGAGTTCGAGATCAACATCCCCGACGAGGACGCGGAGAAGATCCAGACCGTCGGCGCTGCGGTGGAGTACATCGGCGCCAAGCTCCAGTAGGGGCGTTTCCCGCGGACCGTCGTCTCCGGGCCGCCCCTCGCCCGGTGCGACGCCTGCATCTCCCCGGGCCGGACGCCACGCGCGCTGCGCGAGCCGTCCGCCACTCCTCCATTCGAAGGGACCTGCGCCATGCGCCGCGTCGTCATCACCGGTCTCGGCACCGTCAACGCCCTCGGGCTCGACGTCAGAAGCTCGTACCCGCGCATCCTCGCGGGCGAGAACGGCGTCACGACCCTCGACCGCTTCGACACGGAGGGCATCACCGCGAAGATCGCCGCCCAGGTCGACTGGGACCCCGAGGCGGCGGGCTTCGACGTGAAGGAGCAGCGCAAGCTCGACCCCTTCACGATGTGGGCGCTGCTGGCGTCGGACGAGGCGCTCGCGGACGCGGGCTACGACGATCCGCGGAGCGTCCCCGAGAAGGAGCGTGAGCGCTTCGGCTCGATCATCGGGACCGGGATCGGCGGCATCACGGGGATCCTCGAACAGCACGACGTGCTGCGCGACCGCGGCGCCCGCCGCGTCACGCCGCACTTCATCCCGAAGATCATGCCCAACGCGGTCAGCGGCCAGGTCGCGATCCGCCAGGGCCTGATGGGGACGGCGTTCACGACGTCGAGCGCGTGCGCCTCGGCCGGTCACGCGATCGGCATGGCGTGGCGTGCGATCCAATGGGACGAGTGCGACCTCGTCGTGACCGGAGGCGCCGAGTCGGCGATCACGCCGCTGTCGATGGCGGGCTTCGCGTCGGCCAAAGCTCTGTCGACCCGGAACGACGCGCCCGACCAGGCGTGCCGCCCCTTCGACGCGGACCGCGACGGCTTCGTGATGGGGGAGGGCGCCGGCATTCTCGTCCTCGAGGAATACGAACGCGCGAAGGCGCGCGGCGCGACGATCTACGCCGAGGTCAAGGGCTACGGCTCGACCGACGACGCGTTCCACATCACCGCGCCGAAGGAGGACGGCATCGGGCCCGCGCGGGCGATGAGCGACGCGCTCCGCCACGGCGGCGTCGATCCGACCAACGTCCAGTACATCAACGCGCACGGCACGAGCACGGCGTACAACGACGCGATCGAGACGACGGCGATCAAGAAGGTGTTCGGCGGCCACGCCGCGACCCTCGCGGTCAACTCGACCAAGTCGATGATCGGTCACCTGCTCGGTGCGGCGACCGGCGTCGAGCTCGTCGCGACGGCCCTCGCGGTGAAGAACGGCGAGGTCCACCCGACCCGCAACTACACCACGCCGGACCCGGCGTGCGACCTCGACTACGTGCCCGGCGAGGCGAGGGAGCTCGCGATCCAGAACGCGCTCTGCAACTCGCTCGGCTTCGGCGGCCACAACGTCTCGATCCTCATCGGCAAGGTCTGAGGACGCCGCGCGGCGCGCGTCGGGCCAGGGCGATGACGACGGACCAGGAACTCCAGGAGCGCTTCCACGGCGCGGGGCAGGGGCACGTCCTTCGCCACTGGGCCGACCTGGACGGCGACACCCGGGAGCGATTCCGCGCCGAGCTCGACGCGGTGGATCTCGACCTTGTCGCGCGGCTCGCCGCGCTCGGCGCTGGGACGGCGGAGGCGAAGTCGCCGACGCTCGAGCCCTGCCGCGTCTTCCCCCTTGTGCGCACGGGCCAGGACGCCGAGCGGGCGCGCGAGGCGAGCGAGCGCGGCGCCGAGATGCTGGCCGCGGGCCGCATCGGCTTCGTGCTCGTCGCCGGTGGACAGGGGTCGCGGCTCGGATTCGACGGGCCGAAGGGCGCCTACGAGATCGGCCCGGTCACGTCGAAGAGCCTCTTCGAATGGCACGCGGCCCGCATCCTGGCCGCGGCGCGCCGGCACGACTTCTCGCCCCGCTGGTACGTGATGACGTCCGCGGCGAACGACGCGGCGACGCGCGCGTTCTTCGAGGGCCACGGCCACTTCGGCTTCGACCCGGGCGCGGTGGTCTTCTTCAGCCAGGCGATGCTCCCCGCACTCGACGCGGAAGGTCGGATCGTCCTCGCGGACCGCGGCTCGCTCTTCCTCGCGCCGAACGGCCACGGCGGCACGCTGTCGGCGCTGGCGACGTCCGGCGCACTCGACGACATGCGGGCGACCGGGATCGAGCAGATCAGCTACTTCCAGGTCGACAACCCGCTCGCGCGGCCCGGCGACACGCTGTTCCTCGGACTGCACGAACTCGACGGCGCCGAGATGTCGAGCAAGGTCGTCGCCAAGCGCGACGCGAACGAGAAGGTCGGCGTCCTCGGTCTCGTCGACGGCAGCCTCGGCTGCATCGAGTACTCCGACCTGTCGGACGACCTGCGCAACGCGCGCGACGAGAGCGGCGCCCTGCTCTTCAACGCGGGCAACATCGCCGCCCACGCGATTCGACGCGACTTCGTCGAGCGCCTGACCGAGGGCGGCGAACTCGACCTGCCGTGGCACGTCGCGCGCAAGAAGCTGCGTGCCATCGACGACGGCGGGCGACCGCACGAGATCGACGGGATGAAGTTCGAGACGTTCGTGTTCGACGCTCTCGGCCGAACGACGTCGAGCGTCGTCATGGAGGTCGACCGCGCCCAGGAGTTCAGCGCCGTGAAGAACGCGGAGGGCTCGGACTCGCCCGCGACGTGCCGGGACGACCTCTCGCGCATCGGGCGCGAGATCACCGGGCTCCGCGACGACTCGATCGAGGTGGATCCGCGGGCCGCGGAGACGCCCGAGGAGTTCGCGCAGCGCGTTCCGACCCCCGAGCGCAGTCCCGAAGGCGTCGTCTTCCTCGCCGACTGAGAGCCATGGCGAGCTGGGAAACGTGGAGCCGATCCGAGGTCGGCGAGGAGCTCTCGGCGACTCCGATCGTGGTCGTGATGGGGGGAGCCAGCGCCGAGCGTGACGTCTCGCTGACGTCGGGGCGCGCCGTCCTGAGCTCTCTGCGCGACCTCTCGGGCGCGTCCCACCGGATCGCCCCGCCCGTCCTGGAGGTCGAGATCGCCGAGAGCGGCGCGTGGCGCATCGACGGCGCGCCGCTCGCGCCGACCCGCGCCCTGGAAGCGCTGCCCCAGGACGCGGTCTTCCTGCTCGCGCTCCACGGCGGCGCGGGCGAGGACGGGCGGGTGCAGGCGTTCCTGCGGGTCGCCGGTCGCCGCCACACCGGCGCGGACAGCGCGACGTCGTCGCTCTGCATGCACAAGCACCGCTCGCGACTCGTCGCGGCGGACGCGGGCGTGGCGGTTGCTCCCGGCGGCTTCGTCACCGCGAAGTCGTTCCTCGCCGACCCGGCCGCCGCCCTGGAACGACTGACCTCGGTGCCCGGCGACGTTCACTTCGTGAAGCACGCCGGCGGCGGCTCGTCGTTCGGGCTGCACCGCTGCGCGAACCCGGCGGAGCTCGCCGACGCCGCCCAGGAGATCGCGGAGAGCGGCGGCGACGTCCTGGTCGAGTCCGAGGTGCGGGGCCTGGAGACGACGGCCGGGATCATCGGAGACGGCGCGTCGGCCATCCCGCTGCCGATCGCCGAGATCGTCCCGCGCGGCGGCGGGTTCTTCGATCACCAGCAGAAGTATGACGCCGAGGGTGGCGCGGTCGAGACCTGTCCGCCGGTCCACCTGCCCGAGGCCGTCGCGGCCACGATCCAGCGTCGCGCCGCGCGCGCGTGGGAGGCCTTCGGCGGCACGGGCTACGCCCGTATCGACTTCATGGTCCCGTGCAGGACGTCGCGCGAGGGCGAGCGCGCCTTCGAGGAGGGCGTCGAGCCCGTGTTCCTGGAGGCGAACACGCTCCCGGGCTTCACGCCGCGCTCGCTCCTGCCCTTCGCCGCGCGGGCCGACGGCGTCGAGTTCCGCGAGCTGTG
>JBCCSK010000138.1:0-13675 GCA_039200205.1 Planctomycetota bacterium
GCAGAGCTTCGTGGTCAACCCCGGCGGCAGCGCGGGCAACCTCTGCCTCGGCGGCTCGATCGGCCGCTTCGTCGGCCCCGGCCAGATCCAGAACTCCGGCGCCGCGGGCGCGATCTCCCTCGCGACGAACCTCGACCTGCAGCCGACTCCCACGGGCCCCGTGCAAGTCGTTGCAGGTGAGACCTGGAACTACACCTGCTGGTTCCGCGACAGCGCCAGCGGCACCCCAACGTCGAACTTCTCCGACGGGCTCGAGGTCATCTTCCAGTGATCGCGCGCGTCCCCGAGACCGAGGCGCTCATGCTCGTCTCACGTCCTCCCCACATCGCTGCACCCTGCCGCGCATCAGCGCAATTCGTATGACTCTCCATCGGGGGAGAGTGAAAACGTCGTCGGCTTCCACCCTCCCGCATGCCGCTTCGACGACACCGAGACGTTCCTCGACTCGACCCTCGCACGTGCTTCGCATTCGCTAGAGGAGAGGGACGCTCCATGGCCCAGCACCGAGGGAAGCGGCAGCTCCTGCCGGGTGGACCCCTCGGTGTCGCGGGTCGGCGCGGTCGCGCGTGGTACCGGAGATGGGACTCGAACCCACACTCCCTTGCGGGAAACGGATTTTGAATCCGTCGCGTCTACCAATTCCGCCACTCCGGCTCGGCGGCAAGGGTAGCGTCGTCCGCGCTCGCTGACGACTCCGGCGGCGCGTGCGATACTGTGGGGCGACATGGCTAGCTCCGTTGCACCTCTCCTCTCTGCGCTCGGCGGCGGCGTCGTCGGTGCGCTCGCCGTCACGCTCGTGGGCCCGAAGCCGTCGGCGCCTGCGGCGCCCGCCGCAACCACCGTCGCTCCGACCTCGGTCAAGGCACCGCCGGCAGTGGACGCGGCGCTCGCCAAGCGCTTCGACGACCTCGAAGCAAGGCTCGAACTGGTCGAGGCGCGCGCGTTCGCGCCGGGGCGTCAGGCCGGTGACGCGGTCACGCGCGCGGACCTCGACGCGTTGCGGGACGAGCTCATGGCAGGGGCCTCGGACACGCTGCCCGCGGCGATCCGGGACAGAGAGCTCGACGAGAGCATCGAGGCCGTCGTGATCGATCTGCAGAAGCGCCAGGCGGTCGAACGCTTCGAGCAGGGCCTGGAGAAGGAGCGCGGCACCGTCGACGATCGCGTCGCGAAGTACGGCGACTGGCTGAACCTCGACGCGGGCCAGCGCGATCGGATGCGCGAGATCCTCGTCGACCGCGGCGAGCGAGACGCCGAGATCGTCCGGCTGTGGGCGCAGGGCACGGACGACGAGACGCTCGGCCAGATGAAGGTCGACAACGAGGTCCAGATCCAGAGTCAGATCGAATCGATCCTCGGGCCCGATCAGCTCGACCGCTATCGCTCGCGCAACTCGGGCGGCGGAAAATGAGCCCCGGCTAGCGCTTCTCGGCCTGGGCCTTCTCTTCGAGGCTCTCCTTCATCGCCTTCACGTGCTCGGCCTCGCCGCCGTAGCCGAGGCTGAAGAGGAGCCGCCAGCGCTCCTCCGAGATCTCCAGGTCGCCGGTGCCGTCCGGCGCGTGCTCGTCGTGCCACTCCTGGAGGCGCGCCTGGAGCTCGGCGATCCGGTCGGGGTCGTCGATGGGGGAGAGTTCCAGCGGGTCGTTGTCCAGGTCGTAGAGGCGCACGTCGACCGCGCGGTGCTTCATGCGGTGCGGTCGCGGCTCGTGGAGGCGCCAGCGTCCGTCGACGGTGATCGACCGCGAGCGCGAGCAGACCGCCACGATCGGGTCCTGGCTCGGCGCGATCGCCTCGCCGTTCTCGAAGAGCGGCTCGCCGTCGTAGGTGCGCGTGATGCGCGCGTTGGCGAGCGAGAGGATGGAAGGGACGACGTCGACGAGGTCGACCGGCTCGGCGACGCGGACCCCGCTCGGAACGCCGGGGCCACGGAAGACGAGCGGGACGCGCACCTGTTCCTCGTAGAGCTGCGCGCCGTGCGAGTCGTAGAGCGGCGCGAAGATCGGGTTGAGCTTGCGCTGGTCGGGGTTGATCGCCCGCTGCCACAGGCCCTCGCCGTGGTCGGACGTCACGACGATGATCGTCGAGTCGAGCTCGTCACGCTCCTCCAGCCAGGCGATGAGGCGCTGGAGTTCGCGGTCGAACTGCAGGACCTCCGAGTCGTACTTGGCGCGGTTGTGCTCGATGCGTCGCCACGCTGCGCCCGTGAGCTGGGCCGGGTCGGTCTCCTCGACGCCGGCCGCGTGCGACTGCTCGAGCGAACGCGTCGCTTCCGCCCGTCCGGGGATCCCGATCACGGCGCCCTCGAACTCGACGCCGCCCTCGGGCGAGTACGGCCAGTGGGGATCGGTCGGGTGGAGCCAGAGGAAGAACGGCGAACCATCTTCGTCGGTCTCCTCGACCCAGTCGATCCCGTCCCTGAAGACCTTGCTCGACGGCCAGTAGACGTTCGGGTCCGGCGGCACGACGGCGAACCGGTCGACGCCGCGGTCGTAGCCGTAGTCGGGCGTCAGGAGAGCGTTCGAGATGAACGCGCCCGTGCGGTAGCCGACGGCCTTGAGCGTCGCGGCGATCGGCTCGTGCGAGGGGAGCACGGCCTGGTCCGCGAGCGGCTTCATCTCGCCCGTCACGAGCATGCTCATCGACGGCAGCGTCCACGAGGACATGGCGTAGGCGCGCTCGAACAGCGTGCCCTCGGTCGCCATGCGCGCGAGCGCCGGCGTGGTGTCGCGCGGGTAGCCGTAGGGCGTCGTCCGGTCTGCGCGGACCGTGTCGACGCTGATGAAGACCACGTTCGGCTTCGCGTCGCCGTCCGGCGCGCGCCCGTCGCCGCCGCACGCAGCGAGCAGCGCGAGGCCGGCGAGGATCGGGAGCGCTCTCATGGTCCTGACGGCGCAGCGACGCGCCGCTGGAGTGTAGTCGGCTGCCGTCCCGCGGTACGCTCCTCGGCGATGAAGGCGGCCGACGATCCCGTTTCGAAGACGCTGCTCCCGGCGCTCGTGCACGAGGTGAACAACGCGACGCAGCTCCTGGTCGGCCTGCGGGCGCTCCTGGAGCTGCCGTCCGGCGAGGAGCTCTTCGCGCAGCGCGCGAACGACCTCGCGCGGGCCTCCGAGCGGATGGACGAGCTGGGCTTCGCACTCGCGGTGCTCGCGACCGCGAACGGCGCGGACGTCCTCCTCGCGCGACGACACGCGGAGGCGCTGCGGATCGTGTGGGACCTCGCGGTGCGCGCGCTCGAGCGCGGCGACGGCGGGCGCATCGCCGTGACGGGCGAGCCGCCGCGCATCGCGCCGTCGGCGCTCGACGGCTGGCAGATTCCGTGGGCGGCAGCGGCGCTCGTCGTGCACGCGAGCGAGCGCATGGGCGCCGATGCGTGGCGCTGGCGCTGGGACGACGCCGGTCGTCTCATTGGCCGTGCGGCGGGTGCCATCGAATTGGACGAAGGCCTCCTGGCGCACATCGTCGAACGCATCCCCGGAGGACGCGTCGACGTTCGAGGCGAAGCGATCGAACTCGTCCTCGCGGAGGACTGGCTCGCCCCTTGACCTCAGCGCAGGCCGGGGGAGTCCTTCGCGCGCATCTTCTGCTCCTCTTCCTCGGCCATGCGCCGCAGCTCGTCCGCGCGTTCACGCGACTCGCGCTGCTGCTTCTGGAAGCGGAGGAGCTGTTCTTCCTCGCAGTGGGCGTCGTGCTGAAGACCCCACGGTCCTACGATCCGCTCTGCCGCCTGGGCGTTGAGGAGCAGGTGTTTCTTGCGCGAGAGGTTGTCGAGGACGCTCGCGCTCGCGCTTCCCTTGAGCGTGTCGGCGGTCCACTGGGGCGTCCCGAGGGACGTCATGAGGATGAGGATCACGCAGTGCACGAGCGTGCCCGTGGCAGCGCCTGCCATACCGCCGCCCATACGATCCATGGGGCCGAGCTGAACGGCTTCGAGCGCGCGTCGACCGACGAGGCCGATCAGCGATGTGACGATCAGCGTCCCGACGAAGACCAGGAACCAGACGATGCCCTGACTCGCCTTGGCGGGCAGGTGCAGGATGTCCTCGAAGCGCGGAACGAGCTCCGGCGAGATGCTCCGCGCGAGGGTGATCGCGAGCAGCATCCCGATCAGGCGGGTGACCTGCCAGACGAGACCGCGGCGGATTCCTAGGACGAAGAAGATCGCGACGACCGTGATGCCGAGGAGGTCGATCCACGGGGTGTCGGCGAAAAAGCTCGTCAGCCCCCGGGCGCCTTCCTCGACCTCAGCCGCGTCCTGCATCATGAATATCATGGCGGTTCTGCCGGGGCTTTCGGTCAGGGGGCTCGGCGTCCGTCCAGCAATCGCGGAGATATCGCGCGGCTGCGGACGGGGGGCTGGGGAAGTCGGTTCGAGGAGGGTTCGACCCGCGGGGTTTGGGTGCTAGGGTCCTCTCCTATGGTTCTCGAACCCGATTCGATCGAGCGCTGTCTCGAGATCCTCGCCGGGGAGGTCCGCGCGGACCCCACCCTGACGGAGGAGTTCGAGGCGAGCATCGAGACGTTCTTCCGCGGCGCGGCGCCTGCCGCCGGCGCCGACGTCGCCGAGACGCTCCTCGCCGCGCGACGCCACCTCGAGTGGTTCCTGCTGGAGCACCACAGCCCGAGCCTCCGCGGCTCCGTCGCCGAGCGCCTCGCCGACCGGTACGAGACGCGCGTCGCCGAGATCGGCGCCAACGAGGAAGACGCCAACCTGGAGGCGCTGGAGCAGGCGTTCGATTCGCTGCGGCGATCGCAGACCGGGATCTTCGAGGTCGAGGAGATCCGACGCGGCGAAGGCGCCTGGCTCCGCGACCTCACCGGCTTCGGCAGCTTCGCGCTCGGCGACCCGAAGCTCAGTGAGAGGATCGCCGCGCACGACCTGCTCGTCGGGCGGCTCTACCCGACCGGCTCCGGCCTCAACGTGGCCTCGCCGTCGGTCGCGATCGTGCGCGGCGCGGGGATCGCGAAGGCGATCGCCTCCGACCTCGAGCGCATGCGTGACGAGGGCGCGGCCAAGGTCATCCGCGTCAGCCAGGGCGAGCTGGAGGCGATGTTCTTCGGCGCCGGCACCGGCCCGTCGGTCGTCGAGACCACGCGAGCGAACGAGGGCGCCGCGCCGATCCAGTCCGAGGATCCGATGGGGGACGCGCTCGCGCTGCTCCTCGACGCCGGTCTCGATGAAGAGCAGGCGAGCTCGGCGCTCGCGCAGCTCTCGCGGGAACCGCGGGACCCCGAGCGACTCGTCCACGGTGGCTCCGACGCCTTCGGCCGGGTCCTCGAGGAACTCGCGTTCCAGACGGACGTCGACCTGGAGCGCGCGCGCGGCGCGCTGCTCGGTGCCTGGGATCTCATCTCGCTGGACGCCGCGCCGGCGAAGACGACCGAATCGCCGCCGCCCGAGGCCGGCGACGACGATGACGCCCGCGAGCGCGCGGTCGACGCCTTCGCCGAGGGACGCGCCCGCGGCGAGGACCCCGGCCAGCTCGTGGCGACCCTGCGCCGCGACCTCGGACTCGGCGACGAGGACGACGAGCCCGATCGACCGGCCCCGGACTTTCCGGGCGTCGTCGGGGCGATGATCGACGAGATGCGCTGGGAGCTCGGCGCGACGCGCCCCGACTTCGACACCGCCGAACTCGACCCGCTGCGGCACCTCGCCGTCTTCGCGAAGCCGATCGGCGTCTTCGAGGAGCTGCGCGGCAAGGACCTGTTCCAGTTCGCGACGTTCTGGCTCCAGGAGAAGAACGCGCTCGCGAGCGACGAGGAGGCCGTCGGGCTCGTCCACGCCCTGCGGCTCTTCTGCGAGTGGTCGCTCGACGCGCAGGAGGTCGATCTGGGCTCCGAGTTCCTCGACGCGCTCGACGGGCTGGAGGCCTCGCTTCCGCGCCTGCGCCACGCGAACGCCGCGCTGGACCCCGACGCCGTCCTGGAGGGCGAATCCGAGACGGGCGAGCTCTACGAGGTCGTCGCCCTCGACGAGGGCACGCCGGCGTCGTTCGAGGACTCCTCGGACCGCGTCCGAACCTCGGCGGGGGACACGCTCACCGTCGTCTTCGACTCTGCGCTCCGCCCGCACCTGGAGCCCGGCGACCACGTCCGCGGACGGGTCGAGCTGGACGGAACGGCGGTCGTGTACTGCTGCTATCCGCCCGAGGCGACGGCGCTGACGCCCGGCTGAACGCTGGTCAGTCCGCCCGACGCACGGGGACCTGGATCTCACACAGCAGGTTCGCCGGCGACGGCGCCGAGCCCGGCGGGACGATGTACGTCTCCCGGATCGGGCCGTCGACGTCCCAGTTCATGGACTCCATGTAGGCGAGCAGGTGCGGGTACGCCCGGGGCACGTCGGGGTACGGCCCGCTGACGAAGGCGTACGCGACGGTGACGCTCGGCAGCACGTCGTACTCCAGCGGGGCCGTCGGCGACCTCGGCCCGGCGATCGGCACGCAGGCGCGTGACCTGAGCTCGTCGGCCGGCGCCTCGGCCGGGTCGTCGAAGAAGAGGCAGAACGGCGGCCCGTCGGCCTCCAGCCCCTGGGCCGCGAGCTCGCGCAGGAGGACCGGGATGTGTGCGCCGGTCTGCGTGTACGGCCCGGTGTGATCGACGTAGACGTACGGCTGATCGAGCCGCTGCATCCAGCTCGGATGGAACTCGTCGTACGGCGGGTGCGAGATGGGGAGGCTCGGCACGAACGTCCGCGTCGCCGCCGGCGCATCGACGCCGACCTGGGCCGAGGTGTCGGAGGGCGCCGCGCAGGCGGCGGCGAGGGCCAGGAGGCCGAGAACGGTCAGCGCGGGAGCGGTTCGAAGCATGGGAAGGGGCCGCGCGGGGCTCGGGCGCGGCCTGTCCATGCGATCGGCGCTCCGGGGCGGGAGCTGGCGCCGAAACCGCACGCAGCCCCTCTCCAGGCCATCTCGAACTTCGGATAATGTACGTTATGTTGCCTTACACCCTGGGGCGGACGGATGCACATCCCGCGGCCCAGGGCCGTCAGTTGGCCGAGAACCCCTGTCCCGGCGGGCCCTTCGGCGGCCCGTCGCCGTCGTCCGGCAGCTGGGCCTCCATCATCCGACGGAAGTCGAAGGCCGAGTCGCCGAGGTGGCTCGCGAGCCACACGAAGTAGCAGTCGACCGGATCCACGGCGTCGTCGACCGGGAAGGCCGCCTTGCACGTGAGATCGCACGGACGCGTCTTGTCGATGAAGCAGTTCTTGCCGGCCACGCTCGGATGCTAACGAGTCGACTGGTCACGAGACGGGCCCGGCGCCGCGACCCTGTCCCAGACCTCACGCGCCGAGCTGCACGACCGCCGGCACGGCCTCGGAGGTCGGATCCGCCGGCCAGTCGAGCTCGCAGAGACCGCCCGGCGGCCAGCCGAGCTGGGACGAGCGCGCCATCGGGACGGCCAGCGCGTGAGCCAGGGCGCTGCGAACGACCCAGAGATGAGCGCAGATCGCGACCGTCCCGCCGGCCGCGCGCCCGGCCCAGTCCGCGAAGGCCGGGACGGTCCGCCTGGCGACGTCCTCTGGGTCCTCGCCGCCGGGCGCTCGGACGGCCCCGCGGCGGGAAACCCATTCCTCGTACCGCTCGGGGTCATCACGCCGGATCTCCTCGATCGGACGGCCAGCCCAGTCCCCGCGATCGAGCTCGAGGAACCGCTCGTCGTCGATCCGCTCCAGGTGCGGCCGGTCGCGGCGGAGCGCAGCCGCGGCGGCCTCGGCCCGGGCCAGGCCCGAGCTCACGACGGCGTCGATCGCGCGGTCCTTCAGGACCTCGGCGATCCGACGAGACTGGGCGAGGCCTCGCTCCGAGAGCTCGACGTCGAGCCTCCCGTAGAGCGTCCCGCGCCAGCGCGCGTCGACTTCGCCGTGGCGCACGAGGATCAGGCGAGTCGTCGTCGTTCGAGACATGGGCGGAGCGCGCGACAGGCTACCTCGCGCCGCGCGTCGCAGGCGGGGACGGAAAGGCGCGCGATCGCGTCGAAGCCCCCCATCGGGCCCTATAGGATCTTGCGCGCGAACACCGAGCCGCTCCGCGCGCTCGGCCCCCCAACCTGCGACAAGCCGCCGACCCGGCTGTCCCGCGAGGCCTCGCGCGGCCTCTCCGCATCTCGATGACCGCCCTCGTCCGCTTCCTCAACTCGTCGATCGGCCGCAAGTACGTGATGGCGGTGTCGGGTCTCTCCCTGACGCTCTTCCTGCTCGTCCACATGGCCGGCAACCTGACGCTCTACGCGGGAAACGAGGCGTTCAACGACTACGCGCACGTGCTGGAGAGCAACCCGCTCCTGCCTCTCGCCGAGGCCGGGCTCGCGGCGCTCTTCGTCGTGCACGTCGCGATCGCCGTCGCGCTGATCAGGCGGAACAAGTCGTCGCGGTCGGTCGCCTACAAGTCGAAGCTCGGAATGGGTGCCAAGACCGTGGCCTCGACGACGATGTGGATCACGGGGCCGCTGCTCCTCGTCTTCCTGCTGATCCACCTCTGGGACTTCCGCATCAGGAAGGAGCTCGTCGACGATTACGATCTAGCGGAGATGGTCGTCGAGCGCCTTCGGTCGCCGATCGGATTCGGTATCTACGTGATCGCCGTCGGGCTCGTCGGCCTCCACATGTGGCATGCCTTCCAGAGCGCGTTCCAAACGCTGGGTGTGGCACATCCGCGCTACCGCGGGCTCATCAAGAACACCGGGCGCCTGATCACCATCGCCCTCGTCGCTGGTTTCGGCGGCATCCCGTTCTACATCTACTTCACGGGCTGAGCCGGGCACGCAGCCGGGCGAGCACGAAGGCCTCGCTTCGAACTCCACCATGACCATCGCCGATCCCCCCATCTCGACGAAGCTGGACTCCAAGGTCCCCGGCGGACCGATGGAAGAGCGCTGGACGCGCCACAAGTTCGACCTGAAGCTCGTCAACCCCGCCAACCGCCGGAAGTTCGACGTGATCGTCGTCGGCACCGGCCTCGCGGGCGGCTCGGCCGCGGCGACGCTGGCGGAGATGGGCTACAACGTCAAGGCGTTCTGCATCCACGACAGCCCGCGTCGCGCGCACTCGATCGCGGCCCAGGGCGGCATCAACGCGGCGAAGAACTACAAGGGCGACGGGGACAGCGTCCACCGGCTCTTCTACGACACCGTCAAGGGCGGCGACTACCGCAGCCGCGAGTCGAACGTCCACCGCCTCGCCGAGGTGTCGGTCGACATCATCGACCAGTGCGTCGCGCAGGGTGTCCCGTTCGCTCGCGAGTACGGCGGACTGCTCGACAACCGCTCGTTCGGCGGCGCGCAGGTCGCGCGGACGTTCTACGCGCGCGGCCAGACCGGGCAGCAGCTGCTGCTCGGCGCGTACGGCGCGATGAACCGCATGATCCAGGCGGAGCGCATCGCGATGTACACGAAGCGCGAGCTCGTCGACCTCGTCGTGGTCGACGGCATCGCGCGGGGCATCGTCACGCGTCACCTCGTCACCGGCGAGTACGAGCGGCACGCCGCGCACGCCGTGCTCCTGTGCACCGGCGGCTACGGCAACGTCTTCTACCTGTCGACGAACGCCAAGCAGTCGAACGTCACCGCCGCCTGGCGCGCGTACAAGCGGGGCGCGTTCTTCGCGAACCCCTGCTACACGCAGATCCACCCGACCTGCATTCCGCGCTCCGGCGACTACCAGTCGAAGCTCACGCTGATGAGCGAGTCGCTGCGCAACGACGGCCGCGTCTGGGTTCCGAAGACCAAGGGCGACCAGCGCCCTGCGCGCGACATCCCCGAGGACGAGCGCGACTACTACCTCGAGCGGCGCTACCCGAGCTTCGGCAACCTCGTCCCGCGGGACGTCGCGTCGCGCAACGCGAAGTCGGTGTGCGACGAGGGCCGCGGTGTCGGGCCGACCGGGGAGGCGGTGTACCTCGACTTTGCGGACGCGATCTCGCGCGACGGCAAGGCCGCGGTCGAGGCGCGCTACGGCAACCTCTTCGAGATGTACGAGCGCATCACGGGCGACAACCCGTACGAGGTCCCGATGCGCATCTACCCGGCCGTCCACTACACGATGGGCGGCCTCTGGGTGGACTACAACCTGGAGAGCACCATCCCGGGTCTCTTCGTGCTCGGCGAGGCGAACTTCTCCGACCACGGCGCGAACCGACTCGGCGCGAGCGCACTGATGCAGGGCCTCGCCGACGGCTACTTCGTCATCCCGGCGACGATCGCGAGCCACCTCGCCGGTCGCACGCTGGAGGCGGTCACGACCGACCACGACGCGTTCAAAGAGGCCGAGGCCCGCGCGCGCTCGATGGCGGATCGACTGATGTCGATCAACGGCAGCCGCAGCGTCGACTCGTTCCACCGCGAGCTCGGCAACCTCTCGTGGGAGCACTGCGGGATGGAGCGGACCGCCGAAGGCCTGCGCGATGGCATCGACAAGGTCCGCGCGCTTCGCGAGCAGTTCTGGAGCGACGTCCGCGTCGTCGGCGGCAGCGAGACGATCAACCAGGACCTCGAGAAGGCCGGCCGCGTCGCCGACTTCCTCGAGTTCGCCGAAGCGATGTTCAACGACGGCCTCGTGCGCGACGAGTCGTGCGGCGGTCACTTCCGCGCCGAGCACCAGACCGAGGACGGCGAGGCGAAGCGCGACGACGAGACGTTCGCGCACGTCAGCGCGTGGGAGTACCAGGGCGAGGGTCAGCTGCCCCAGGAACACCGCGAGCCGCTGATGTTCGAAGAGGTCAAGCTCACCACGCGCAGCTACAAGTAGGTCCGGAGCCCAACATTCGATGATCCAGAAGGCAAATCACGGCGACATGCGCATCACCCTGGAGGTCTGGCGTCAGGCCGCTCCGGGCGCCCCGGGCAAGTTCGAGGAGTACGAGGTCGTCGCGAACGAGCACATGTCGTTCCTGGAGATGCTCGACGTCGTGAACCAGCAGCTCGTCGAGAGCGGCCACGAGCCGGTCGAGTTCGAGCACGACTGTCGCGAGGGGATCTGCGGCTCCTGCGCGCTCACGATCGACGGCAAGGCGCACGGGCCTCGCGAGCGCACCACCGCCTGTCAGCTCCACATGCGCGAGTATCGGAGCGGCGACCGGATCCGCGTCGAGCCCTGGCGCGCCGACGCGTTCCCGGTCCTCAAGGACCTCGTCTGCGATCGCTCGGCGTTCGATCGGATCCAGCAGGCCGGGGGCTACGTCTCCGTCAACACGGGCGCGGCGCCCGATGCCCACGCGATCCCGGTCAAGAAGGAGAGCGCCGACCTCGCGTTCGAAGCCGCGGCGTGCATCGGCTGCGGGGCGTGCGTCGCCGCGTGCCCGAATGCGTCGGCGATGCTCTTCACCTCGGCCAAGGTCAGCCAGTTCGCGCTGCTTCCCCAGGGCCGCCCGGAGCGGGAACGCCGAGTTCTCGCGATGGTCGATCAGATGGACGCCGAGGGCTTCGGCAACTGCTCGAACCACTACGAGTGCGAGGCCGCGTGCCCCAAGGGCATCTCGATCCAGAACATCGCGCGCATGAACCGCGAGTACACCCGGGCACTCGTCACGCAGCGGTCGAACTGATCACGGCTCACAGCCTGGGCAGCAGTCTCCGATTCTGCTGCCCAGGCCGTGAGTCGATCTCGCTGGCGCACCCGCGAACGCGGGTGCGCGATCACACGGCGAGCGGCCGGCGCCCGACGTCGCGCCAGACGATCGGAACGCGACGCCGCGCGCAGAGCCTCTGGAGCTCGGCGCGACGGCGCGGGTCGCCGAGCGACGTGACGCACTCGACGCGCTGAACGACGTCGGGCGACGCGAGCGGCCGGACGGCCTCGGCGCGGCACAGAGTCCACGCCGTCCCGCCATCGAGAGCGATCTCGCGCACGCGACGCAGCGCCCGACGGGCATCCGGGTCGACGACGAGAACCGGCGGCACGCCGGAGGCCGACCTCAGCAGGAGTTCGACCGTGGTTCCGTTCCCGGGCGAGCTCGCGACGCCGAGCGGCGCGCCCAGGGTCTCGAGAGCGAGCCGGAGGCTCATCGTTCCGAGGCCCGTCGACTCGGGCTGCCCGCTGTCCGCGCGCTGCGCCGCTTCTCGCCGGGGAGCCGCCCCCCCATCGAGGAAGCGCGCGAGCGCAGTGGGCGCGAGCCCCGCGCCACCGTCGCGCACGCGAACGACCACATCGAAGCCAGCCGCCGATGAGGGGTGCACGGTCTCCGCCACGACCTCGACGGAGCCGCCTCCCCCACCGCAGTCCGCCGCGGCTTCGAGCGCGTTGGTCACGACGTTGCGTACGGCGCGGGCGAGCGCGTCGGGGTCCGCCAGCGCGACCAGCTCTTCGTCGCACTTGATCCGAAGTCGCGGGGCGTTGACCGACCCGGAGCGTGCCGAGGCACCCGCGGCGCGGGACTCCTCGACGAGGAGCGGCCGGAGCGGAACGCGAGCCGGGCGCGGGGCCGGCACGGCGCCGCTGCCGTCGCCGAGCGTCGAGTGCGCGAGGTCGCGCGCCGCGCGGAGAGCGACGACGACCTCCTCGGAGTCACCGTCCTCGCCGCGCGCCGCGTGGAGCAAGGCGCGGGTCAGCTCGTTGCGGACGTCGTGGGCAGCGGCCGCGGCCGCTGCACCCTGTCGCGCGAGTCGCCGGGCTCGACGCAGCTCCTCGCGGGCCTCCCTGCGGCGCTGAAGCCCCGCCGCGAGGTCGGCGATCTCGTCGAGTGCCGCCGGTGCCGGCGCCATCCCGAGGGGCGCTGCCACGACGAGCGTGCCGGAGGCGGTCTCGATACGAACCTCCGCCTCCCCCGGATCCGGCGCCGCGGCGCGACTGGGACGGCCCAGGAATCGTCGCCGGGCGTCGGCCTTCACGAGGCCCCGCTCGCACGGGAACGCGAGGTCGAACCCGGCCTCCCGGCCGATGGGGCTCCACCCGAGCCGCACGAAACCCAGCCGCTCGGCCGTCCGAGCCCACGCGGAGGGAAGCGCATCGTCCCGCTCGAGGCTCTCCTCGGGGTTGGCGGCGCGAAGAAGCTCGGTCAGCGGATGCCAGGGCGGGCGCACCGTCGGAGTCTGCCGGTTCGAAGGGGCCGCTTCCACAGCCGGCCCTCGGAGCCTCCCCCGGCGTCCGGGGCGCGGACCCGTCACTTCGCGGTACGGCTGCGTAACGCGGGGCCTGTGCGACCCTATATCCGGAGCCCGGACTCCTCCGCTGAGAGTGTGGCCCACGGGCCCTCGAGGTCTATCATGGGAGGAGAGGACCGCGGTTTCCGCGGCGCCGTCCGCCCTGGACGGCAGGGCGGCACGGTCATTGCTCTCCTGCTCTTCTACCGCCGAGGGTCTCCTCCCACCCCGGCCGACTTCCCAATCCGATTTCCGAGACGACCGTCTCGGGCTCCCGCGGTCTCCGGACGACGTCGCACGGGCGGCTCGTCCACGCCGAGGGTTGCGAGACCCACGATCCCGCGTCCTGCCGTACTCTCGGCGGAGCGCAACGATCACAACGCTCCACACATCCATGAAGAAAACTCTGCTCCTCGGGGCCTTCGTCGCGGCCGGCGCCTTCTGCCTGCCCGACGTCTCCTTCGCGCATGGCGGGACGTACCGCGGTCCCGGCGACACCGTGCCGCCCGGTGGCGGCGGCGGTGGTGGCGGTGGCGGCGGCCCCGCCTCGCCCGGTCCGGCCGGTCCCTCCGCCCCCGGCGGCGGCGGCCCGTCCAGC
>JBCCSK010000139.1:0-13649 GCA_039200205.1 Planctomycetota bacterium
GCGGCGATCTCCGTGTAGTCGCTCGCGCGGGCGCCGGCGGCCAGGTGATCGAGCTCGGCCATCTGCTCGACGCGCTTGCGCTCCAGCGAGCGCACGATGTGGTCGAAGCTGACGGCGTCGAAGCGACCGGCCTCGTCGAGCGTCCGCTGACGCGCCTCGAGGATCGAGATCAGTCGCTCGTTGCGTGCGATCGACTCGACCTCGTTCTCGAGCTGGACGAGCTGGGCCTTCAGCTGGGCGTACTCGCCCTCCAGCTCGTCGAGGAGCGCGACGAAGCGCCCCTCCTGCTGGCGGAGGTACTTCAGCTGGTGGATCGCGTCGGCCGCGCGGCCTTCGTGCACGGTCCGGGTCCGCTGCATCTCGCGCACCTCGTTGGTCGCGCGGCGCGTGCTCATCACGTCGCCATCGAAGGAGATCGAGGCGGGCTGGGCGCGGGGGCCCTGCTCGCTCTCGATCGCGCTTTTCAGCGCCGGGACGAGGGCCGCGAGCTCCTGGTCGACGATCTGGACGACGCGCTGGGAGATCTTGGACTCGTCCTCGAGCCGGGAGATCTCCTCCTGGAGGCTGGCGAGGTCGCCGCGCACGCCCCGAATCCGCTCGGGGTACTGGCGCTCGACCTGGGCGAGCTGCCGGCGCATCGCGACCGGATCGTTGATGTTGTCATCGAACTGGGCCTCGATGCGACCGTGGATCTGGTCGGCCATCGCTCCGACCCGCTCGGGGCCGACGATCATCGCCGTCCCGCCGACCACGGCTGCGGCCAGGGCGGTTCCGACGACGGCGGTCCGGAAGAGTGTCTTGAACAGGAAGCACATGGGAGGTTCCGAGGGGTGGGGTCGAACCGCTCGGGGCGGCTCGGGTACGAAGGAGGCGGAGTGCCTCCACGCCCCGTTCCTGGGGGTTCCGGGCCGTTTCTTTCACGATCCGAGCGAGATTCCTCCGCCGCCGGGGGCCCGAGCGGGTCCCATGGAATAGCGGGTGCGTCCCTGCGTACCGGGCCCTGGCAGGCCCCTCCGACTCCTCCCTTGCACGACCTCACGACCAGCTTCATCGCCCGCCTCCGCGCCCGCGACGGCGAGGCGTGGTTCGAGCTGTGGGAGATCTTCGGACCCGTCCTCCGCTCCCAGCTCGCCCGCTGGGGCCGCGGCCGGATCGGTTTCGAGACGGTCCAGGACCTCTCCCAGGACACGATGGTCGCTCTCGCGAGCGCCATCGACCGGCACGATCCGTCCCGCGGCGCCCGCTTCTCGACGTGGCTCCTCGCGATCGCGAAGTACACGCTCGGCGACGAGATGGACCGGCGCGGCGCGCTCAAGCGCGGCGGCGGCGTGAAGCCGATCGCGCTCGACGGCCTCGAGAACGCCGAGCCCGGCTCGGCGGACCTCGCGCCCGACGCCTCGTACGAACTCGAGGTCTTCGACGCGAAGATCGAGGCTGCGCTCCGGCGCCTCGAGCGCGACGCGGACCTGCTCGACTTCGAGACGTTCCGAATGCGGGTCCTCGAGGGGCAGAGCGGCAAGTCCGTCGCCCAGTCCCTCGGCACCAGTGAGCCGACCGTCAGCCGCCGACTCGCGCGCGCCCGGGCGCGCCTCCAGGAGGTCCTGTTCGACGTCTTCGCCCGCTTCTCGTTCACGGAGGAAGAGTGGGAGGAGCTCGAGCGAAACGGGATCGGACGTCTCCCCAACAAGACGGAGGACGCCGCCTTCGACGAAGCCGTGGCCGAGATCTACGCGCGGATCGCGGCCCGCCGGGCCGAGGGCGCTGCTGGACCGTCCCACTCCGCCGAACCGAGCCCGTAGCCCCACCGCGGCCGATCGTGTCCCGCCGGGGCTCTCCGACCCGCCTCCACCATGACGCAGCCTCTCCTCGGTTTCCTCGCCTTCGCCGTCGGCACGGTGGTCGTCCTGACCGTCCCCGTGCTCGCGGTCTGGCTCGTCGTTCGCCTCGTCAAGGGGCTCTCCATCGTCGCCCGCGGACTCGCCATCGGCGTCGGTGCAACCGTCCGCCATGTGGCGCGCTTCGTTCGGGGCGAGCTGATCGACTCCCTCCAGTTCGCGGGCGGGGTGATGACCGCGGGCGTGATCCTCCCGCTCGCGGCCGCCAACCTCGCGATCGGACGGTTCCGAGCCTCGAGGCACTACGCCCGGGCGTTCGAGGACGAGCTGATGAGCGCCCTCGCCTCGCTCTACCGCGTGGGCGTGGGGCACCCGGTCCGACTGCTCGGACTCGGTGCGCTGACCGACGGACTCGAGCGCCGACTTCCGGAGCTCGTCGCGCGAGAGCCGCGCACCGACCCCGTCCGAGGCCAGCGTCGGCGCGGCGACATCGACGCTCCGCCCGCCTTCGACGGCTACAAGATCGAGCGCGAGCTCCAGGCCGGCGGGTCCGGCGCGCGCCTCTTCCTCGCCTCCCCCACGTCCACTCACGCCGAGGAGCTCGGGCGCCGAGGCGTCGACGTTCCCGGCCGCGTCGTGATCAAGGCCTTCGACCGCGGGTACGGCTCGACGATTCCGCAGATCGTGCGCGAGAGCCGATCGCTGGAAGCCGCCAAGTCGCTCGGACTGATCGTCGAGCACTCGGTCGACGAAGACGCCTTCCACTACGTGATGCCCTACGTGCCGGGCGAGGACCTCGACGCGGTGACCCGCGTCCTCCACGCACGCTCCGGGCCGGACGGCCTCAACGGCAAGGGCCTGCGCTCGATGCTCGGGTACGCCCGAGACCTCTGCGAGCACCTCGACCGCTTCCACGGCGAGGGCCTCTGGCACAAGGACATCAAGCCGTCGAACCTGATGGTGGCGGACGGCCGCCTGCACGTCGTCGACTTCGGCCTCGTGACGCCTCTGGAGTCGGCGCTCACGCTGACCACCCACGGCACCGAGTACTTCCGCGACCCGGAGCTCGTTCGCCTCGCGCTCGCCGGTCGCCGCGTGAAGGACGTCGACGGCGTGAAGTTCGACCTCTACAGCGCGGGTGCCGTCCTGTACTCGATGCTCGAGAACAGCTTCCCGGCGCACGGCTCGCTCTCCTCGATCAACAAGCCCGTCCCCGAGGCGCTGCGCTGGATCGTGCGTCGCTCGATGGCCGACGTCGAGAAGCGCTACGCCTCCGCGGCCGAGATGGGTCGCGATCTCGACGTCCTGATCGCGGCAAGGGACCCGTTCGCGGTCCGACCGGCCGAGCTGCCGTCGGTGCGCGGGGACGAGGTTCCGCCCCCCGCCTCGAGGGCCCGGACGGTCGCGAACGGGGGCGCGGCGGAGCCTCAGCCCAGCGCGTCGACGGCGAACGACGATGTGCGCCGCTTCAGCGCGTTCGGGATGACGGCTGAGGTGCACGGGCTCGACCGCATCAAGGGCTCGATCCACTCGGCGCGCTCGTCACGCTCGCGCCGCCGCGCGGAGAAGCGCGCGGCGCGCGAGAGGGCGCAGGTCGCGGCCCGCGAAGCGCGGGCGGAGCGTCGCGACGTTCGGCGCTCGCGTCACCGCGGCATGCTGCGTGCGATCCTCACGATCGCCGTGTTCGTCGGCATCGGCGGCGGCGTCGCGACGCTCCTCGAGGAGCCCGTCGGCCCCGTCGAGCGCTCGACGCGCTGGGCGGCCCCGGTCGACGCTTCGGAGACCGACGCCGGAACGGCGTGGATCACGGACGCCGCCTCCCGGGGCGGCGCGGTCGCGATGCACTCCGCGGCCGAGCGACGCCTGCGCGAGCTCGGGCCGGGCGCGCGCGTCCTGATCGTGACCGACCCGGACGATCCCGACGTCGTCGCGGACGCGAGGGCCATGGCAGGCATCGTGCAGACGTTTGGCCTGGAGGCCATCGGCCTGACCGGCCCCGGCCGATCGGTGAGCCCCTGCGAGATCGACCTCCTCGGCGAGGCGCGCTATCGCATCACGCGCTCCGGAACCTCGTTCGAGGACGCCCGCTCGGAGCTCGAGGCCTTCGCCACCGAGCGCGACGAGATCCACGCCGTCCTCTGGCTGGATCGCCAGGAGCGGACCGGCTACCTCCGCACCGACCTCGCCACGGAAGAGCGCTGCGACCTCGGCCTCGACTGGCTGGAGTCGGACAGCGGCGACTGCGCCGCCGAAGCCGAGAGCAGCGCGTGCGGCGGCGCCCCGGCGAAGATCCTCATCCAGCAGTAGGACCCACTGACGACGAAAGGGCCCCGCGCCGCTGCGCGAGGCCCACAGAGACATCCAGCTCGCGCCTCAAGCGAGAGCGGCCCCCTGCTCAGGACCGCGCCTCCCGCATCGAGCCCGCGTCACCGCGAGCGCCGACCGGAGTCCTGGACTTCCGATGGAGCGGGGAGGACTGCGCCACCACGCTCCAGGCTTCCTTCCACAGTGGCCATCGGCGCCGAGCGCTCACAGCGGACCAGAATGGGACGGAAACCGCTCGCCCGGCTCGGCGGCCCGCCCGAAGCTCGCCGCAGCGAACGACTTGCGGTGCCGGCGCCCTTCAGGGAATCGGCACGACGTAGGCCGCGCGGGGCTCGACGATGAGCATCCCGACGACCGCGCCGTCGCGCCGCGCCATCGCCAGCGCGCCGTGCCAGCCCTTGGCCACGGGGATCCGATCGTCGATCAGCGCGCGATCGCCCTCGAGCCGCAGCCGCGACGCGTCGATCCCGAGCGGGTCCCGGCCGCTCTCGCGGACGACGAGGAGGTCCTCCGGCGACGCGAGGGCGCGGTGCGTCCGCGTCGTCACCGGCTCGTTGGGCTCGAGCAGCCCGTCCCAGGCCGCGCCGAAGGCCTCGGGCTTGACGACGCGCAGGTGCTCGCCCCGGTCCTCCAGGTGTCCCTGCGCCTGCAGCTCGGACAGCTGCACGTCCTTGCCCGCGACCTGGAGGACGGCCCGCCCCTCGCGCGCGTCGCTCGGAACCGCGAGGAGATCGCGCGGCCCGAGGAGCCCCCGCGGGGTCGGCAGCATCCAGGCCGTGCGCGCGTCGGTCGAGCGGAGGATCCGGCCCCTCTCCCACACGAGGCTGCCCCGGAGCAGCTTCGGCAGCGAGGCGCCGGGCGGAAGAAGGTCGTTCCCGAGGGGCAGCGCGGGCTGCCAGTCGAGCCACGCGTCCTCCGGGTCCGCGTAGAGCGGGAAGCGGGATCCCGTCGAGACCGCCGGACCGGCGTCGACCGGCGTCGCGAGGGCGACGCCGCCGACGAGTGCGCTCTTGAACGAATCGAGGTCGATCTCGAGCCCGCCCGTGATCGACAGGCCGAGCTCGAAGCCGCCCGTCTCCCAGAACACGCTTCGCTCGCGCACGAGCTGGGAGTAGGCCGGCCGGACGAGGACGCGCACCTCCACCGACGTCGCGTCGCTCGCGAGCCCCACCGCGATCACCGTTCCGATGTTCACGCCGCGGTAGGCGAGTCGCGCTCCAGGCTGCAGCCCGAACCGGGCCGGCGCCTCGAGGACGATCTCCAGGCCGCGGTCGGCCGCCAGCTCCGCATCGAGCGGCGGCTCCTCCAGCGCGTTGAACTGGCTCCGCCGCTCCGCGTCCGGCGGGCCGGGCACGAGCGCGACGTAGCGCGCGCCGATCAGGGTCTCCAGCCCCTCGACCGAGTCGACGGAGAGCTGCGGCCGCACGATCCAGAAGCGCGTGCCCGCGCGAGCAAGGTCGGCGGCGTCCTTGCGCATCTGCACGTCGAGTCGCACGTCGGCGCCCTCGCGACCGCCGCCCAGCGCCACGTCGCGCACCGAGCCGACGTCGATCCCGAGGTAGCGCACCGGGTCACCCGGCCGGATCCCGTGGCCGTCGTTCGCGTGGATGACGATCGTCGGACCGCGGCCGCTGAGCGCGGACCAGGACACCCCTACCGCGGCGACGAGCGCAAGGAGCGGAACGAGCCACACGCCTCCGCCCAGGAAGCGCCGCCGCGGGCGACGGTCGACGATGGCGTCGGGAACCTCGAAGTCGCTCGCCGGCTCGTCGGTCATGCTTCGGCGTCCTCCCAGAGTGCGTGCGGGTCGAACTGTGCCGTCGCGATCAGACTGAGCAGCACGACGAGCGTGAACGCGAACGCCGCGGGACCCGGCGTGATCTCGACGAGGTCCCCGACCTTGACCCAGGCGACCACGACCGCGACGAGCAGGACGTCGAGCATGCCCCAGCGTCCGGTCACGTCGACGACGCGCCAGCTCCAGCGCCGCGCGCGATGCTCCAGCCAGTGCCGTCCGACCGTGATCGCGAGCAGTCCGAAGAGCTTGAGGAGCGGAAAGACGATCGAGCAGAGGAAGACGACGCCTCCGACGAAGAAGTCGCCCCCGCGGAGCAGCCCGAGGCTCCCGGACCACACGCTCGCGTCGGAGGCGTGGCCCATCTCCTCGATGCGCATGATCGGAAGCGTCACGGCGGGGACGAACAGGATCAGCGCCGAGATCGCCGTCGAGGCGACGCGCATCGTCACGTCCCGCGCCCGCCCCTGGGCCCCGGCCTGGGGAAGCCAGGAGCCGCAGCGAGGGCAGCGTGCCCCAGCGTTCGTCGGAAGCGTGGAAATCTTCGACACGAGCCCGCAGCACGGACAGGCGGCGAGTCGAGCGTGCTGGCTCTTCGGCGCGGGCGTCACGCGGTCATTCTATGTCGCGGCGGCGCGCGGCTCTCGTCCCGAGTCGATCCGGTCCGCGCCGCCACCGCCCGACGGGCGCGGCGCCGCGCGGCGGAGCACGGTCGCGCAGCCGACGAGGACGAGCGCGAGCCCCGCGATCGTCCACGCGGTGACGCGCTCTTCACCGAGCGCGGCGCCGAGCAGAAGGGCGACGGCCGGCGTCACGTACGTGATGAGTGAGAGTGCGACGGCGCTCGCGCGCCGGAGGACCCAGAAGTACAGCGTGAACGCCAGCACCGAGCCGACGCCCGCCAGGTAGAGGAGGCCGAGCGCGGCGCGGCCGGACGAGGGAAACGTCACGCCGCCCTCGATCGTGAGAGCGCCGAGCAGCAGGAGGCTCGATCCCCAGAAGAGCGCCGAGCGGTTGAGCAGCGCCGAGCTGACGCCACCGCCGTGCTTCTTGACGTAGGCCGTCGCGAGGGCCGCGATCAAAGGGCTCAGGAGCAGGACGAGGGCGCGCTCCAGGGCGTCGCCGCCGACCGCCGTCACGTCGGTGGCGAAGAGCAGCGCGACGCCCGCGAGACCGAGGGCGAGCCCGAACCACTGGACGCCGACGACGCGCCCCTCGGCGAGCGTGAAGTGACCGACGGCAGCCGTCATGAGCGGGAACACCGCCCAGAGGACGGCGGTGAGCCCCGACGGCAGCGTCTGCTCCGCCCAGTACACGATCCCGAAGCTGAGCGCGTAGTTCCCCACCGCCATCACCGCAACGAGACGCGCGGGAGGCGAGTCACCTCCTTCACGACGCGCGATCGGGCCGGCGAGCGGGAGCATCAGGAGCCACGCGAGGCCGAAGCGCAGCCCCGCACTCCCGAGAGGCTTCATCTCGGAGAGGCCGTCCTGGAGCACGAACCAGGTCGAGCCCCACACGAGGCACATCGTCACGACCGCGAGTCGGACGCCGAGCGAGCCCGACGATCCCGGGCTCACTGCTCGTCTTCGATCTCGTCGACCGGATCGGCGTCGTCGATCTCGTCACCCGTGGCGGGATCGTCCGTCTCCAGGGCGTCGACCGCGTCGTCCGCGAGCTCAGGATCGGCGTCGAAGTTCCCGCCGAGCGCGACGTGGAGGTCGACCCGGTTCTGGTAGAGCTCGCGTCGCGCGACGAGGAACGCGGACTCCGCCTGGAGCTGGCGTCGCTGCGAGTCGAGGACGATCTCGATGCTGACGAGTCCCTCGCGGTACTGGTCGTCTGCGAGCTCCGTCGCCTCGCGCGACCGGACCGCCGCCTCCTCCAGGTGCCCGAGACGCTCCATGAGCCTTCGCTCGGCGTCGAGAGAGTTCTCGACCTCGAAGAAGGCGCGCAGAGCGGCCGAGGCGTAGGCGGATCGCGCCTCGCGAAGCGCGGCGAGCGACTCGGCGATCTGCGCACGGCGTCGACCGCCATCGATCAGCGGAACGACGAGTCGACCGGCGAGCGACCAGACGGAGAAGTCTCCGTCCAGCAGGTCCTCGAGCTCGGTGCTGATCGAACCTCCGGAGGCGGTCAGTGCGATCGAGGGCAGTCGATCGAGGCGCGCCTGACGCGCGAGCGCCTCGGCCGCGGCGACGCCGCGCTCGATCGCAACCAGGTCGGGTCGGCGACCGAGGATCGCGGCCGGCACGCCGGCGGGTACCGCCGGGGGAAGCCCCTCGAAGTTGCCTGCGATCTCGAGCTCCGCCGCCGGATAGCGCCCGAGCAAGATCTCGATCTGGCGCGCCGCTGCGGCGCGCGCCTGCTCGGTGACGGCCAGCTGTGCGCGGCTCCCAGCGACGTTGGCTTCGGACAGACGCAGGTCAAGCGCGCCGCTGAGTCCTGCGTCGTAGCGGTCCTGGACGACGCCGAGCGAGCGGTCGTAGGTCGCGAGGGTCTCCTCGGCAAGGCGGACCTGCTCAGTGGTCTCGCGCAACACGAACCAGGCGGTCGTCACCTGCGCCGCGATGCTCAGCCGGGCGCCCTGGTAGTCGGCGTAGAACGCCTGGACGTCTGCGTCGGCCGCATCGACACCGGCCTTGAGCTTGCCCCAGAGGTCGAGCTCCCACGAAACGTCCGCGCCCACCGCGTACTGGTTGAACGTGTTCCCGAAGACGCCGCCGGGGAACCCGACGAAGACCTGCTTCTGGCGGGCAGCATCGAAGCGTGCGTCGATCTGCGGCCGGCGCGCCGATCGACTGACCAGCGAGCGAGCCGCAGCGGCGCGGAGCCTCTCCGCGCTCGCGACGAGGTCGTGGTTGTGCTCGAGCGCCTCGACGACGAGCGCGTCGAGGACGGGATCCTCGAACGTCATCCAGAACGGCGTGCGGTCGTACGCACCGTCCGCCGTCTCCATCACCCACTCCTCTCGCACCTCGCCGCGCATGAGCGCCTGGAGGTCGGGACGTTCCTCGTCGACGTGAGGGGTCAGACAGGCGGCAGTGGAGAGCGCGGCGAGCGGAGCGCTGGACCGGAGGAGACGCATGGGGAGCGAGGGGGTCGGAGCGGCGCACGGGGTGGAGCGCCGTCTCAGGGGCGCGCAGTCTAGCGAGACGCTGGAGCCGACGGCGCCTTCGAGCGGGGCTTGCCGTACTTGTCCAGGAGCAGCGCGTACACGAACGTGACGAGGCTGCCGGCGGGGACGTACCACGGCCACGCGATCGACTTTCCGTCGTCGAAGTCGCCCGTCTCCGCGATGCGCGTGAGCAGGAACAGCGTGAAGGCGTACCAGAGCGTCTGCACGGCGCCGAAGGGCTGCCTCCTGCGCGGGAGGCCGAAGACGAGCCAGAGCAGGAAGACGGCGGAGATCGCGTACCAGCTCGCGGCGTACGCGACCTTCCCGTGCCAGATCCCGAACAGGACGGTGAGCACGCCGAGGGGCGCGGCCCAGAGGAACCCGGCCGCCCCTCGGCGGCCCGGCAGCCACGCGAGGAAGAACCCGGCGAGGAGCGGGCCTCCGACGAGCCCTGACATCGCGAGGGCGAGCGCGAGAAGGTCGCTGTAGCCGCGCTCGATGATCGGCATCGTCATCGCGATGAGCGCGAGGACGATCGTCCAGCCCACGACGAACATCCGACTGACGCGGAGGCCGCGCGCCGCATCGTCGGGCGCGAGCGCCAGGTCGGCCCCGCTCGCTCCCGCCTGCGCCTTCGCGAACCGCTCGCGCCAGGGATGCCAGAAGGTGGCGAGGGACGATTGACCGAGGGCGGCGAGGATCGAGTCGAGGCTGGAGATCGCCGCGGCGAAGGCGGCCGCGAGGACGAGGCCCCGGACGCCGACCGGGAGCTCCTCGCGGACGAACACCGGCAGGATCCGCTCCGGCGTCTCGGCGACGAGCGCCTGGGCGCCCTCGCTCATCGCGTTCGTCGCGTAGTAGCCGACGAGCCCGATCCCGACGAGGAAGGCGAGCGCGATGATCACGACGGCGAAGTAGCTTCCGACCATCGCGAGCTGAGCGTCGCGCTTCGATCGACAGCACAGGAGCCGCTGCACGATCAGCTGATCCGTCCCGTACGGGCCGATGAGCCCCCAGCTCGCGCCGATCAGCACGGCCCACAGCGTGTAGGGCTTCGTCCACGCGAACTCGGTGTCGACGAGACTGAGCCGCCCCGTCTCGCTCGCGATGCGAAGCGACTCCACGAGACCGCCCTCCGTTCCGCTGTGCAGGGCAATCAGCATCACGCCCATGCCGAGCAGGAACAGCACGAACAGGAACGCGTCGGTCCAGACGACCGTCGAGATCCCGCCGATCCATGTCCAGAGCAGAGCGACGAGCGCGATCGCGACGATCGCGCAGGCGATCGGAGGAAGCCCGGTCACCCCGGAGACGGCGTCGAGCTCCTCCTTCGCGAGGACCTCGATCACGACGGCGGTGATGTAGACCCGCGCCGCCTGCGCGAGGGTCCCGCCGATCATGAACAGCCCCGACGTCATCTTGCGCACGCCCCCGCCGAGGCGATTGCCCATGAACTCGTACGGGCTGTAGATCTCTCGCTCGTAGTAGGCGGGAACGAGGACGAAAGCGACCACGAGCCGCGCGACGAGCGCGCTGAACAGTCCGATCTGCAGGTAGTGCAGGTTCCCGCCGTCGCGGGCGACCATCGACGGCACCGCGAAGAAGGTGACCGCTGAGATCTCCGTCGCGATGATCGACGCGGAGACTGCGAACCAGGGGAGGTTCCGTCCCGCGAGGTAGAAGTCGCGCACGTCCTCCTGTCGGCCGCTGAGTCGCTCGCCGAGCACGGTGACGACGACGAGGAACGCGAGAACGACCAGCCAGTCGAAGCCGCTGAAGCCGCCGCCGAGGGACAGCGCGTCAGCCGCGGGCGCGGCCGCCTGCGTCAGGGCGAGTCCGAGGGACGTCAAGGGGACTCCTCGCTCGGGTCGGGGGTGGTCCGTGGAGCCGTGTCCACGGGAAGCCGGCCCTGGAGTGCCGACGCCGCGGCGCCGAGGACCGCCGCCGCATCGTCCGTGCTGACGTGCAGAACGCCAGCGGCGACGCTCGGGGTCGACCCGGCGGCTTGCAGGAGCCCCGCTCGCATCGCGGCATCCTCCCGATCCGAGAGGCCCTGCGCCAGTCCCTCCTCGAACGGCTCGAGGACCGAGCCGGCGAGCCGCGGGTCGGAGGCGAAGCGACCGCACGTGCCGGTGAGGACGAGTCGGTCTGGCGGTGCCGACGAATCGACCGGAGCCCGCTCGGACAGCCGCACGAGCAGGCGGCGGGCCGCCGCCCGCCCGAGAGCCAGGGCGGCCTTTGCGAACAGGTCGCGGGCGGCCGGATCACCTCGACGGGCGCTCGCGGCGAGGGGCGACGGCAGCTCGTCCGTTTCACGACGCAGCTCGTCGAGACGGACGAGCCCCTGGTCGAGTCGCGTGCCCGGGAGCTCGGTCGACTCGCGGACGACCTCGCCCCGCGCGACGTCCGCCCAACCGACCTCGCGATCCCACGCGAGCGTCAGGCCCGCGACCCCCCCCGCCAACCCGCCGATGGCGGATCGGATCTCGCCCAGCGCCAGCGCGCGCGTCAGTGAGATCGCGCGGGACGGCGTGCTCGCGAGCCGGATGCTGCGTCCCCGAAGGGCGACGATGAGCGCATCGACGATGTTCTCGACCCGAGGCCCGTCACGGGCGGCCATCACGTGGCGGCCGCGGCCGTCGAGGCGCGCGTCGAGGGCCAGCCCGACGCGGACGGAGCCCCCGCGGACGCCGAAGGTCAGTCGAGCGATCGCGTTGGCGATCGACTCGACCCAGGCCTGCGCGGCGCGGGCCTCGTCCCCGTCGGCGTCGGGCCCCTCGAGCTGTCGGTGGACGTCGAGCGGGACGAAGCGCGTCGGCCCGTCCACGTCCTCGACGAGCCTCCGACCCGCGGCGCGGAGCCGGCCGAACGGCGTCCTTTCGACGAGCTGCGCCTCGATCCGCAGTGGGGACGCCACGACCCCCACGAGCGCCGCGTCGTCGGAAGGAGAGGTCAATCGCTCCCGAGCAGAGATGCCGCCGCCGCGTCGAGATGGAAGACCACGTCCGCGTGCTCGCGCAGGTGACTGGCCGGAACCTCGGGGGACACCGGACCCTCCAGCGCGCGCCGGACGACGTCGGCCTTGCGCTCGCCGAGAGCGAGAACGCGGATCCGCCGCGCCTCGAGGATCGTCCGCACCCCCATCGTGATCGCCTCGCGTGGAACGTCGTCGATCGACCCGAACGTCGACGCCGCGTCCTCGCGGGTGGTCGCAGCCAGGGAGACCACGCGCGTGCGCGACGCCGGATCCGCCGGCGGCTCGTTGAACGCGACGTGACCGTTCCGTCCGAGTCCGAGGAGCTGGAGGTCGATGCCTCCGGATTCGCGGATCATGCCCTCGTACGCGCGCGCGGCGCCGAGCGGATCGCTCGCGGCCAGCTCGGCGTCTGGGAAGTGCGCGCGCGTCGGATCGACGTGCCCGGGCTCGAACAGTTGCTCACGCATGAAGGTGCGGAACGAGCGCGGGTCGTCACGGTCGACGCCGAGGTACTCGTCCAGGTTGAACGTCGTGACGTCCGACAGGTCGAGCTCCTTCGCACCGACGAGACGCACGACCTCCGTGTAGACGCCGACCATCGTGCTCCCCGTCGCGAGCCCGAGGACCGCTCGCTCCCTGAGCGCGACCGCCTCGGCGATGCTGCGGGAGATCGCAGCACAGGCCTCCGAGGCGTCTCGATGGACCACCACGGTGGGCCGAGTCACCTGCTCTTCATCGCGCGCTGCGCGCACCTCGCCCGTCTCGCTCGACGTCATCTGACAGAGTCTAGCGGAGCGGGTCCCCCGCCCGTGCGCGCCGCGGCGACGAACGCGCGAGCCGATGTCTCGTCGAGGGTCGACCTCTCGCTCTCGGGCGGCGCCTTCGAGCTCCCGAGCCGCGGTCCCAGATCTCTCGCCTCGAGCGTTCGGCCACAGGACCCGTGGATCGCGCCGACGCCCGTCTCCGTGATGAGCCGCGCGGCGTTGTCGCCGCGGACGCCCCCGGCGGCGACGATCTCGACGGTCCCGCCGAGCTCCGCCGCAAGTCGCTTCAGCTCAGCCCGCCCCTCCCAGGCCGAAACTGCGCCGCCGGAGGTGAGGAGGCGCGCGACGCCGATCTCGGCCAGCGTCTCCGCGGATGCGAGGAGGTCCGGCGTTCGGTCGAGCGCGCGGTGGAAGGTCATGGGCATCGGCCGCGCGGCGTCGACCAGCTCGCGGGTCCGGGCGACGTCCACCCGGCCGTCCGCATCGAGCACCCCCGTCGCGACGCCGCTCGCGCCGGCCGCGCGCGCCGACTCCACGTCCGCCAGCGCGGCGCGGAAGTCGCCCGCGTCGTAGACGAAGTCACCCCGACGCGGTCGGACGAGCACGACCAGCCCCGGGGGCGCCCCGTCCGCCTCGGCTCGGCTCGTCTCCAGCGCGGCCGCGAGGAGTCCCGGTCCGGGAGTCACGCCGCCGACTTCGAGCGCGGCGCACAGCTCGATCCGATCCGCGCCGATCCGCGCGGCGAGCGCGACGGAAGCGAGGTCGGTGCAGAGGAGCTCGGAACGGGGCAATGGATCGGGTGGAGGCTCGCTTAGCATCTTGGCGAAGTCGGTCC
>JBCCSK010000140.1:0-13612 GCA_039200205.1 Planctomycetota bacterium
CCGCGCCGCAGGCGCGGGCGGGGAAGCGGACGCTCCAAACCCGGTTGCGGTCGTTCGCGACGAGTCAGGATGTCTCGGTCGACGGCGCTGGCGCCTGGCTCCCGGCGGGATCCGGGCGCGAATCGTCGCAGTCGACGGGGGGCTCGTACGGGACCCGCAGCTTGAAGGTGCACCCCGACCCCTCCCCCTGGCTCACGACTCCGACGGCGATGCCGAGCTCACGACATGCGTTCGCCGTCGTGTGAAGTCCCTCTCCGGCCGAGCCCGCCTTGGTCGTGAAAGCGGATGTGAAGATGAGATCGAGGTTCTCGGGCGCGATCCCGATGCCCGTGTCCGAGATCTCGATCACGAATCGCTCGCCGTCCATGGCGTAGGTCGCCAGCTCGAGTCGCCTTTCGGCGACGTCGCCCACGAGGAGCGCCTCGAAGGAGTTCGTGATGATGTTGATCAGGATGCTGGTCAGTCGATGGCGGTCGATCCGGACCGGCGTCAGCTTCGAGAACGCCCGCTCGATCACGATGCTCTCGGCACCCTCGATGGTCATGGACGCGACCTGAAGGGCCATCTCGACGACCTCGGTCACGTCGGTGGCCTCGACCACGGACGCGCCGATCGCGTACTTCTCCTGGCTGCGGATGAGGTCGACGACGTGCGTCACGCCGCGGTCGACGGAGTCGAGCTCGAACATGCAGCGCGCGCGGATGTCCGCAATCGCGTTCGTCATCGCGGCGAGGAACGGAATCAGGAACCGGCCGTTCTCGTCGTCGCTGACGTACGCGGTCAGGTCCTCGGCGTGCTCCTCGAGCTCGGCCACCATCGCCTTCAGATCGTCGATGCCGATCGAGCGAAGCTCGCGCACGAGCAGCTTCGTCGACACGTTGACGCTGTTCAGGATGTTCCCGGCGCTGTGGACGACGCCCATCGAGACGTCCGACATGCCCGCGATCCTCGCGTTCCGGACGAAGCGGCTGCGATCGAGCTCGATCTTGCGCAGCATCGCGTCGATCGACTGGGCCAGCTCGCCGAACTCCCCCTTGTCGAGGGTGCGGAACGAGAGCTGGCCGTGCTCCGTCCGCGCGAGTCGCGACGACTGGAGCTGCAGGCGTTCGATCGGCGACGACACGGCGCGCGACGTGAAGCGCATCGCGATCGCAACGGCGAGCGCGGCGACGAGCGCCTCCCAGAGGAGATTCTCGCGGACGCTGCCCGGCACGAGGGTTCGAACGTCGGCGTAGGCGTGCGCATCGATGACGAACGCCGGACGCCCCAGCCCATCCGACGCGACGCGCACGTGTCGCGCCCCCCGGTCCGTCAGGCCGGCGTAGCGTCCTTCCGTCCGCCACAGCTCCCGCACGATCTCCTCGATGTCGTCCGGGAGGTCACTGCCGCTCATCGAATGGACGTGAACAGCGAGGGTGCTCTGCGCGGTGATCAGCGGGCTCTTCGAGAGCGGAGCGATGAGCACCATCCGCGGCGAGAGCGACGGCGACATCTCCTCCGATTCTTCGGTCCCGCCTTCGGGTGCGGTCAGCGCGACCGAGGCAGCGACGAGCGGTTCCTCTCCGCCGACGAGCATCCCCGTGTGAAGCTCCTCGAGTCGCGGGCTCCCCGCGAAGCCGCGACTCCGGAGCGCCGCAGCGAGTCGAACGCCGTCACCGGCGAGCGCGCCGTCGACCTCGAGCAGGTCGCCGTCGGCGTCGACGAGCACGACGGTTTCGTCGGGCGAGCGGACGATGCGACGGACGAGGGCGGCCCAGGAGGCGTGGGACGGATCGCTCGCATGCGACCGTGCCCACGCGATCGCGCCGCCCGCGGCGACGCGCGCGCCGAGCTGCTCCGTTCGGCGCTCGAGCTGCCAGAGCACGTCCTCGGCCACGGTTCGCGACGCGCCCCGCGCCGACTCGATCAGCTCGCTGCGCACGATCGCAGAGCGCACCGCGCCGGTGGCCGCGATCAGGACGACGGCCCCGACAGCGATCTGGAGACCGAGCTTCGTGCGGAGCTTCATGCGAGGGGCAAGTTCGCTCAGTCGCCGATGTCGTCGAGGTCGAACTGGAGGCCCCAGCCGCTCTTCCCACCGGGCAAGGACTGGCAGCGGATCAGCCGCGCGCGGCGCGGCGGCACGCCCGACTCCGCGCCGAGCGTGACCTCCAGCGTGAGTGGCTGGTCGAGCACGACGAACAAGCCGCCGTCGGACAGGTTGCCGAGCGTTCCGGTGAGCGACTCGTCGACGAGACGGATGCTCGCCTCGTCGGTGCCGGGGCGCCGAACGTCGGAGCGGCGTTCGTCGTGGGCGATCTGATCCTTCGCTGCGTCGCGGTCCATCGTCGTGCGGGGAAGTGCCGTTCGGATCGGACAAGACGACCGCGGACGAGGCGGGCGGCAGGCCGATTCTCGTGATCGACCACTCTCGCGGGTCGGCTTGAGCCCGTCGGCCGCCTCGCCGACGGTCTCGAATGGCCGTTCCAGAAGCGAATCCCAGGCCCGTAGAGCGACTACAGTGCGCGCATGGAAGCGGCTGAGACGGGCGCGCGGGGCGCGATCGGGGACCACGCGCGAGCCCTCCGGCGGCTCCGCGAGGGCATCGGAGCGGTCCTCGAGGGCCTGGACGAGACCATCGAGCTCTCGGTGGCGTGTCTCGTCGCTGGAGGGCACCTCCTGCTGGAGGACGTCCCGGGAACGGGGAAGACCACGCTCGCGCGGGCGCTTGCACGCGCCAGCGGGCTCGACTTCAAGCGGGTCCAGATGACGGCCGACCTCCTTCCCGCCGACGTGACCGGGGCCCGCTACCCGACGCTCGAGGGGCTCTCCGGGGCGGCCGGCGGCTCGGCGTTCCGCGGGGCGACGGAGCTGAGCTTCGTCCCCGGCCCCCTGTTCAGCCAGGTCGTCCTCGCGGACGAGCTGAACCGGACGCCGCCGCGCACCCAGTCGGCGCTCCTCGAAGCGATGGCGGAAGGCCGCGTCACCGTCGAGGGCGAGCGACACGAGCTGCCCCGCCCATTCTTCGTCGTCGCGACCCAGAACCCGATCGAGTTCGCGGGCACGTTCCCCCTCCCCGAATCCCAGCTCGATCGCTTCATGATGCGGCTCGCGCCCGGCTACCCGGGGCGTGACGCGGAGAGGCGGATGCTGCGCGGTCGACGCTCCGCGCGATCGATCGATCACGTCGAGTCCTGGATGGACTCGGAGACGATCCTCGCGGCACGGGCCGCCGTCGACGGCGTCGTGGTCGCCGCGCCGGTCGAGGAGTACCTGCTCGATCTCGTCGCTGCAACGCGCACGTCGCCGGAGTTCGTCCTCGGCGCCAGTCCGCGCGCGACCCTCGACCTCGATCGCGCCGCGCGCGCGCTCGCGCTGATGGACGACCGCGACCACGTCGTACCCGAGGATCTGCGCCGTCTCGTCGCGCCAGTCCTCGCCCATCGTCTCGTCCTTCACGATGCGCGGCACGACGGATCGGACGCCCGCGCGGCGCTCGGGTCGGCGGTCGCTCAGGTCGCGACGCCGCAGGTCAGACCCGACGGCTCACTCGATTGATGGACGTGCGCACGCGTCCGACGGCCTACGCCGGGGTCCTTGCAGCGTTCCTCGCCGGGTCGCTGCCGACTGCGCTCGTCGGGCTCGATGTCGCCTGGGTCGTGATTGCATCGGGAGCGGCTGCGCTCGTGGCCTCGACCTACCTCGCGCGACGACAGGTGCGCGCGATCGACGGCGCCGAGCTGCCGTCGCGGATCACGCTGCACGCGGGAAGGACCTTGGTCGTACCGCTGCGCCTCACCGCGGCGCGCGGAGCCCAGCAGATCCTCGTGCATGCGTCGCGCACCGACGCCTCGCCAGCTGCGGAAGAGCGCGCTCCACGACTCGCCATCGACGCGGCGTCCCCGACGCAGAAGTGCTCGGCTGCGCTGGAGCTTCCGATTCGCATCACGCGCCGCGGTCGCGCGGACGCGCTCGCCCTCTGCACGGAGTCGACCTACCCGTTCGGCCTCTCTCGCTCGGTCGGCCGGACCGTGGTTCCGACCGAGCTCTTCGTCCTTCCCCGCGTCCTCGGGCGCGGCGACCACGCCCTCGAGAAGACACTCGCGAGGATCGGTGGTGCCGATGACGACAGCTTGACGCGCTGGGCAAGGCGCGGCGCAGGACTCCCGGCGTCGTTCCGGCCGTCGTGTGCCGACGACTCGGCCCGCGACATCGCCTGGCGCGCGAGCGCGCGCAAGCTGCGCTGGATCTCCGTGGATCGCACCTTGACGACGCAGGATCGCGTCACGGTCGTTCTCCTCACGGCAGTCCGAGGCGCTCGAGCGTCGAGCGTACGCCGAGCACGCCTCGCCTTCGAGGCCGCGGTGACCACCGCAGCAACCGCCGTGGATCGGCTGACGCGGGCAGGGCACGAAGTGATCGTTCAGCGCTCGAGCACCTCGCCCGACGCGCCGCCGGGGGCGCTCGCAGAGGCCGGCTCGACGCCGCTCTCGCGCAGCGTTCGACCGCTTCCGCACCTGCTCGAACTCGCCGAGCTAGAGATGAAAACGGAGACGACGGGTCCCGGAGAGCCGAACGAGCCGCTCGCGAGGCACGCGGGTCACAGAGTCGTGATCGTCGCGACGGTCGGAGCGAACGTCGCCGAGCTCGTGCCCGCGGCGGCGAGCGCGGACGTGCTCTTCGTCGATCCGAACGGGCGGACGCGACTCGCAGGGATGCGCCGCTCGACGGCCAGGCTGCCGCGATGAAGCTCGACGTCCAGCGGCGCGAGTCGGTCGTGCGCTTCGGCCTCTACGCGGCTGGATCCCTCGGTCCGTTCCTGGCGATCGCTTTGCTCGCGACGATCCCCGCGGGCCATCCGGCGGCAGCCCTCGTCCACGTCGGCGGCGCGATCGTCGCGCTCGCGGTCGGGCTGATCGCACTCGTCGAGACCCAGCGTCTCGCGCTGTCCGAGCGCGCTCGCGGACGGTGCGTCGTCGTGGGAGCGCGGCTTTCACGGACGCGGTCGGCCCTGGGCACAGCTCTTGCCACCGTGGTCCTCGCGCTCCTCGTGTCAGCCGTCTTCGAGGCGGTTGCCATCGCGCGCGAGGATTCAGCCCGGTCAGCGGTGACCGCGGGCGAACGCGCTCTCGAGGAGGCGATCTCGCGGCGCGAGGGTGGCGCGGAGGACAGCGGCGACGAGCGGGCGAACGGCGGTCGACCGGCGCGTGTCGTCGGGCCGAACGCGCGTGAACGCAGTCCCGGGACCTCCGCCGAGGGCCAGGTCGGTGACCTCCTGTCCGGCGCCGAGGTCCTGCAAGTTCGTCCTCTCGGCGCACCGCGACGGAGGATGCTGGGAGCACCGCCACAGCACCTGCGCGGCTTCGTGATCGACAGCTTCGATCGGGACGGTCGCCTCCGCGAGCGCCGTTCGAAGCCGGTCGAGATCGAGAGCGGGGTCGACGGTGCGCGGGTCGGCTGGGTCGGTGTGGCAAACGATGCCGGGATCCCCGCAACGGACGTCCAGCTCGAGGTCCGGTTCGTCGCCCGTCCGAACGGCCTGGTGTTCGCGCCGTCACGGCTCCTGGCCATTCGCGGTTCGACCGTCATGTACGATCGCGAGCAGGCGTCGTTCAGCCTGCCCGCCGAGGAATCGGCGAGCTACGTCGTACGGTCTGCCGTACCCGCCGTGTCGCTCGGCCAGCTTCGATCGTCGCGCGCGGCCGGCACGCTCGGGGGACGCGCGGTCGAGCTCCCGAGGACGCGCG
The DNA here is from genome assembly GCA_039200205.1 of Planctomycetota bacterium. Taxonomy (GTDB): domain Bacteria; phylum Planctomycetota; class UBA1135; order UBA1135; genus Saltatorellus. The sequence continues at coordinate 5,727 of JBCCSK010000140.1, forward strand.
GAGTCCGCGGACGCCGCGAGTACCTGCAGCGCATGCGCGCCTACTCCGAGCTCGTCACGGAGCGCGCCGAGACGGACGCGGACCGCGTGCTCGCGATCGTGCGGCACCTCCGAGAGACGTTCGGCTACGAGATCTACGACACGAGCTTCCTGCGCCCCGAGGACTTCGGCGCGTTCGTCGAACGCGGGGCCGGCTCGTGCACGCACTTTGCATCGGTCGCGGTCTACCTGCTGCGGCTCCAGTCGATCCCCGCGCGGATCGCAGTCGGATACGTCGCGCGCGAGGTCGACCCCGACGGTCGCGGTTGGATCGTCCGCGAGCGCGACGGGCACGCGTGGATCGAGGTGCACTTCGAGGGGCTCGGCTGGCTCCCCTTCGACCCGACGCCCGGCGATCCGTCCGTCGGCGGAACGTCCAGCGCGTGGACTCCGCTCGCGGGCGCGGACGAGGTGGAGATCGACCTGGAGGCCCTCGCGGCCGCGGGGCCGCGCACGGCACCCGCGGGACGACTCCTCGTCGACGCCTGGGAGGCCCTCTCTCGGCGGGTCGGAGGCGGAGTCGAAGCCGCCCTGACCCTCCTGGCGGCCATCGCCCTGATCGCCGTCCTCGTCCGCCTCGGGTCGACCAGCCGGGGTCCGTCGCCGTCCACGCACGCCTCGGACCGAGACACTCGGGTCGCCGCGCCCGACCCGGCGCCGCCGTCCGCCGCGGTCGCCGGACTCCTGGGCGCTCTGGGAGAGAGGGGCTGGCGCCAGGGCAGCGGACGAACGCCGACGGCCTTCGCTCGAGAGACCGAGGCGCAGCACGACGAGGCTCGAGGTCTCGGGAGCGCGATCCGCGTCGTCCTGCGGCGCGCATGCACCGGCCGTGCGCCGACGGACGCGGAGGAGCGCGCGCTCGAGGGACTCACCGCGCGGATTCGGGCCCGCGGCGAAGGCGAGCGAGATGAAGCGATCTGAATCGTGGAGTGCGACCGCGCGGGAACACGGTCGCTCGACCGGACGTCCCCTGCGATGCTCTCCCGCCCGCACCTCTCCACGTGCCGCACGCCATGATCCGACTTCGCCGCTCTCCCATGCGCCTCGCGATGCTGGCTCCCGCAGTCTTCGTCGCGCTCGCCGCTCCCTCCGCAGCCCAGTGCGGCGAGGACGGACTCGAGGACAACGACACGTGCGCGGCGGCCGTCCGGGTGGCCGCCCCCTTCGCGCGGGCCGGCCTGGTGACGTACCGAACCGACCCGGACTACTTCGCGACCGCCGTTCCGCCGGGTGACGAGGTCACGATCGACGCCCGCTTCGTGCACGCCGAGGGCGACATCGACGTGTACGTGTTCAACCGTAACGACCCGTGCGATGGGATCTTCGGCTTCCTGCGGCGAGGGATCTCCAGCGACGACGACGAGTTCGTCAAGTGGCGCAACACGGGTCCGACCCCCGTCGAGGTCGCGATTCGCGTCGAGATGTTCGCTGGCTCGATCGACCCCTGCAATACGTACGACGTCACGATCGACCTCGAGACCCCGTCCAACCCGTGCGACCCGGCGACGCTCGAGGACGGACTCGAGGACAACGACACGTGCGCGACGGCCGTTCCCCTACCGACCGGCATCACGCCCGACCTCTGGGTCTCGCGCGACGACGAAGACTACTTCCGCGCGACGCTCGTTCCCGGCGCGACGCTCGACGCGGAGGTTCGCTTCGTCGACTCCGTCACGGACATCGACCTCTTCCTCTATCGCGCGGGAGGCCCGTGCGGCGACGGATTCATGTCGGGTGAACTCGCCTCCGGCTTCTCCCAGACCGACAACGAGCGCATCGTCTGGTCGAACACGTCCGGCGTTCCGATCGACGTCATCCTGCACGTCGACGTCTGGAACGCGGACGACTGCAATCAGTACGACCTGGAGGCCTCGATCTCGGGCGCGGGGATCGGGTCGAACTACTGCACGGCGAACCCGAACTCCAGCGGCGCGATCGGCCTGATGCGCGCGTGGGGATCGACGAGCGTGACGTCGAACAGCGTGACGCTTCGAGCCGAGGACCTCCCGCGAGGCTCGGCGGCGTTCTTCCTCAACAGCCGCAACCAGGGCTTCGTTCCGCTGGCCGGAGGAAGCGAGGGCAACCTCTGCCTCGGCGGCGACGTCGGCCGGCACGACGACGACATCCTGAATGCCGGCATCGAGGGCACGATCGAACTGACGATCGATCTCGACGCCCTTCCTCAGCCGACCGGCTTCGTCCGCGCGACCGCAGGTCAGACCTGGCGCTTCCAGGCCTGGTACCGCGACCTCGTCGGCGGGAGCGTGACGTCGAACCTGACGAACGGGATCCGGATCACGCTCACGCCGTAGCGATCGGCGACCGGCCGCTGCCGATCGCGGGGTGCGCCAGGAGCCGCTCGACGAGCTCGGCGCGCGGCACCTCGGCGGCCTCCTGCGCGCGGAGGTCCTTGACCTGGCACGTGCCGGCTTCGATCTCGGAGCCGCCGAGGATGAGCGCGACGGGGAAGCCGTTCCGGTCGGCGTACTTGAGCTGGGCCCCGAGCTTGCGAGGCTCGGGGTAGAGCTCGACGCCGATGCCCGCCGCGCGCAGCTCGCTGCAGAGGCGGAGGTACGCGTCGAGGTGCTCGGCATCGAGCATGGGCACGAAGACAGGGCACGGCGCTGCACCGCCGTCGGTCAGCCCGAGCTCCTCCATCGCTGCGAGGAGCCGATCGACGCCGAGAGACGCGCCCACGCCTGGCAGGCGCTGCTTGGTGTAGAGGCTCGCGAGGTCGTCGTAGCGCCCACCGGAGCAGCAGCTCCCGATCCCGGGGAGGTCGTCGAGGAACGTCTCGTAGATCACGCCCGTGTAGTAGTCGAGCCCGCGCGCGATCGACGGATCGAAGCGCAGGCGACTCGCGGGAACGCCGGCCGCATCCAGTGCGCTGAAGAGAGTCGCGAGTCCGTCGCGCCCCGCAGCGCCGACCTCGGAGTCCTCCACGAACGCCCCCACCTCGTCCTGCACCCCCTGCGGCTCGCCGGTGAGGAGAGCGAAGGCCAGGACGTCTTCGACCTGGGACTCCGTCAGGCCGACCGACTCGCGGAGCTCGGCCGCCACCGCGTCGCGCCCCGCCTTGTCGAGCTTGTCGAGGACGCGCAGGACGTCGGACTGCCGCGCGACGAGGTCGAGCGACTCGAGGACGCCCGTCAGGAGCCTCCGGTCGTTGATTCGGATCGTGAACCGCTCGAATCCCAGCGCGCGGAACAGCTCGTGAATCACGAGAGCCGACTCGACGTCACTCGTTGGGCTCGTCGTCCCGATCGTGTCGAAGTCGCACTGGAGGAACTCGCGGTAGCGGCCGCGCTGGGTGTTCTCGCCGCGCCATACGGGGCCGACGTGATAGCGCTTGAAGGGCGTGCCGAGCTCTCCGATGTGCTGGGCCGCGAAGCGCGCGAAGGGGACCGTCAGGTCGAAGCGCATGCCGACGTCGCGCCCGCCGTGATCCGTGAAGCGGTACATCTGCTTGTCGGACTCGGCGCCGCCCTTTCCGAGGAGGACCTCGGCGTACTCGAGCGCGGGCGTGTCGATCGGACGGAAGCCGAAGGAGCGGTACACGCCCTTCGCCGTGTCGACGAGATGCTCGCGCGGGATCGCCGCGCTCGGCACGAAGTCGCGGAAGCCCTTGAGGGTGCGCGCCTGGATCAGTCGTGTGTCGTTGGCCATATCGCGCTCGTTCGAGTCCGGAGGGTATCAGTGGGCGCCACCGGTGAACGCCCGAAGACCCGTTTCAGCGACCCGCGGCACGCCGTCCTTCACGACGGCGACGACGGGGTTCCGCCCGAGCTCGTACGTGAGGTGCCGGTGGTTCGGCAGATCCGTGACCACGAGATCGGCGCGCTTGCCAACCTCGATCGTCCCGCGGTCGCTGCCGAGATCGAGCGAGCACGCCGCGTTGAGCGTCGAGGCGACGAGCGCCTCCGCGCTCGACATGCCGTAGCGAAGCGCCGCCCAGCTCATCACCTCGAACATGCTCATGCAGTAGCACGAGCCCGGGTTGAAGTCCGTCGAGAGGACGACGGCGCAGCCGGCCTCGATCATGCGCCGGGCGGGTGCCTCCTTGGGTTCGCGCAGGAAGAGCGGAACGAGCGGGCAGAGAACGGGCTGGACGCCCCGCTCGGCGAGGGCCGCGATCCCGCGGTCGGAGACGTGCTCGAGGTGGTCGGCGGTCGCGGCGCCGAGCTCGGCGGCCAGCTCGGCGCCTCCGAGCGACGTCAGCTGATCGACGTGCATGCGCACCCCGAGCCCGGCGTCGATCGCGCTGGTCATCAGCCGCCGCGAGTCGTCGATGCCGAAGACGTGGCTCTCGGTGAAGACGTCGGCGTACGCAGCGCGGCCGGCGGCCTGAGGCCAGAGCTCGGAGCACACCAGGTCGACGTAGGCGCTCGCTCTCCCCTCGAACTCCGGCGGGACCGCGTGCGCGCCGAGGCACGTCGCGACCAGATCCACCGGATGCGCGGCCTGCGCGATCGCGATCACGTCGAGCCCCTTCAGCTCGTCCTCGACGGTCAGGCCGTAGCCCGTCTTCGCCTCGATCGTCGTCGAGCCGAGGGCGAGGAAGCGATCGAGGCGAACGAGCAGCGCCGCGACGAGCTCCGCCTCGCTGCCCCCGCGCACGCCGGCGAGGCTCGCGCGGATCCCTCCGCCGGCGGCCGCAATCTCGACGTAGCTCTTGCCCGCGACTCGCTGCTCGAACTCGCCCTCGCGCGTCCCGAGGAACACGGGATGGGTGTGAGGGTCGACGAGCCCCGGGATCACCAGCCCGCCGCCGGCGTCGAGCGTCGTGCGCCCCTCGAAGCCGGCGAGGACTTCGGACGCGGGGCCGGCCGCGACGATGCGGTCCCCGTCGCAGGCAATCGCAGCGTCCCGTACGACCTCGATCCGACCCAGCGACGCGCCGCTTTCGGGTTCGCTCCCGCGCGCGGTCGCGAGCTCACCGATCCCGGTGATCGCGAGGTCCACGACCGTTCTCTCACCGACGAACTCTGCCATCGCCGGAGCGTACGGCACGCGGTCGGGGCTGAGTCGGTCGCCGCTGCGGAAGCCCCGATGATCAGGCGGAGAGTCGGCGCGCCGCCGGGCGAGGAGCGGACGCCGCGCGTCCGCATTCGAACGCGGCGGTCATCGCCGCGCGAAGGCGCTTGCGTGCTCGGAAGACGATCATCTTGGTGTTGGAGCGCCCGACCCGAAGGAGCGCGCCGACCTCGGAGTAGGGTCGCCCCTCGACCTCCACCAGGCGGAGCGCTTCGCGATCTCGATCCCCGAGCTTCTGGTACGCCGCCGCGTACTGGAGCAGCAGCAGCGCGTAGGCGGACTCCATCCGCACGACCTCCTCGGCTCCGCCCGCACAGCTCGACGGGTTGGAGGCTTCGTCGGCGGGCTCAGGCCGCGCGTCACCGAGCTCGCTGAACAGGATGCCGGCCGTCCGCGGCCGACGCCGCGCCCGGAGCACGGCGTTGGACGCGATGGTGCGGACCCAGGCCCGGAAGCCGCCGGGCCGCTCCGGGCGGAAGCTCCCGGCGTAGCGGTGAACGTTGACGAACGTGTCCTGGAGCGTGTCGAGCGGGTCCGCGCCGATCCGACGCTGGAGGTGGAGCGACTCGATCCACGCGAGCAGACCGGGCGCGACGGCCCGATAGAGTGCCTCGAACGAGGACTCGGTCCGGTCGCGCTGGAACGCGACCATCAGCGCGGTCTCGTCGTCGCGCCGGAGCGCGGGGGAAGCGGACGGGGTCGAAACGTCGATCAGTGGGGAGGAGAACACGGCCGCAGCAAGGCGAGCAGCGTGCCAGGGTGGCCCCTGCGCCCCACCGCGCACCCCTTAAGCCATTTCCAAACAGCCACTTATGCACGCTGACGCCCATCGAGGTCGAGCGCAGCCCCATGTCCGGTCGTTTCGGGCGCGTAACGGCTTCCCCCCTCGACTTCGGCCACGTGGCCGGGATGGCATGCCTGGGGAGCGCCCCCCCGAGGTCTACAATCCAGCGGCGTCGCTGCGCGCCTCGACGCTTCCCACCGTGACACTGACCGTTCTTTCAGCGGCGTCGGCCGACGACTCTGGCGACGAGCCCCCGCCAGCCGGCGGCCCTTCGATCGCGGAGAGCGCGACCCTCGCCCCGGCTCCCGAGGACGTCCCGGGCCCGCCCGGCGCGGCCGCCCCGAACCTGAGCGGAACGTCGCTCGCCCTCGGGTTCATCGTCTGCCTCGCGGGGGCGGCATTCTTCTCGACCCTGGCCTCGAGCCTGACCCGCGCCCTGCCTTCGAGCGTCACGTCACGGTCGGACGACGCGGAGCGGAGCGCCGAGCTCGCGCGGCACCTGGAGCGCACCGAGATCCTCGGCGCGACCGCGAGTCTGGTCGCCTACGCGCTCCGCGTCGCGGCCTCGCTCGCGCTCTTCGGACTGGTGCGCGCGACCACCGAACTCGACCTCTTCGGGGCAGGTCTGGCGACGGTCGCGATCGGCGCTCCGCTGCTGCACCTCGCCACGCAGTCGCTGCCGGTGTCGCTCGCGCGCTCCTTCGGCGGCCGGCTCGTCGGTGCGGTTCTGCCGACCTTCGCGCGGATCGCGGTCCCGCTCGTCCCCGTCGTCGCTCTGCTTCGATCCGTACGACGCGCCGTGCTGCGGGCAGTCCGTACGAGTGACACGACCGACGGAACGAGACGCCTCGTCGAGGGGTTCCGCGCGATGGTCGAGGGAGCCGAGTTCGACGGCGACCTGGGCGATGACACGCGCGAGATGATCGCCAACGTGATCGAGTTCGGCGAAGCGGACGCGGCGGAGGTCATGACACCGCGGACGGAGATCCGGGCGGTGGACGCCGAGGCCGAGCTGTCGGACGCCGTCGCGGTCTTTGCCGACGCGGGCTACTCGCGGATTCCGGTGTACGAGGAGTCCGTCGATTCCATCATCGGAACGCTGACCGCGCTGGAGGCCGCGAAGGCGGTCGCGGAAGGGCGACTGGAGTCGACGCGGATCCGCGACATCATGCGGCCTCCGCTGCTCGTCCCGGAGACGGTCCTCGTCCCCGCCCTCCTCGCACAGTTCCGCGCCGAGCGACAGAAGATGGCGATCGTCGTCGACGAGTACGGCGGTACGGCCGGACTCGTGACGCTCGCGGACGTCGCCGCTGAAATCGTCGGGCACGTCAAGGACGAGTACGAGGGCGAGCAGCTGGAGTTCCGGAGACTCGAGAGCGGGGCGGTCGAAGCCGACGCGAGCCTCCACGTCTCGGACGTCAACGAAGCGCTCGACCTAGAGATCCCCGAGGAGTCCGACTACGAAACGCTCGCCGGCTTCGTGCTGTCCGAGATCGGTCGGTTCCCTTCGACCGGCGAGTCGTTCACCGCGGGCGGCGTCACGTTCCGGGTCACGGAAGCGAGCGACCGGCGCGTGATGCGCGTCACGCTGGACCGTGCGGGCGGCTTCGAGCTCGCGGTCGAGCGACCGCAGGCGAGCCCCGGTCCGCACGCTTCCGCCGCTCCGACGAATGCAGGTGTTGCCGCGGGCGAGACCTCCGCGCCCGTCGCAGCAGCGCTCGCGCGCGAACGCCGCCGGGCCTGACCCAGCCGATGCGTCACCCCGAGTCGAGACCGACCCGCGCGCGCCGCGGGGCGTCGCGGCGCGCCGATCGCGCGCTCCTCTTGCGCAGGACCCCGTTCGGCGAGACGTCGCTGGTCATTCACGTCCTGACGGCCCGGCACGGGCGCGTCGAGCTCATGGCGAAGGGCGCGTTTCGACCGAAGTCTCGCTTCTCGGGGGTGCTCGACTGGTTCGACACCCTCGACCTCACCTGGTCGGGGGGTGAGCGAGGCGGCCTCGGCGTCCTGCACGCCGGGGATCTCGCGCA
>JBCCSK010000141.1:0-13558 GCA_039200205.1 Planctomycetota bacterium
CCTCCGTGCTTGGCTGTCGACGGTCGCGCGACGGCGCGCAAGCCGCCGGTCGCGGCGCGAGTACGAGCGGCATCACGTCGAGGCCCGCGCGGCCTCCCCCGAAGCTGTCTCCGGTGAAGCGACGAGCGAGCGCATTCAGCTCCACGTCGACATCGCGCGTGAAGTGCAGGCGCTCCCGGAAGTGGACCGGCGCGTCCTCGTGGGCTTCTTCCTGGAGGGGCGGAGTCAGCGCGAGCTGGCCGCGGAGGAGGGCGTGCCCGTGCCCACGCTTCGCAAGCGCGTCGCGCGCGCGAAGGACCGGCTGCGCGCTCGGCTCGCGGCGTCGCCTCGCGGTTCGGAGGGCTGGAGCCTGGGGCTCGCGCTCCTCGCGCGAGAGGGCGGCGCCGCTTCGATCTCGACGAATGCCCTTCGTTCCCTCGCCGTTCCCGCGCTGACCATGAAGCTCACCTCGGTTCTGTTGATGATCGCCGCCGTGGCGATCGGGGCGATCTGGACTCTGACTCGCGGAGAGGACGCGTCAACGTCAGATGTGGCTAACCTCGCCCTTCCAGAGCGCGATCGTCCTGCTGTCGAAGACTCGAGCGCGAGCGCCGACCTGACGACGGTCGCCGAGCTCACCGACCGTCGAGTCGGCACGCCGTCGAAGGCCGAGGAATCGGATCAGTCGGCCTCGGACGGCGGCGCAAGAAGCGTCCGCATCGTCGACGACAGCGGTCAGGGTCTCGGCTCGGCGCGCGCCGCGTGGATCGAGCCAGCCGGTGATCTCGTCGAACTCGAAGTCGATGACGGCGGCCTCGTCGAGCTTCCGGACAGCGGGAGCGGGCGGCTCTTTGCGGCGGCGCCCCGCTTCCTCGCGCAGGCGTTTCCGATCGCGGATGACGAGGCGACGGAGAGTCTGGCACTCGAACGAACGCGAGCGCTCGAAGGGCGGATCACGGTCGACGGCGTCACACCCGGCGAGCGCCTCCCCCTGCGCGAGTTCATCGTGCCGCGGGAGATCGGGCTCGGCGACAAAGAGCCCGATCTCGAGCCGCGGCTCCGCCGGATCCTGGGCCTCTCGGACGATCGGCTCATCGAGACGGACCCCACTGGGACCTTTCGGATCGAGCCTCAGTGGAAGCTGACTGCGTATGAACTCAGCGCGCCGGAGTCGTTCCTCGTCGACGCGGTGAACGGCGTCCAGAGCACGCGGCCGACCTCGTCGTTCGAGCTCTCGCTCGACGGGGCCGCACACACGGTCGAGCTCGTGGCTCTGCCCGCCATCACGGGGCGGCTGGTCTGGATCGACGATCGCTCGCCCGTCGAGGGATACGTCAATTTCCACCTCGCCGAGGCGAACGGCGACTCGAGCCTGGCGGACGACTTCCTCTCGGACGACGGTCGGTTCTCGTTCTCACCTGTCATCGACCGTTACAAGATCGACCCTCGGAACCTCGAGACCAGCGACTGGACGATGGGCGGAGAGCCCATCGAGTTCGCGACGAAGGTGCGTATCATCCTTCTCCGCGCAGGCATCGACCTTGGCGTTGTCTGGAGCGCTGAGTCGGAAGCGCTGCCGGTCGACCTCGGTGTCATCGAGGTTCCGAGGTGGCCCCAGCTCGAAGTGCGGACAATAGATGCTCGGACCGGAGCACCCGTCGACGCCGTGGTGCGTGCGGCTGCGGGACCTATTCACACGGGCAGCGACGGCGTCGCGCTCGTCGACGTCGTGCCAGACGGTCGGCTCGATGTCCTGGCCATGGGCTACCGGTACGAGAGCGTCGAGCTCACGGCCGCCCACGTCGAGCAGAGGCTCCCCGTTCGCGTCGAGCTGGAGCCGGCGCCCACGCTCGTCGTTCGACGCCCCCCCGACCCGTCGCAGTCGGAACGCGCCGAGGTCGAGCTTCGCCTCGAATTCGATCACACGCCCTTCGCCACTGCGGAGCTCGACGACGAGCTCTGCGGAGTGCCCTACGACGTATCGCTCCATTCAGCCCTCCAGGGGCCATGGCTCGGGACCGCGGGCTGGAGTCACGCCAAGCCCGGTGCACCCGGCTACACCGAGTTCACGGTCCCGCCGAACGACGTCCTGCGGATTGGCGGACTCGTCGAGGGTGGAAAGCTGCGCGTCGTGCTCGTCGACGGATCGGGAGAGGTGAAGGACACGCGCGACGTCGAGCTCGGGTCTGGAGAGACGGAGCTGCTCATCGACGAGAGCGGGTCGCGCTTCGAACGACTCTGACGTTCGACTCGGTGTAACCTCGAGCCTTCGGAGGTAGGCGAGTGGCGCAGCGAGGTCGCGGAATCGTGACGAGGCGAGGGATCGCGGCGGTGGTGATGCTCGCGCTCTTGGCGGCGGTCGTCCTGCGGACGGGCGTTCTCGACGCCAGGCGCGCGGGGAACGATCAGGTCGAGCGCGAGACGGCCGTCGATCGGAACCGCGACGGAACGGAGCTCGAGGACGTCGGGTTCACCCGCTCCACAGCGCGCGGTTCGCGCGACGTTCGAGTCGTCCCCCAGCAGGCACTCTCACCGGCACGCGGCGTCCGTTTCGTCCGATCGGCGGAGGGACTCCCGATCGTTGCGCTCCAGGGAAAGGGCTCTTCCGGCACATGGCGCGGCCTCCAGGGACTCAGGGTCCCGGGGCACGTCACGCGCGTCCGAGCGAACGGACATCTCGAGACGGCGGTCGATCCCGAGAGTCGCGAGACGGTCCTTCCGGTCGGGGCCCTCCTGCGCCTACAGGCGCCCGAGCTGACGTCGCTGATCAAGACGCTCCACCCGGACTCTCGCTTCCTCCAGGTCCTTGCGGGCAATCCAGCCGGGCTGCTCTGGACGCGTGCGGGAAACGACCAGCTCGCTCTCGCCGTCGACGTCGAGCGCCACGCCGAACGACGGCGGAGGGTCGACGTCAGCGCCACGATGCGCGGCGGCTCTGAACTCTTCGTCGAATGGAAGCCGGAGCCCGGGGATCGCATCGAGCGAGCGCTGGAGCTCTCCGAGCTGGCCCTCGGCGTCGACGTCGCCCCTCTCTCACTGGTTGCCGTCGGGCCGGAGTCGAGAGAAGACCTCCAGCACGAGTTCGCGGTCGGCTCGCTCGAACAGAATGTCTCCGAGACGATCGTCTTCGAGCCCGAGCTCGTCGTGCGCGTGCAGTCGCGCTTCCGCGGCTGGAGATCGACGGTGAGCGGACCGCGGACGGTGATCGCCGACGTGCCGAGCGGCGAGCGATTCGTCGCGGGATGCCGACGGGAGGACGGCTGGTACGGAGTGACCGTCGGAGAGCACGAGGGGCCGGTCGCGGAGATCGCGCTGCACCCGCCGCTCCGTCTGCAAGCGCGCGTGGTCGACGAGGAGGGCGACGCGCGAAGCGACGTGCGCTACCTCGTTCGCTTCGGGGGACAGAAGCCGAACGAGCACGCCGGCATCGCCTGGTCGACGGACGGCTCCGTGCGGACGGGAGCGGACGGGGTGATCGACCTCGTCCTTCCGGATGACGTTCCCTGCCACGCACCGGGAGAGTCGTTCCCACTCCGTATCCCGGCCGTCGGAAGGCTGATCGTCGACGGCGAAGGCCTCGAGCAGGTCGTGGTCCCGCTCGAGCTACCCGCGTCGGGGACGGTCGATCTCGGCGAGATCGTGCTGGCCGCGCTCCAGGACGACTTCCACGTGACGACGCCGCTCGACGGAATCGGCGAGTCGTGGATGGAGTTCGCGTGGGTCGGCCCCGACGGCCGCACGCGACGGCCTCTCGTCGAGGAACGAACCGCGCTCCCGGGCGGGTCGGCCCTCCGCCTCGAGCGAGGCGAGTTCCCGACCGAGTCACCGCCCGCCCACGCGATGCTCGCGTTCGACGAGGGGCTCATGCCGCTCACGCTCGATGCCGGTCGAACGACTCCGATCTACGCGGCTGGAGCGACTGCGGCTCGACGCACGACGTTCGATCTCTCGAAACTCGACCCTGCGCCTTCCCGCTTCCACCTCGGAATCCGCTGGCGGGAGATCGACGTGCTCTGGCCGAGCGAGGTCAGCGAGGACGGCCAGATCCACGCGATCGACGTCCGGGTGCCCGCGAATGGCGCGGAGTGGGTCTGGCGAGAGCGACTGGAGGACCGCACGGACAGGACTCGAGTGATCGGGCGGTGTGATTCCTCCGGCTCGCACTTCACCCTGCAGCGGTGAGTGGCGGCGTTCGAAGGCTGCGTGGGACGAAACGCGGGAGGCGAGACTCGTTAGGGTCGAGCGACGAGCCCCCGCGCTGTGAGCGCACGACCTCCACGGGCGTCACCGATCACCATGGTTCGACTGCTGCTCGCTCTGATCCTCGTCCTGCTGGTCGGCTTCGCCGTCTGGTCCGGTCCGGCACCCCTGTCGGGCACGGAGGTCTCGCGGGACATCGCCTCGCCGGGCCCGACGTCCGATCCCGGCGCCAGCCTCGCGCCGGTCGCAGCCGAGGACGCGCGGGCGAGCGACGAGCCGTTCGTCGTCGAAGTCGCGGAGTTCGAATCTGCAGCGGCCTCGAACGGCGCGACGCCACCTGAGGCAGGACCGCAGAACGCGATCCTCTACGAACACGCCGCCTTCGATCCGGCGTTCCCGGGGAAGAGCTGGGTCGTGGGACCCGGCCTCTTCAACGCCGGCGCCTCGTTCGCGAACGACGACGTCTCCTCGGTCGAGGTGCCGCCCGGCTACATGCTCGTGCTCTTCGAAGACGAGGACGGAGAGGGACCGCGAACGACGGTCGCGGAGGGGCGGCACAACCTCAAGGCCTACGGCTTCTGCGATCGCGCGAGCTCGGTCCGTCTGGAGCGCGCGCGAGGGGCCGCGCGCACGAGCGGTTCGAGCACCTTCGTCCTGTACGAGCACGGACAGGTCGGCACGGGCATCGACGGGAAGAGCTGGACGCTGAACCTCTCTCCGGGACGAGACTCGACGCTCTTCCGCGCCGGGCCGGGGACGTTCGACAACGACTCCGTCAGCTCGGTCGAGGTCCCGCCCTACCACGAGCTGACGCTCTTCGACGAGCCCGACGGTCGCGGTGCCGCTTTCGTGCTCGGAGCGGGCATGCACGAGCTCGAGTTCATCGACTGGAGCGATCGGGTTTCGTCGGTCCGAGTCGCCCGAGCGCAGGGACATTGACCTTCGGTGCGCGTCGCGATCGGCGAGGGCTATACGCTCACGTCAGCCATGACGGAAGGCGAAGAGCACGTCAGCCCGGACGGCGCTCCATGGAAGAGCTGACGTCGCCGGCGCTCAGCGTCACGGCTCCTGAACCCGCAGGTCGTAGCAGACGAGCTCGCGCTCGCTGCGCACGAACAGGCGGCCATGGGCAAGCGCCGGAACGTTGAGGAGCATCTCCCCCTCGACCGCCTCGAACGACGCGAGCTCGACCGGCTCGCCGCCGTCCACCTCGAGCAGGTGCACGGTTCCGCGCTCGTCCACGACGAGCAGCTTGTCCTGATGAACGAGCAGCTGCCCGTACCCGTAGCGGCCGGACTTCCAGATGCGCCGACCGTCGTTCGGATCGATGCACGCGAGCATGCCTTCGTCCAGGCCGTAGACCCGCTCGCCGATGCGCACAGGCTCGTTGTAGCGCGTCTTGAAGCGGCCTGACCGCCAGACGATGTCGGCGACGACTCCGTCCTCTCCGCCTTCGAGCGACACCACCCGCGAGCCCTTGCCGTAGCCCGCGGAGACGAGGATCCGATCCGGCGCGAGGACGACGGGCTGCGTGCAGGCGAGTCCGTGTGACACCTTCCACGGGAAGGTCCACAGCTCCTCGCCCGAATCGGAGCTCAGCCCGACGACGCGCTCTGCCGTCGAGACGATGAGCGTCCGGCGGCCGAGCACGTCGGCGAGCACCGGCGCGGCGTAGGCCATCGTCTCGGGCAAGGCGCTCCAGCGCTCGTTCCCCGACGTCAGGTCGATTGCGTGGACCCCCTCCGCCCCCTGCACGAAGACGACCCCGTCCTCGATGCGCGGCGAGGCGCCGACCCCGTACTCCAGGTTCTCCTCGCCGTCCTCGAGCAGCGCCCTGCGCCAGCGCAGCTCGCCGGTCCGGAGATCGACGGCGCGCAGCTCGCCCACGGCCCCGAGTGCGACCACGGTGTCGCCCTCGATCGCGGGCGTGGCGAGCGGGCCTTCCTTGCTCGCTGAGTTGTAGAAGCGCGCCTCCCACGAGTGCTCCCAGACGACCTCCCCGGATGCGAGCGAGAATGCGACGACGCTCTCGCGCTCACGGCGCTGCTCCATCGTGATGACGAGCCCCTCCGCGATCACCATGGACGAGTACGAGGGGCCGACCGCCGCGCGCCACAGCCGGGGTGGACCTCCGTCGGGCCACGACGTCAGGAGCGGCTGCTCGTCGTAGGTGCCGTCGCCGTGCGGCCCGCGGTACTGGGTCCAGTACGGCGGCGCGACCTCGCTGACGATTGCGCTCTCTTCGGGTGCCGCCTCGCCGCGCTGTTCGTCGAGGGCGTCGTAGTCCGGGTCGCCGCGCATCCAGGCGGCCGTCCCGTACCGGAAGGACTTGCACGCGGTCAGGCCGAGGACGAGCGGCGCGGCGAGGAGGAGAGTGCGGTGGAGCCGCAATCGGCTCGAGGTCGTGTCTGTGACTCGCATCGATCGTCTGATGGGAAGCGTTCGTCAAGCGGTGCACGCCATCACGGCGCACCATGCGGTGTCGGCCCGGAGATCGACACCGGTGGCACCGGAATCGGCGCAGGTCGGGCGATGGGAGCGGCCCGTCGAACGACGAAGGTGGTGCAGCGATCTCCTGAGTCCGCTGCCGCTGGAGATCTTCTGGCGCCTTATATACGAAGTCACGACGAGGCACTCCCCGTGATCAAGCGCATCGAGAAGGTCGGCAACAGCAGCTCCCTGGTTCTCGACAAGGCAATCCTCGAGCTGATCGGGCTGAAGGAGGACGGTGAAGTCCAGCTCACCATCCGCGACGGGTCGCTGATCGTGACGCCGGTCCACCCCGAACTCGTCGACGACGATCGCTTCGAGAGGGCGCTCGACCGCGTCATGGAGAGCCGTCGAGACGCCCTGCGGCGCCTCGCCGAATGAGGGACGCAGTCCGCTTCCTCAGCGTCGCGCAGGTCCTTCGGATCCACGAGAGGTCCAATGCTGAGCACGGCGGCGATCCCGGAATCCGAGACCGGGGACTTCTCGAGTCGGCCGTCGCGTTGCCGCAGGCCTCCTCCGGCGGTGAACGCCTTCACCGGACACTCGCAGGCATCGGGATGGGCTGACACCGCGCAGCGACGCCTCCTCGGGTTCGAGCGCGATGATCGATCGCACATGCGGCCGTCCTGCCGGCCACGACCTCCGCAGCTGGGGTACCCTCCCGCCCATGCCTGGCCAGCCTCCTACGGATCCTCGAAAGCTCTCCGAGGCTCTGCTCGACGTCGCCGATCCCATGCTGCGCGAAGTGGGTGAGGACGCACCGTCACCCGCAGTGCTCGGTTGCCTGCAGATCGCATCGTTGGTTTGGAACAGCGTCGTCCTCGAGCGCTGTCACGGCGACGCGGAGCCCTCTCGGCTGCTCGCAGAGGCGCTGTCGGAGGCGCCGGGCGAGATGCGGAGCGCGTTCGCCGCATTCTTCGAGCGCAAGCGGGCCGAAGATCCGTTCGACGATCGATGGATCGTCGACGTCGAGCTCGTCCATCGATCTGGCGAAGACCACGACCTTCGAGTGTCCGGTGTGCCATTGTCCGCCGTGCGGCCGGAGACGGTCGCGGAAGCGTTCGAAGTCGGACTCGAGCGCAGCAGGCTCTTCTTCGAGGATCCTCGCAGCCTCTCCGGTGAGTCCGGTGCCGTCAGCGGTGAGCGGCTGAAGAGTGCTCCGAAACCCGCGGACGGCGAGGAGCCGTGGGCGACCGTGTTCGCCCTGGCCAAGGAGCTCCACGCCCTCGCGCCCTGGGAGAGTCATCTCGACCGCGACGTGCTCGGCATCCGCATCGACGGCGACGACGAGGTCTACTGGTGCAGCATCATGGGCGCCGGCGGGTCGTTCTACGGCATCGCCCTCTACCGCGGCGACCAGGGATACCACGCGTTCCGCAGGGTCCTGTCGGGGGAAGAGTCGGACGCGATCGCACTCGGCTTCGACGGCTTCCTCTTCTCCTTCTCCGATCGGGAAGACCTGAAGGCGGCCGAGCGACGCCGCATCAAGGCCTCCGGAGTGCGGTTCCGCGGACGTGGTCATTGGCCGCAGCTCGACAGCGTCCGGCCGGGGAGACTGCCGCGGTCGATCACGGAAGAGGACGCCCCGATCGTCGGCGCTCTGCTCGAGACGCTGATCGCAGCGATTCTGACGCGCTCCATCAGCGGGCTGCCCGAGTCGATCGACCTCGACGGAGAGATCCCGGTCTACTCCCTGGTCGGACGCGACGTCGCGCGGCACGCAGAGATTCCGCAGCTCGTTCCGGCCGATCCGATTCCTGCGGTCGACCAGCTCGCCATCCAGCGACTGCGCGCGAGTGCGGCCAGCGAGGATCTCGTGATCGAGTTCGACGCGTTCGCTCCCGAGACACGCGTGACCGACGACGACGGGTGGGAGTTCGTCCCTCTCGTGTACGTCGCCGTGGACGTCAGCTCCGGCATGCTGATGTCGGTCGCGATCGGGACGGCCGAAGTGCGGGAGTCGGAATGCGGCCAGCGTCTGCTGGACGTGCTGGGTCAGCACGGCGCCGTGCCGCGCGAGGTCCGGGTTGGGCGCGACTGGGTCCAACGGGCGGTCGCTCCGACGCTGGAGGCACTCGGGGTCCGCGTCGTTCGCACCCCCGAACTACCGTACATCTGGTCGATCGCGGCCTCGCTCGAGGCGTTCCTGCCGAGCTGACTCCCTGATTCGGCCGGACGGGGCTCGAGCGGCGGAGGCTTCGACTCGACCCAGCGCCTCGTGCGGCCATGCCGTTCGGTCGAGCTCTCGCGGAGAGCGTGCGAGTTGGCGCGACAGCCCGGCGCCGCACCCACACCGCCACACCTCCCCCGTACCATGGCGCGGCCCGATTCGCGGAGCGGCGCGCGAGCCCTCCTTCCGCCCCAGGCCGCACGAGTCCGATGATCCGAGTCCTCCTCCGACCGACCTCTCGCGCGGCGCGCGCGGCCCTCTGGGCCCTCCTCGCCGCCACGCCGGCGACCGCCGCACCCCAGGCTCCGGACGTCGGCGCCCCCCCCACCGTCGGCGACACCTCGGCGATGGATCCCACGCTCGTCTCGCTCCTGGACGAGCTCGTGGCCGACGTCCGCGCGAATCCCGAGAGCGCCGAGAAGCGCGCCGAGCTCGGGCTCGCCTACGAGGGCAACACGATCTGGTCCCTCGCCCAGGTCTGCTACGAGCAGGCGCTCCAGCTCGCGCCCGACGAGACCCAGTGGCTCTTCCGCCGCGGCGTCGTTCGCTACTACAACGGCGACGTCGAGGGTTCGATCGAGGACCTCCGGGCGACGGCGAGCGTCTTCAAGAACACGCCGGTCGTCCAGGCGCGCCTCGGCAACGCCCTGCGGATCGCCGGCGAGCTGGAGGAGTCCGAAGCCGCTTGGCGTCAGGCGATCGCGGCCGAGGCGAAGCAGCCCGGCGAGATCCGCTACCCCGCGAGCCGGGTCGGCCTCGCCCAGGTCCTGATCGACCTGGAGCGCTTCGAGGAGGCCGAGGCCCTGTGCCGCGAGGCCCTCGAGATCGCGCCGGGCTACCGCCACGCGCACTACACGCTCGGCGTCGCGCTCCTCAACCTTGGCCGCGACGACGAGGCGGCGATCGAGCTCACGAAGGGCGAGAACGCCTACCCCGAGTTTCCGCCGGGGCCGCACGGGCCGAAGCTCCAGGGCTACGGCCGCGGCTACAGCCGGCGGATGATGGTGATCGAGAACCTCGTGACGGCCGGTCAGCTCGACGAGGCGAAGTCGCGCCTCGACGCGATCCTCCAGGAGCGCGCGGAAGACCCGCTCGTCCTGAACCTCGCGGCGCGCGTCGCGATGAAGCGCGGCGAGCCGCAGCTCGCGGCCCAGCTGATCGAGCGCAGCATCGCGGCGGACCCGGACGAGCCGGCGACGTGGCTCTCGAAGTCCATCCAGGAACTCGAGCAGGCGAACGGCTTCGCCCAGCAGTACTTCCAGCTCCGCGGCGCACTGGAGATGGGCCAGCCGGTCGACCAGGCCCAGGTCGAGGAGGTCCGCCTACAGGGCAGTCGGTTCGCGGCGGAGGCCTCGGCCTCGGCGCAGAAGGCCGTCGAGCTCGCGCCCGCCGTCGGACGTCATCACTACTGGCGCGGCGTCGCGCTGCAGACGTCGGCCGCGTTCGAAGCCGACCGGAACGCGATGGGCCAGTCGCTCCAGGGCGCGCTGGCCTCGTTCCAGAACGCGCTGAAGCTCGGCTGCACCGAGCCGAGCTTCAACCAGCAGCTCGCGTCGCTGTACGAGCAGATGGGTCGCGCGCCGGAGATGCTCCGCTTCTCGCTCCGCCACCTGGAGAACAACCCGACCGACCCGAACGCGCTCAGCCTCGTCGTGCGGAGCCTGCTCGCCAACGGCAAGCAGCAGGAGATCCTGCCCTACGTCGCGCGCCTCGAGGCCGCGAGCGTCGGCAACGCGCAGAACCTCCAGTTCTGCGTCCAGGCGTACCTGACGGTCGGTGACTTCGACGCGGCGGAGCGTGCGCTCGACAGCTTTGAGGCTGCGGCCGCGGGCATCCCCCAGGGCGCCCAGTTCGTGACCGCCGTCCAGCAGCACATCGCGACCGAGCGCGCCAAGCTCGAGAGCGACGCCGGCGGGCGCTGACGCTCTCCCCTTCTTCCCGGCCCGGGCCACCACGATGCTGACTCTCGCTCTCCTCGCGTCCCTCGCTCCCCTCTCCGGCGACGACGACGTCACGCCCGTCTGGTTCCGCGAGGTCGGAGCCTCGGCCGGCGTCACGTTCGAGCACCGCGCCGATCGCACCGAGCGCTTCCGCTTCCCCGAGATCATGGGCGGCGGGCTGGCGCTGTTCGACTACGACGGCGACGGCGACCTCGACCTGTACCTCGTCCAGGGCGGCTACCTCGGCGGCACGGCGCAGGACATCGTGCTGCCGGGGAACAAGCTCTATCGCAACGATTCGAAGCCCGGCGCACTGAGCTTCGTGGACGTCACCGAGACGGCCGGCGTTGGCGACACGACCTACGGAATGGGCGCCGCGTGCGGCGACTACGACCGCGACGGCGACGTCGACCTGTTCGTCACGAACGTCGGCCCGAACGTCCTTTACGAGAACCAGGGCGACGGGACGTTCAAGGACGTGAGCAAGAAGGTCGCCGACGGACGCTGGGCGACGAGCGCGGCGTTCTTCGACGCGAACGGGAACGGCAGGCTCGACCTGTACGTGGTCAACAACCTCGCGTGGTCGGACGCGGTCGAGATCAAGTGCTTCAACTACTACGGCGAGCCCGACTACTGCAGCCCGAACAACTACAACTCGCCCTCCGCCGACGCGTTCTACACGTTCGGTCGCCTCGGCTTCACCGACTCGACGCTGCGCGCGGGCGTCGACGCGGCCTTCGGCAACGGGCTCGGCCTGACGATCGGCGACTACGACCTCGACGGTGACCTCGACGTGTACGTCGCGAACGACGCCACGCCGAACGTCATGTGGCAGAACGACGGCAAGGGCAAGTTCACCGACCTCGGGCTGCGCACGGGCTGCGCTCTCAACGCGAACGGTACGCCGGAGGCCGGGATGGGCGTCCAGTTCATCGACCTCGACGAGGACGACGATCTCGACCTCTACATGACGCACCTGCGGAACGAGACGAACACGTTCTACCGCAACCGCCGCGGTCGCTTCAGCGACATGAGCAACCTGACCGGCACGTCGACGGTCGGCCTGAAGTTCACCGGCTTCGGAATGGGCTTCCAGGACTTCGACCTCGACGGGATCGTCGACCTGTTCGTCGCGAACGGCGCGGTGCAGGCGTGGAAGGACGACGAGCGCTTCGTGACGACCGACCCGTACGCCGAGCCGAACCACCTGTTCCGCGGCGTGCGCGCCGGCAAGCGGGTCAAGTTCGAGCTCGTCCGCAAGGAGGGCGCGACCGAGACGCCGATCTACCGCACGAGCCGGGGCGCCGCGTTCGGCGACCTCGACAACGACGGGGACATCGACATCGTCGTCGCGGACCTCGACGCGCGTCCGGCGGTGCTCGAGAACATCGCGCCGCGGGCCGAGGGCACGTCGACCTGGGTCGGATTCCGCGCGGTCGAGGGCAGCGGGAACTCCGACGTCCACGGGGCGACGGTCTCGATCGGGCGCGGAGGCGAGGCCCGCCAGTACCGGCAGGCCAACCCGGCCTACAGCTACCTCGCGAGCAACGATCCGCGGGTGCACTTCGGCCTCGCGGGCGCGGACGTCGCAGCAGACGTCCAGGTCCGGTGGCCGGACGGAACGGTGGAGACCTTCGGAGAGAGGGCCGCGGGCGCCTATCACGTCCTGAAGAAGGGCACCGGCACGAACAAGTGAGGGCCGCGGCCCCTCGGCCGCTATCCTCTTGCCGCACGTGAGCGCGGCCCGCCCCAAGAAACTCGCCAAGGAGCTCGGGCTCCTTCAGGTCTACGCCGTCGCGACCGGGGGGACCGTTAGCGCCGGGCTGTTCATCCTGCCCGGCCTCGTCGCCCTCGACGCGGGTCCGGCGCTGACGCTGTGCTACTTGCTGGCGGTCGTCCCGCTCGTCCCGCCGCTCCTGAGCCTGCTCGAGCTCTCGACGGCGATGCCGCGCGCAGGCGGGCCGTACTACTTCATCGACCGCAGCCTCGGTCCGCTCTTCGGCACGGTCGGTGGCATCGGCACGTGGCTGTCGCTCGTGCTGAAGACGACGGTCGCGTTCGTCGGCATCGGGATCTACCTCGACTTCGCGATCCCGGACTTCCCGAGCTGGGGCAAGAACGTCGCCGCCGTCGCGGGCGCCGTGCTGCTCGGCGTTCTGAACGCGGCGGGTGCGAAGACGAGCGGATCGCTGCAGATCGTGCTCGTCGGCGGACTGCTGCTGTTCTCGGCCGGCTTCATCGGCATCGGGCTGACCGAGATCGACGCGTCGCACTTCGAGGGCTGGGCGAGCGTCGGGCCCGAGGCGATCCTCGCGGCGACCGGTACGACGTTCATGAGCTATGGCGGGCTGTCCGCGGTCGCCGGCATCGCGGAGGAGGTCAAGGACCCCGAGAAGCTCCTGCCGCGCGGGATCTTCCTCGGCCTCGTGACGGCGATCCTGATCTACGGCCTCGCGACGTTCGTGATCCAGGGCGTGGTGCCGATGGAGGAGCTGCGCGGGGACAAGCACTCGCCCGCGACGGCCGCCGAGATCCTCATCGGTCGCCCGGGCGTGATCGCGATGACGATCGCAGCGCTACTCGCGTTCTTTTCGGTCGGCAACGCGGGCGTGATGAGCGCGTCGCGCTACCCGCTCGCGATGAGCCGCGACCGGCTGTTGCCCGAGGGCTTCGGCGCGATCGCGAAGAACGGGGCACCGCGGTTCGCGGTCTACCTGACCGTCGGGACGATGATCGCGATCATCCTGTTCCTCGACGCGCTGGACATCGCGAAGCTCGC
>JBCCSK010000142.1:0-13462 GCA_039200205.1 Planctomycetota bacterium
ATCCTGGAACACAACTTTTGACCATACCTCACGGACCTTCGCGGTGGACGTACTTCGCTGTCCGAAGTGCGGCGGCTGTCGTCGCGAATGGCAGCTTGAAACGCTGATCCGCTCGACGGGTAAGGAAACACAGTGATGACAGGCGCCGCGCCGAATGGCGCGCGTCGCGCGGAGTCCATCGAGCCCCGCCGACCTCACCGCAGAGGAACCTGACGGGAACGGGAGCGAAGGGTGACGAAAGCCACGGAACCGCTCCCCCTGCGCGACACCCACCGCGTGCTTGGAGGGAATCAGCGGAAATCCCCCAGCGTCTCCGGGCCGGCGGAGTCCGGAAGCGAAGGGCGCGCGATCACGTCGCCGCCTCCCCCTTCCCACACCTCGGACCCACACCCACATGTACCGACTTGCCCCGCTCGCCGGCCATCGCCCGGCGGCTCTCGGCCTCCTGGCGACCGCGACGGCTCTCCCGGCATTCGCCGCCCAGACCGAACCGCTCGATCCCAGCCTCCACGCTCCCGTCCGCGTCACGGCGGCCGGGCTCCCGATCGAGGTCGAGGCGCCGGGATTCGCGTTCCCCGCCTGGCACGACGTCACTGGCGATGGGCGCGCCGACCTCGTCGTCGGTCAGTTCAACGGTGGAAAGATGAAGGTCTTCCCCCGCGGCGAGGACGGCACGTTCCTCGATGGCCACTGGCTCGAAGCCGAAGGCGGCGTTGCCGAGGTGCCCGGCGTCTGGTGATGCACGAGCTCGACTCCACAGTTCGTGGATCTCGACCGTGACGGCTTCATCGACATTCTCTCGGGCTGCTACTCCCACCGTGATGGGAGCCGGGACCTGATTGGTGAGTTCCATCTCCTGCGCGGCACGAAGGACGGCTATGCGAAAGCCGAGCGTCTTCGCGGGTCGGACGGTGAGCTGCTCGTGATTCAGGTCCGTGGTGAGGTCGACCTTCCGGAATTCGACCGGATGTGCACGCGCCCCACGGCCGTCGACTTCAACGGAGACGGTCACCTCGACATCGTCTCGGGGAACGAACCGGGACTCTTCGCCCTCTTCCTGGGTGGCCCCGAGGGGTTCGGCCCTGAGAGCTCGTGGTTGAAGGGACGCAGCGGAGCCCCTTTGAAGGTCTCCGGTCACAGCGACCCTCACTTCGCCGACTGGGACGGTGACGGAGACATGGACCTTCTGTCGGGCAGCGAGTCCGGCGAGGTGAGCTGGTTCCCGAACCTGGGCCCTCCCACCGCGCCGCGATTCAGTGAGGCAAGGCGGCTCCTCCCGCCTCCCCCCGAAACGGAGGGCGTCGTCCTCGGCGACGATCACATCAAGGGACCGCAGGTCGCAACACGCGTCACGACCGCGGACGTCGATGGCGACGGCAAGCTCGATCTGCTGGTGGGCGACTCCGTCGACATCACGGATCCGGCCGAGGGTGTCACCGAGGAGGAGTGTGTTCGCAGGCTCACGGAGTGGAATCTCGCGCTTCGCGAGATCGTCGACAGCCAGCCCGAGATCGAGAACCACGCCCGGATGACCAGCGAGGAAGAGGCCGCCATGGAGGCCTTCTACGCGCGTCGACAGGCGCACTGGGACGAGCGCCCCGCGATCATCAGCAGGCGCCCCACCGGCTACGTCTGGCTGCTCCGTCGTCGTTGAACGCGGGGCTCCCGGCGGCAACGTCGGGCAGGCACGATGGCGGACCGGTCGTCGTCGGCCCCGATGCAGTCGTTCAACCTCCAGCTCGCTCGGCCGTCTCGTCAGAGCCGAACGACCGTCACTTCCCCCGCGCGTAGCTCGACTGGCACGCGTCTCGGCTCGGTATCGCTCCCCTCCCCCTCACCCTGAAGCACGAGCGTCACGGCCGACTCATCCGCTTGCACCAGGCCCGAGCTCCCCGACTCGACGCCGACGGCCCGAGCCCCGAGCGTCGTACTGCCGATCATGAAGGTCAGGTCGATCGCCTCCCCGTTCGCGTCGAGCAGCGAGAAGGAGCCCGTGAAGTCCGGATCGTCCTCGACGACAACGCGAAGGTGCGCCGTGCGGGGCACGCGGACGCGGACGTCCGTGAGGTCGTGCTCGAGCGACAGATCGACGTCGACGCCGGACGCGAGCACCTCGCCCTCGAGCCGCAGCCACAGCTCGCTCGCCCGGTACGCCTGGAAGGCGAAGCGGCCGCTCGCGTCGGTCACCGGCCGCTCGTCGCGAAGGCTTCGACCGATCTCGTTGCCGTAGCGCGTCGGCACCGGACGCTGCAGTGCCACGCTCACGCCGGCCAGGGGCTCGCCGTCCCAGGTTTCGACTCGCCCGGCGACCTCGACGGCGGGCCCCGCAGGCGGGAGGACGAGGTCGAACACGTCCCCACCCTCGACGTCGCGCGTCACGTGCACGAGAAGCGAAGGGTCGAGCGCTTGGACCGTGTAGGTCGCGTCGAGCAGCCCGGTCAGCTCGAAGCGGCCCGTCGCGTCGCTGCGGACCTCGCGTCCGTCCCGCGGTCCCGCGACCGTCATCTGCTCCATGTCCTTCGTCAGCAGGACCGAGAAGTCACCCACGTCCTCGGTGACCTTGCCGAAGCGGGTTCCGTCGTACGTCCACACGAGTGCGCCCTCGACGGGAGCGCCCTCCGAGGACAGCACGCGGCCGGAGATCGAGAGCGGTTCCCTGCCGAGCGCAACGACGATTCCATCCACGGGGAGAGCGTCGAGGCGCACCTCGGCGGGCAGCCGGCCCGCCGCGGCGGCGCGAAGGAACTCGAACCCCTCCTTCACCGCCACCCGGAACGCCCCTCCATCGTCCGTCGTGACCGTCGCGGCTCCTGCGTGGACCCACGCGCCCTCGACGGGGACGCCGTCGGCATCGACGACGACACCCGACCGCTCGCTCTCCCCGGGCGTGACGCGGACGAGTTCGATCAGCCAGTCGTCCGTCGAGTCGGGGGGAACGTCGAGTCGGACCAACTCGTAGCCCTCCGCGCGGACCCGCAGGGCGGACTCCGGCGCGACCCCGACTCCCTCCAAGGCGAAGCCGCCGTCGCCGCCGGTCGTCGTCTTTGCCGAGAGCGCGCGCAGCCCCTGGAGCGAGCCCGGGTTCCACCGCCGCACGACCGCATCGGGAGTCTCCAGCTCGAGCTCCGCACCGGCCAGCGGCGCGCCGTCCTGGTCGACGACACGACCCGCGTGCGTGCGCTCGGGGGCGACGACGAGCACCGGAGGCTCGATGGGAACCACCCCCCCGAGCGCGCCGTCGAACACGGTGGCAAGCCCTCCTCCGCTCGCGACGAGTCGGCCCCGTTCGCGCCAGACGCTCATCGTGAACGTTCCGTCGTCCCGGCACGTCGTCCATCGCTCGGACGCCGGCGGCTCGGTCAGGACGTTCGTGGTGGCCACGTAGTCGACGCGCAGCCCGCCGACGGGCCGGCCGTCGAGGTCGACGACGCGGCCCTCGAACGTCGGCCGCGCGGCGGGCGTCTCGACGGTCGCCTCGGGGATGGCCCCACCCTCGGGGGACACTTCCGGGTCGACGGGAGCGAGGCCGCGGCCCTCGGGCGCGTTCGTCCCTTGCTCGAGGAGCTCGGGCTGTGCGAGCGTCGGAGCTTCGCGACCGGCGAGCTCGGTATGCACGCGCTCCGGCGCGCTCCAGCGTGTCGAGAGGAACAGACCGACGAGGGCGAGCGCAGCGACGGAGCCCGCGAGCTTGATTCCACTACCCATGGCGAGTGTCACGGCTCCGACGCTGGTCGGTGCCTTGGAGAATGAGGCGATGGGGACGAGCGCCGCGAGCCAGCGCTCCCGGCCCCCACTCGACGAGTCGAGCTCCGCGCGCAGTCGCGCGAGCCCGCGTTCGAGCCGCGTGCGCACCGTGTCGACGGGCGTGCCTGTGCGGCGGGCGATCTCGCGCGGCGGGAGCTCTTCGAGGTAGCGCAGCGCGAGGGTCGAGCGATACGGCTCGTCGAGGGCCTGGACCGCGTCGAAGACCCGCCGCTGCACCTCGAGCCTCTCGGCGAGCTCCTCCGCCGAGGGAGTCGCCTCCGGTCGCGACGCGTCGCCCTCGTGGACCCGTCGCCGGATCTCCGCGCGATGGTCCTGGCGCACGCGGTTCCTCAGGACGTTCCCGAGCCAGCCGCGCCCCGCCCCCGCCGGCCGCCGGCGCGCCCAGGCCAGCCAGGCTTCCTGCGCGGCGTCCTCCGCACGCGCTGGATCGTGGACGAGCTGGCCCGCGAGCCGCCGCAGCCAGGCACCCTCCTCGAGCAGGGCTTCGGTGTCGTTCGAGTTCCGCGGGGTCATCTGCGACGAAGATGCCGGCCCGCGAAGAAGCGACTCGTCGAATCACGGAATTGCCGGGATTCGCATTCGGCGGCGCGCTCCGCCTTTCCGCCGACCGCCTCGTCGACGCGCCAGCGATCCGGCCACTGCATCCACGCGGTGCGCTCCCCCTCCGAGCCGAGCTTGGCGAGCTCGAGCTTCGAGTGGACGCACAGGGAGCGGAGCGCCGGCGGCCGGTCTGAACGCCCGCCGGCTCAATCCGACCGGCTCGAGCACGCGTGATACACCGCGAACGCAACTCCCCGGCGACGGCACGCGGTCATGGTCCCCATGCCCGCTCGCCCTCTCCGGCGGCGGTCGTCACGACCAGCAGCTTGAAACGCTTGTCCGCCGCGCATCGCAGCGATGCGATCAGGCATCGCGAGCTCGTCCGTGATTCGAGATCGTCGGGGGCAGAACGTCGCCACGCGCCTGCAGCTCGAGCGCTGCCGGGTTGGCGCGGTAGAAGTCGCGAACGGCCGATGCGAGGCGAATACGCGCGTTGTCGTCGACCGCGCAACGGTTATCGCTCGAGTCCGGCAGCGCATCGGCGAGCGCCTGCACGAGGGGCCTCTGAACCTCCGGAACCTCCTCGGCCCAGCGCCAGAGCAGCGAACGATCCACGAACGACGGAAGGGAGCCCATGATCCCGAGGTCGTTCTGATCGTGCACCAGGAGTCCCGACGTCGTTCCACGGTCGAGCGTCAGCACCTGAAAGAAATAGACCGTGTGATACGCGAGCTGCACGGCGCACTGCTCGTCGGTCGGCGGCGGCGGCGCGAGTCGGTCTCGCAGGATCTCGACGTAGGCGTCGGTGATGCGCTCGCCGAACGAGCGGGCGAGCACATCGTCCGCCGCGGGGTCCTCGGTGCGGTAGCCCTCGAGATAGAAGTGAACGACTCCCCGGTGGCGCTGGAGCGCCGGAATCCAGAAGTAGCGTTCACCCTGCTCGAGCGCCGCCTCGATCTGATCGGGCGCGATGGCGCGCAGCGTCTCCCGGAAACGTTCGGTGTCGGCGTCGATCGGATGTGACGGGTTCAGGTCCGCCATCATCCGCCAGTAGCCCGTTCCATCTTTCCGCTCCGTCCAACTGATGTGGACGTGCATGGACGGCGCGAGCGGAGGGCGGGGGTGGATGATCGTCGAGAGCGCGGACGAGGAGCGCAGAGGTCGCGACGGATCGTCGTCGTAGTGCACGTGGCTCACGTTGATCGCCGCTCGGTCGAACACCGGGCAGCGAGTTCGTACGAACCGGCTTCCTCCCCCGTGGCGGCCCCCGTTCCGCAGCCACCCGTACTCCTGGAACGGATGATCGTCTCCCAACTCGCGCGCGACCGACTCGAGGTCTTCGCGGAACCGGCTCTGCAGATCTTGCACTCGGGCCCAGGCGTTCTGAGCCGTGGCGGACGAGGAGGTGGTTTGCAGCGGGTCTTGCATGGACAGGAGGTGGGGCGGCCCGCGCCGGGACGAGCTGGGCGATCGTAGCGGACGTCGGATACGGTGGGAAACGGCTCCATCCCGATCTCCACGTTCGTCCCGTGCGCTTCGTCTCCCGACTCCTTCTCACCGCGGTGCCCGCGTGCGGGCAGACGGTTCTCGGTCCTGTCGTGTCGTTCTCTGCCCAGGACGAACCCGTCGACGGACTGGGCGACTCGTTGCGAGCGTTCACCGGGCTCATCCGTACGCAGTCCACGCGCGCAGATCGAGCCTGTCAGGACTTCGACGTCTCTGCGCTCACGGACTCCCACCTCGCGCACCTGTTCAGCGCGCTGCGGGAAACGGGAGCCTGGGACGACACGATCGTCATCGTGACCGCGGTCCAAACGTGGCGCGCGGAGCAGGACGACAAGGCACGCTCGGGCGCGGCGGTCGAGCTCGACGCCGCGCAGCGTCAGCGCATCGAGAACCTCGGCTATGGCAGACGCTGACGCGCCCCTCCGGCCGGGCGGCGCGTGGCGGAGTATGCGCGCGGCCCTGCTCGTCACGCTCCTCGTCGCTCTCGGTCTCCGCCCCTTCCTCCCCTACCACGACGCGGTGCCGCTGCAGCGCGACTCGCTGAAGTGGATCGAGCGCACCGACCCCGCGTCCGAGGAGAGCGTCGAATGGATGCTCCGGAGCGAGCACTTCATCGGCTACCGGCCGGCGACGGCGGTCAGCTTCGCGCTCGGGCACCGCATGCACGGGTACTGCGAGCGCGGTTTCCGCGGCGTGGACCTCGGATTGCACGCGCTTTCGATCGTCCTCGTTTTGCTCGTCGGGGTCCGCGTGTTCGGCGTGATGCCGGGCGCCATTGGCGCGATCCTGTTCGCTGCCCATCCTGCAGCAGACGAGGTCGTTCCGTTCCTGGCCCGGCGCAGCTACGCGTTTGCGACGGCGGGCGCGTTCCTCGGGCTGCTCCTCGCGACGTACGGCGCGCGGCGCAGCATGGTCGCGTTCGCGCTGACCGGGCCGGTGCTGCTCATCGGGATGTTCGCCCACGAACTGGGCGCGCTGCAGGCGCTCGTGCTCCCCGTCGTCGCACTCGCGTGCACCGCGCACCGCGGTCGCGCCGCACTCCTCACCGCGTGGGGCTGGGCGTGGATCGGCGCCGGAGTCTGGATCCGCTCCGGAGTCATGCGCGACGTGGAGGGCTATCCCATCGGAGACGACCGCTGGGGACGCGCGGGCGAGGTCATGGAGCGGTTCGGCGCGTCGCTCGGCGGCGTCCTGTCCGCCGAAGGACCGTGGCTCTGGGTCGTCGCCGTCGCGGGGGCGCTGGCGTTGGTCGCCGCCGTCCAGTTCGCCGTCGCGCGCCGCCCTGCAGCGCTCGCGCTCGCGGCCGTCCTGCTGTTGTACGGCGCCGTCGTGTCGTATCAGGCCGTGTGGTTCCCGCGGCAGGCGTACTGCAGCGCGGCCCTGGGCGCGCTGTTCGTCGCCGCGCTCGTGCGGGACGGCGTGCTGGGCGAGGGAGCCTCCGCCGCGTCGCGCGCCGTGGCGGCCGTGCCGCTCGCCGCCGTTCTCGTGACGATCGTCGCCGCCTCACCGCTGTGGCGCGGCGCAGGACCCGAGCGGCTCGCGCGCGCGCACGCGTCGACGGCGTTCGTACGGGGCGCGCGTACCGCCGCCGGATCGATCGACGAGCCCGCGGAGCTCGGCCTCGTCGTGCGCATCGAGCCGGTGAAGCCCGCGCCGACCGGCGCGCTGCTGCCGGTACGAAAGAACAAGCGACGGCTGGCCGACCTCCACCGCCGCATCCCGTTCCTGTGGCTCCAGCACCTGCTCGAGAGGACGGACGTGACGCCGCGCGAGATGCTGTACGTCGTGGGTGGGGAGAGCGAGGCGCATCTCCTCACGGAGGGCGGCGCGAGCGTCGAACTCGGCGCTGACACGGTCGCGTTCGACGCGCGCGCTGGTCGCGCCGCGCGCGTGCCGGAACGCCAGCGCGTCGTCGAACTCGCCGTGCCTCGGAACGTCGAGCACGCGCCGTTCCTATGGTCGAACCTCGAGGGTTCGGGCACGCTCATGCCGTGGCCCCGCTGAGACGTCGCCTCGCGTCCTGGCTCTTCAGCGCGCGAGGCGTGACCGCGTCCAGCCGTCGCCCGCGCGCTCGAACAGGATCCGGTCGCGCAGTCGGCTCGGCCGACGCTGCTCGAACTCGATCCGCTCGGGTGTGATGCGACAGGCGCCCCCGTCGACGGGGCACGGAACGCCGTCGAAGCGCGCACGCGTCTCCTCCAGGCGTCGCTCCTGCTCCTCGCGCCCGTCGATCACCCGGGCCGGGAACGAGGTCCACGCGACGATCTGGCGGTCGCGCGGACGGCTGGCGGGGGCCCTCGGCGGCGTTCTCTACGCGGTCGTCTTCGTGTGGGTCGACTTCTCGCCGAAGACGTTGGCGGTCGGGTACGCGCACGAACAGCCGATCCCGTACAGCCACGCGCTGCACGCACGACCAGAACCGCAGATGCGGTTCGTGTGAGACCGAGGCCGCCAGTGGCACGTGCCGAAGCCGACGTCCCTCGAGCGGGCGCCGGCTCCCTCTCCGGATGATCGCCCTTCCTCTCCGGTGGCTGTCGACACGAATGACCGCTTGGGACGCTTGTCCGCCGGCTTGGACGTGCCCACGGCGAGCCGGCCCTCATGGATCCCGACGCTTCCGACGAGGACGTCGTACAGGGCAAGATCGTCCGGATGAAGCCCCTGATCCTCGTACTGCTGTGCAGTCACCGCGACCATGAGCAGGCATCCCGAAAGAACCTGGATCGTCGTCGTGAGGGAACGCACCGTGCTTCCGGTGCCAGGAGTCTTCGATCTACCGAGACTGAAGTCTTGAGATAGAGGCCTTGGAGAATGGCCCCGGGGAGCCCTCTCCCGGAGCCCCCGCGGAGCCATTCTCCGCGACCCTACTGACGCTCGTACGCCCCCATGTCGATCGCGCCAACCTGTCGAGTCGCAAGGTCAAGGTCTTGGGTCACGATCTCGCCGATGAGGTTTCCGTCGTTGTCGAAATCGAACCAGTCTGGCGCCGGAAACGTCGGAAAGAGAGTGTCTCCGGCGTCGACGCAGGGGGACGTTGCACGCAAACGAAAGTCGCGATTGGAAGCGCTCACGAACTTCGGGCTCGACGCGATGTTCCCGGAGTAGTCAACGCCGTCGTCGCAGTTTTCTGAGATGATAGCCTGCAGCGAGTCGCTCTGAACTCGGTTATGGGCAATCACGACGGGATTGTCGTCGCAGATCGTGCCACCGCCCGGGACGAACACGTCTGAATCACCGGTGTCTGCGAGCGCGGCGTTCCTGAAGAAGATCGAGTCGCTAATCGTCATGGCAACCTCAGGGACCTTCCCTTGACCGCCTGCGAGGTAAATGCCGCCCCCACGCGAGAAAGCTGCATTGTAGGCGATCGTGCACAGGGTTACGTCGCTCGGTGTGAAATTCAGGAAGTACATCGCTCCGCCAACTTCAGCGACGTTGTCGGTGAGGACGCAATTCGCCACAATCTGACGGGTGTCTGGTGCAAGATCCAAGGGCGTCCCCAGATACAGTGCGCCGCCGTTGTTCGCCCAATTGTCCGCGAAGCGCGTGTTGTAGATGTGACTGTCGACGTGAGTCTTCGAGACCCCGTCCGTGTAGCCGTAGCCGACAAAAGCGGTACAGATCGCACCCCCACGCCCGAGGGCAGAGTTGCCCTCGAAGAGCGATTCGGACGTGAACAGGTCGAACGGACCGCTCGACTTGTCTGCTGCGACGTCGAGGCTGCCGTTCTGCGCGTAGATTCCACCGCCGTCTCTAGCTCGGTTGTCCCGCAAAATGCATCCCTCCACGAACAGAGTTGAACGAGGAAGTGGCTCTCCCGCGGGCGGAACGAGTATCGGCCCCGGGGGCTGAAACAGAATCCCACCTCCGAGTTCGGCACTGGCCCGTACGTACACGCCACCGTCGGGCGGAGCGGGAGGATCGCCGGCCAGCACCGTTGCGTCTCCGCCCCGAATGTGAAGTCCGTTGATCACCGTGAGGTCACGATCATCGCCGAGCGCTGTGACGACATGGAAGACACCGTCCGCTGGGTTCGACGGGTTCACGTTGCCGTCCAAAATGGTGTTCTCTGCAAGGCCTGTCCTCGAGGACGGATTGGGGACGTCGCCAGACCGAAATCCGCCGAACAGCCTATCGCCATCCTCGACGACGAACGTCGCAGTACGAAGGTCGCCCGAAGACTGGATGGCCGTGGGCCGGTATGTGCCTTCTGCGATCCAATAGGTTGTTCCGGGACCGTTCGAACTCAGCGCCACCTCGAGGCTCGTGTAGGCGTCCACCCAGTTGCCGCCGGTGTTCGCGCCCGTCGCGTTCGTGTCGACGAACACGACCGCGGAAGGTGGTCCGACCTGGGCTAGAACGGCGGGGCAGAGCGCGAGCGGTAAGGTCGTGAGAAGCGGGAGTGTCTTCATGTGGAGTTTCCGGTTTGAAATGAGGGCCGCTCGGTCGACGCGCGGGGAACGGGCAGACACGGGCGGCTGGACGTGGGATGACGTCGCCGAGCAGACGAGCCGATTCACGAAACGAGCAATTTCGGGGAGGTCGAGGGGGCGATGGAGGCGTGACCGTGGCGTACACCGAAGGCTCCAAAACCTGAATGATCGAGAGGGTGAGGGACCAGCGCGTCGAGGCGCCCGAGAGGCCGATCGACGCGGGCTCGATGCCCACTCGTCGAGCACCCCGTTCTCCGTCCTGAGCGACGAGCGCCTCGACCACGAGTGGTGGTACCGCGACGTCACGCGGACGGGCGCGCCGACCTCGAACTCCACGAACGGGCTCCGGGTCGCGTTCCAGTGGGCGCGGACGCGGTACCGACGTGATCCCGACCCCGCATCTGGAAGGTGTTGCTAGCCTCGACTCTGCCGCCGGCACGAAGACTCTCTCGCATCGCCGGCGTTCCACCGTCTCGATCGAGGAGAGATCATGCTCGTCACGCTCTTACTCGCCGTCGCCGCGCAGGACGCGTTCGCGGCCACGGTGCACCGCCCCCCCGCAGGGGTTTCGGCAGCCGGCAAACGGATCGCGGTCGAAGGGGATCTGCTCGTCGCCCTGCGGACGCCCTCCGGGTCTCCACCTGCCGCCACGTTCTGGCGCTGGAGTCTCGACGGATGGGAGTTCGAGGAGGCCGTGCCTCTCCCACGGGAACCGAGCCGCTTCGGCCACGCGGTCGCCATCGCGAACGGGGACGTCTTCGTGGTTACGACCGAGTTCATCGGCGGCGCAATGGTCGACGTGCTGACCCACGAGGGTGGCACATGGACGCACACCGCGACGGTCCAGGTGACGGACGGCTTCTCCCACGGCACGATCTCGGAGACGGACCTCGTCGTGAGGAATGGGTTCGTCCACGCGGAGAACACCTACCTCGGACACCTCCAGCGGCTGCAGCGCAGCACAGCGGGCCACTGGCAGACGACCAACGTCGGGCAGACGCTCGGCTTCCTTCCGGGGAGCGGCCACTCGACGGACAGCGACGACGACTGGTACGTCACGGGCGACGGGATCGCGGACGTCGTCCAGGTCTCCCGGTGGACGCCGGTCGACACGCTCGGCGCCCGCACCTTCCTGACCTCGTCGTTCTCCGCGGACACGTTCGGCGGCGAGGTCGAGTTGGAGGACGGACTGATCGTCGTGCGAAGCTTCTTTAGCGGCCCACTGGAGGCGTTCCGCTTCGACGGCACGAACTGGACCTCGATCGGAGCCGTCCCGATCCCGGGCGGATATTCGGCCCAGCTCGTGAAACGCATGGACCTCCGGGACGGCGTCCTCACGCTGGGCCTCCCCGAAGCCGAGGTCGGGGGGCTCGTCATCGACGTTCACTACGACGGGGGCGCGTGGACACCCGGCACGACCCGACGCCCGATCGGCCCGTCGGACGACGGCCTCGGCCGGGAAGTCGTGCGAACGCCGTACGGCGTCGTAGCGGCAGGGAACGACTTCTTCTGCCGTTGGCCCGACGACGTCAACGTGACCGATCTCTGCGGCTGCCCGACGGCGATCGCGCTGTGCGGGAATGCGGCGTCGTTCGGCCGCGTGAACTCGGTCGGCGGAAGCGGCCGACTGCGCGTCGCGGGCTCCAACTCGATCGCGACATCGAACCTGTCCATGTTCGCCACGGGCCTGCCGGCGAGCACCTGGGGGACACTCTTCCACGGCAGTCCGGGAGGATCGCCCGCCGCCACAGGGAACGGTCTCCTCTGCCTTTCAGGTTCGCTCTGGCGCTACGCGCCGACGCTCGCGAACGGCGGGGCGATCCTCATCGATGACGTCGTCGGTTTCGACCGGGCAAACCACCCCCCGGCGGGCCGCCTCGTCGACGGCGAGAGCTTCGGCTTCCAGCTCTGGTACCGCGATGTCGGGGGCCCGTGCGGAGCGGCAAGCAACCTGACGTCTGCGGTCAAGGTGCGGTTCGAGCACTGAGACGAAGCGTGAACGTCACCGCGGACCAGGGAGCCGATCGCGCAGAGGTCGCCGTTGCCGACCGGCGCCTCGCCGAATCCTTGGCCGCGGAACGCCGATCGGCGGCGTACCACATCCCGAGCTCGTGCCGGCGGGATGGCCGAACGGCGAAGAGCGATTCGATTTCCATGCTGGAAGCATCGGCCCTCCGCGCGAGCTCATGAAGGGCGTGCGCTGCTCGCCTGCCGGACGCCTTCGATTCACCCGCTCTGTTGAGGAGCTCGAGCAGCAGAAGGCCCAGCGTTTCCAACATCACATCCGTCTTCGATTCCCCAAACGTCCCTTGCCCTCTCTTTCTTGCCGTCAAGAGAAGCCGGCTGGTTTCCTCTTGACCGTCAACAGGAAGAGTGGCGACCGTCCAGATCCTCAGATGAGTCGTCGGTGAGCGGGCGCTTCCTGCGGCCCAACACCCCCCGGCCGACGACGATCGCGATCGCGATCATCAGAAGTACGGGCACATAGCCGATCGCCTGGAAGCCGATTCCTCTGCGCCCCGGCGCGACCAGCGTGTTTTCGAGTGAGGCCCATTTGTGGACGGACGCCTCGCGGAAGCGGTCGCTGCTCAGCATGTCGATCAGGTCGCGGCGGCTTCGGTATCTGACCATCGCGAAGTCGTCGAACTCGGCCGCCGTCTCGCCCAGAGAGTTGATGATCGTGTGGTACCGCTCGGCCAGCAGCACCGGATAGCTCCCCCGCCGCAGGAGCAGCGGGATGACCGCACCGCCGTACGCCGCATCGGCCTCGGCACCGCTCTTGGGCTCGCCCGCGAAGTCGTCCGGGTATTCGGCCTCGTCGCGCACCTCCATGAGATTGATCATCACGAAGCGGCGGCCGTCGTCCTCGCGTAGAAAGGCCTCGAACGCCTCCAGGTCGGTCCACGCGTCCCCCCCAGCCGCTTCCTGTTCGGCCATGTAAGCCGCAATCTCGGCCTCGGTCAGCGGCCCACCAAAGGGTGTGTGCCAAGCGTAGAATCCCACGAGAGCGACGAGCAGCAGCACCACGAGAGAGGCGGTCTTCTTCATCCCCGGCTTCCTTGTGTTGTTGATCGCGACAAATCGAGACGGCGCGTTATAGCGACATGCGACAGCGGCTGGTACCGATCGTCAGGCCGCGCACGCACCACGGCGGGGGGGGGGGGGCCGGTGGGAGGGGCCGTTAACCCCCCCCCCGCCACACCCCCCCCCCCCCCCCGCCC
>JBCCSK010000143.1:0-13361 GCA_039200205.1 Planctomycetota bacterium
CCGGCGCCTGCGGCGCCGGAGGGACGCGGACGCTCCAAACCGGGTTTGGGTCGTACGCCGTAAGCCCTCTGCCGCTCGTCACGTGTCACGCTGCCCACCACTCAATCTAGGAACGGCCCAAGCTGCTCCTCCGCCGCGATGCGGCCGAGCTCGATCAGCTCGTACGCGCGGTCGAACTCGAGCACCTGCGCCGCGTTGCGCGGCATTGCGATCTCGACGTCGGGGGGATGCGCCGCGAGCTTCATCCGCCCGATCGCCCCCTGCATCGCGTCGACGACGTCGGTCGCCACGCGGAGCATCGACGGCTGATCTCCGTCACCGCCAACGACGCGTCGTTCGACTCCGTCGAGGAACCGATCGATCAGGCCGCGCATCTTGCCGCGCTCCTCGGGCTCGGGCGTCTCGATCGGGTGAGCCGCGACCCACTCCGCGTCTGCGGGCCCCGCCAGGTTCACGGCGACGATGAGGTCGACGTCCTGGTCGAGGGTCGGTGCCACGGGGACCGGCTCGAGGATCCCTCCGTCGAGGAGCTCGCGACCGTTCTTCTCCACAGGGACGAAGAAGAGCGGGATCGAGATCGACGCGCGGATCGCCTCGAACAGCGGTCCCTTCGTGAACCAGATCTCCTTCTCGCGGACGACGTCCGAGGCGACGGCGGTGTACGGGATCGGTAGGTCCTCGATCGTCCGATCGCCGACGAACTCCTGGAGCGCTGCCATCACGCGGTCCCCGCCGACGAATCCAGGCTGGCCGAACACGAGGTCGACCATGCTGACGATGTCGGTCTTGCGAATCGCCGTCGCCCACTCCGTGAACTCGTCCAGCTGGCCCGCCGCGTACATGCCGCCGACGAGCGCTCCCATCGACGAGCCCGCGATCGTGCTGATCTCCAGGCCCTGCTCCTCGATCCAGCGGATGACGCCGATGTGCGCGTAGCCGCGGGCGCCGCCGCTGCCGAGTCCGAGTGCGATCTTCTTGGGTGCGGCCATCGCGACGAGCATGCCGCGTGACCGCAGGGTGCAACAGTCCCCCGGCCCTACTTCGATCCGTACCGACTCGAGTACAGCCGCGCCGAGATCGCGAACAGGACGACGCCGACGGCCATCAGCACGAGCAGCGGCACGAGAACGCCGCCGCGGTCCGGCGTCGCGAGGATCCCCTTTCCGTACCAGAGGATCCCGTGGTACGCGTCCATCGCCCACGCGACCGGCGTCAGGAGCCCGGCGGTCTGGAACCAGTCCGGCGTGATCTCGCGCGGGAACCACGCGCCGCCGATCGCACTCATGCCGAGGATCGCGAGCGTCGAGAGCCCCTCCATCTGTCGGCGCGTGCTGCACGCCGTCGCGAAGAGCAGGCCCAGCGTGCTCGCGCAGAAGGCCCACACGAGGCTCGTCACCGAGAGCTCCTCGAGGTGCTCCAGGACGGGGACGTCGAAGGCGATCGCCCCGAAGGCGAAGAGGACGACGAGCTGGACGATCGCGAGGATCATCGTCACGAGCATCTTGCCCAGCAGCACGGCGCGTCCGGCGGCCGGCGTGAGCCGCAGCCGATCGAGCGTCCCTTCGGCCCGCTCGTCCTGGAGCGTGCCCGCGGCCGCGACGAGATTGAAGAGCAGCATCATCACGGCCATCGCGGCGAAGGCGTGGGAGGCGCCGGCGCTGCGCGGCAGGCCGTCCGCGCGAGCGGGAGCGAGGTCCTCGACCTCCAGGCCGATGAAGTCGGGGAGGGCCGACATGACGTCGAAGCCGCCGTCTTCGTCGTCCTCCTCGGGCTCCTCCTCTTCGAACGCGCCGTCCGCCTCCAGCCGCTCGACGATCGCCTCGACCCGATCGAACGAGGTCTTCATCGCTGCCTCGGCGTCCGCCCGCCCCGAGTCGGGGAACGAGACCATGTCGAGCAGGCGACCCATCATCCCGGAGCCCATCGAGTCCGCCATGCTCCCGACCATCACCGGCGCGAGCTGGAAGACCATGACCTGGCTCGCGATCTGCCTCGCGGGATCGCGGAAGAGAGTGACGTTCGGCGGCGTCTCGCCGTCCGCGATCGCGGCGCCGTAGCCGGCAGGGATGACGAGCCCACCGGCGCGGTTGCCGTCGGCGACGAGCCGCCGCGCGTCCTCGACGACCTCGACGCGGAGGCCGTCCGATCCCATCAGCGTCTCGACGAACGCCTCGCTCTCGGACGAACCGTCGCGATCCTCGACCGCGATCGTGACCTTCTTGACCGACGACGATCCGCCGCCGCCCATCTGCGATCCGAAGGCCGTGCCCATGATCGCTGCGAGGCCGATCGGAAGGACGAGCGCAAAGAAGAGCGCCGTCCTGTCGCGAACGAAGAGCCGGATGTCCTTGCGCACGAGCGCCCAGGCCGTCGAGAGCATCAGTCCGCCTCCCCGTCGCGAAGCGCGCGCCCGGTGAGCGCCAGGAAGATCGTCTCGAGGTCGACGTCGGTCCCCGCGACCTCGGCGCCGATGCCGTGCTCGCGCAGGATCGCGGCGGCGCGCTCGAGGTCTGCGTCCGGAGCGAGGTCGAGACCGACGCCGGCGCCAGCCCGAACGGCGTCGAGGCGCCGCAGCTCGGCCAGCGTCCCGTCCGCGATCCGCTTCCCGCGGTCCATGATCGCGATGCGATCGCAGAGCCGCTCGACCTCGCCGAGCTGGTGGGTCGTGTAGACGAGGGTCGTGCCCGCAGCGTGCAGGGCCTCGACGCGCTCGAAGACGTGGTTGCGCGACTGGGGATCGACGCCGGCGGTCGGCTCGTCGAGGAAGACGATCTCGGGCTCGTGAAGGAGCGCGGCGACGAGGTTGAGGCGCCGCTTCATCCCGCCGGAGAAGCCGTCGACGCGCGACGTCCTCCGCTCGGTGAGACCGGCGGTCTCGAGGGCCCAGTCGACGCGCTCGCGCAGGCGCGCTCCGCCGAGGCCCGCGAGCTCGCCGAAGAACCCGAGGTTCTCCTCGGCGGTCAGGCCCGAATACAGCGCGATCTCCTGGGGGACGACCCCGATCCTGCTGCGCAATTCGGCGCCATCCGTTCGCGGGTCGAGGCCGAGGACGCGCACCTCGCCCTCGTCCGGCGCGAGGAGCGTCGCGAGGATCCGGAGGGTCGTGGTCTTGCCGGCGCCGTTCGGACCGAGCAGCCCGAGCGCCTCGCCGCGCGGCACGACGAGGTCGAGGCCGTCGACGG
This sequence comes from Planctomycetota bacterium, assembly GCA_039200205.1. Classification (GTDB taxonomy): domain Bacteria; phylum Planctomycetota; class UBA1135; order UBA1135; genus Saltatorellus. The sequence continues at coordinate 3,183 of JBCCSK010000143.1, forward strand.
CGCGGACGGAGCCGAACGAACGCGTCAGACCGCGCACCTCCAGGGCGGCGGTCGTCGGGGGGGATTCGGTGGAGATCACGGGAACTTGGTGCGCGCCGCGGCCCGAGCCCTTCGAGAGAACCGGAGAATCCGGGCTAGACTCCTCCGGCCCTTCCGGCCGCCGCCCGTGTCCACGCCCCTCGACGCTCTGCACCGCTTCTCGGACGCGGGTCTCGCCACCCTCGCCCTCACCCACGCGTCGGCGGGGATCTCGGACGGGCGCGGACGCCGCGACAACGAGCGGCTGGAATTCCTCGGCGACGCGGTCCTCGACCTCGTGATCGCCGAGACGCTCTTCGCGGACCGTGCTCGCTACCCCGAGGGCGCGCTGACCGAGATGAAGGCCCAGGTCGTCTCTCGCCAGGCCCTGGCCGTCGCCGCCCAGCGCCTCGGACTCGCTGACCACGCGCGGCTCGGCCGCGGCCTCGAGCGGGGCGCGCTCTCGCGGTCCGTCCTCGCGAACCTCTACGAGGCGGTCATCGGCGCGGTCTACCTCGACGGCGGTCCCGACGCAGCGCGCGACGTCGTACTGGAGACGCTCGCGCCGGAGCTCGCCGCGGCGCGCGAGCGCGGCGGCCACCCGCGGCCGAAGCAGGCCTTCCAGGAGGTCTGCCAGCAGCGCTTCGACGGCCCCCCCACCTACCGCGTGGTCCGCACGCGAGGCGACGAGAATGCGCGCGCTTTCCTCGTCGCTGCCGAGGCCGGCGACGAAGACTTCCCGCCCGCCTGGGGCAGGACGGTGAAGGAAGCCGAGCACTGGGCGGCCTATGAGGCCCTCTTGGCCCTCGGCCTCGACGCACGCCAATGACCGACGCTTCCACCGGAACGAGCCTCGTGGACACCGCCGCGCGCGAGGGGCGCGCGGACGAGTCGACGCGGGGCACCGGCGCGATCCTCGTGCGCGCGTCCGAGCTCGTCTTCCCCGCCGACGAGCTCGCCCGCATTCGCCGCGCGATCGAGCGCAAGGGCGCGTGCTCGGTCGGCAACGTCTGGGGCGGCGCCCAGGCGCTCGTCGGGGCGCAGATCGCCGCCGACCTCGACGCGCCGATGCTCGCCATCGCATCGACGGACGGTGAGGCCGAGTCGTTCTCGCTCGACCTGGCGGCCTTCGGCGTCGCGGCGACCCAGTTCCCCGCCCGCGAGTCCGGCGCGAAGCGCGGCGCCGCCGACGCGAGTGCGGTCCGCGCACGACTGCAGCTCGCCCAGGCCCTGGCCGGGCCGGCCGACGAGCGGCCGCGGGTGATCGTCGCGTCGGTGCACGCTCTCCTGCAGCCGATCCCGCGCCTGCGCGACCTCGAGGCCGAGTTCGTGCGACTCCGCGCGGGCGAGGTCCTCGACGTCCGGCGGCTGCTCGACCGCCTGGTCAAGGCGGGCTACACGCGCGAGCCGCTCGTCGAGGAGGCCGGCCAGGTCAGCCTGCGCGGCGACATCCTCGACATCTACCCGTTCGCGTCCGAGGAGCCGCTGCGGATCGAGATGTTCGAGGAGGAGATCGAGTCCCTGCGGACCTTCGACCCCGTCGAGCAGCGCTCGACCGCCACGCACGACGAGATCGAGGTGTGCCTCGCGAGCGACGCGGGCGGCGTCGAGGACGGGGACGGCGTCCCGCTCAGCGACCTCGTCGACCCGGACGCGCTCGTCGTCCGCGTCGAGCCGCTGCGCATCGACGAGCGCGCGAGCGGCCTGAAGGTCCGCTCGCCGCAGCACGAGCGCGCGCTGCTCGGGCTCGACTCGGCCCAGGCGAAGCGTCGCATCCTGGAGATCCAGAGCCTCCCGGGCGAGGACGTCTCGCTGGACACGCGCTCGGTCCAGGGGCTGAGCGGAGGCGTCTCGGCGACGGCGCCGGAGCTGGAGGCGCTCGCGAAGGAGGGCGCGCGCGTGATCGTCGCCTGCTTGACGGAGGCCGAGCGCGACCGCGTCGGCGCCCAGTTCGAGAAGTCCGGCGCGACCGACCTGGAGCTCGCCGTCGGGTTCGTCTCGAAGGGCTTCCGCGCTCCGCCCTGGGGGCTGCTGATCGTGGGCAGCCACGAGCTCAAGGGGACGCTCGGCGCGCGCAAGCGGGCCGTCGCGCGCGCTCACCAGCACAAGGTCAAGGCGCTCCAGAGCTTCTTCGAGCTGCGCCCCGGCGATCTCGTCGTGCACGCGGTGCACGGGCTCGCGCGCTACCGCGGGCTGACGCGCATGGCGCGCGGCACCGGCGAGGAGGAGCACCTGCACCTCATCTTCGCGAACGACGTCGCGCTCTACGTCCCCGCCAGCCGGATCGACATGGTCCAGCGCTACATCGGGGCCGGCGGCTCCGGCGTCGCGCTCGACAAGATCGGCGGTCAGAGCTTCCGAAAGCGCAAGGAGAAGGTCGAGCAGGGGCTGTTCGACCTCGCGTCCGAGCTGATCGAGGTCCAGGCGAAGCGTCAGCTTCGCAAGCGCGACCCGTGGGACGGCGACGACGACCTCGTGCGGCAGTTCCTCGACGAGTTCCCCTACGACGACACCGAGGACCAGTCCGAGGCGAGCGGTGAGCTCGCGCGCGACCTCGCGTCCGAGCGACCGATGGATCGGCTGCTGTGCGGGGACGTCGGCTTCGGCAAGACCGAGCTCGCCGTGCGGGCCGCGTTCCGGGTCGCGTCCGCCGGCGGTCAGGTCGCCGTTCTCGTGCCGACGACGGTCCTCGCCGAGCAGCACCTGGCGACGTTCGGCGAGCGCATGGCGGACTTCCCGCTGACCGTGCGCGGGCTGTCGCGCTACACGAGCGCCGCCGAGCGCAAGGACACGATCGAGGGCCTCGCCGAGGGTCGCGTCGACGTCGTCATCGGGACGCACCGGATCCTCTCGAAGGACGTCACGTTCCAGCGCCTCGGGCTGGTCGTGATCGACGAGGAGCAGCGCTTCGGCGTGACGCACAAGGAGCACTTCAAGAAGCTTCGCGCGAACGTCGACATGCTGACGCTGACGGCGACGCCGATCCCCCGGACGCTGCACATGTCGCTGTCGGGCGTGCGCGACATCTCGTCGCTCAACGTGCCGCCGCCCGGGCGTCAGGAGATCGAGACGGTCCTCGGCTACCGCGAGGACGACGACCTGATCCGCGACGCGTTCCGCCGCGAGCTCGCGCGGGGCGGCCAGATCTTCTTCCTCCACAACCGGGTCACCTCGATCGAGTCGGTCGCCGCGCACCTGCGCGGGCTCGTGCCGGACGCGACCTACGCGATCGGACACGGCCAGATGCCCGCCGCCGAGCTGCGCGAGGTCATGACGGCGTTCCGGCGCGGCGAGGTCGACGTGCTCGTCGCGACGACGATCATCGAGAACGGAGTCGACGTACCGACCGCGAACACGATCTTCGTGGACGAGGCGGACCACTTCGGCCTGTCCGAGCTCCACCAGCTGCGCGGACGGGTCGGCCGGGGCTCGGTGAAGGCGTACTGCCACCTGCTCGTCGAGAAGCACAAGCCTCTGAAGCAGCACGCGCGCGAGCGGCTCAAGGCGCTGGAGGAGATGAACCACCTCGGCGCCGGCTTCGGCATCTCGGTCAAGGACCTCGAGCTGCGCGGGGCCGGCAACATCCTCGGCCCGCAGCAGTCCGGGCACATCGCGGCGGTCGGGTACGACATGTACTGCCGCCTCCTGAAGCTGACGGTCGAGCGGCTCGCCGCCGGCGAGGCGACCGACCGCGACAAGCCGCGGTTCGAGGAGACCGAGGCGGGCTGCGAGCTGGAGGTCGGCCTGCGCGCGTACCTGCCCGAGTCGTGGATCGAGAAGGCCGATGAACGCCTCGACGCACTGCGCGCTCTGTCGCAGTGCCTCGACGAGGGTGCGCTCGAGGACGTCTTCAAGGGCCTCCGCGACCGCTACGGACGCCCGCCGGCCGAGGCGAAGGAGCTCCTGCGCCTCTTCGAGCTGAAGCTGCCCTTCGACGAGGCCCACGTGAAGCACGTCGCGTGGCACGGCGATCGGTACGTGATGCAGTACTCCGACGCCGTCGGGTTCGAGCACCTGTTCGCAGGCCGCTCGGCGGGGCGCGGACGGCGGCTCGACCTGCGGCGGATCAAGCCCGGAGTGGCGCACCTGGTCGTGCCCGAGCACCTGGAGAACGAGCCCGCGAAGGCCGTTCGCTGGCTGGAGAAGCTCGTTCGCCCCCGCGCGAGTTGATCGTTCGGGCAATCGCGCCGATGATCGGGGGATGGCTGCCCCCGCCCTTCCCGCGCTCGTCCTGGCAATCGCCGCTGCAGCCGCCCCCGTCGGGCTGGCTCGGCTCCAGGAGACGACTCGACCGCTGAGCGAAGCGGCGGCCGAGCGCAGCGAGAGAGCACGGTTCGTTCCACGCACACCGCTGGAGCGCGCGCTCGCGGAACGGTTCGGCGAGCACGCGATCGCCGTCGTCGGCGACGACCTGATCACGCGCGACGAGGTTCTGCGGTTCATCGCTGCCTCGCCTGACTTCGAAGACCCGGCGGAGGGGTTGCCGGACCTGCCTCCCGAGAGGGTCATGGAGCTCCGGGTCAACGCTGGGCTGCGGCAGATGATCGAGCAGAAGCTGAAAGTCGAGGGCGGCCGCAACCAGGGCTACGAGCCCGAGATGCTCGCGCAGATCCAGAAGAACTTCTTCGAGCAGAAGATCGCCGAGTTCGGAGGTGAGAGCCAGGCCAACCGGCTCCTTGCCGAGCAGCAGATGACCCCCAACGACTTCCGCGAGATGCTCGGGAAGCGGCTCCTGTCGCAGTTCTGGCAGGACGCGGTCACCGGGCGGTCCGTCGGGCCGACCGGGCGACGGTTCGTCGACCCGTACGTGAGGCCGGGGACCCTCTACTCGCGCTACCGGACCTACGTCAAGTCGCGCGACCTGCGACTGGGCGAGATCGTCGGCAAGTCGCCCGAGCGCGTCGTCCTCGGTCGTCTGGTCCTCGCGGCGAAGGGCGGCGATCCGGGCGCGGTCGAGAAGGCAAAGGGGCTCGCGGACGCGATTCGCACGAACATCGAGTCGGGCGTCCTGACGTTCGACGACGCGATCCTCCAGTACGCGGCGACGAACTTCCGCGGGCCCATGAGTCGGATCGAGTTCCCCGCGCGGACGCTCGAAGCGGAGCTCACGAAGCTGCACCCCACCTTCGATGCGGGGTCGTTCCTAGGGACGTCTTCCAACGGGACGCTGTCGCCGGTCCTGCGAGTGGATCTCCCGGACTCCGATCCGGTCTTCGTCCTCTACCGGTTCGAGGAGCGCCTCGCGCCCAAGGCGGCGGACTCCTTCCTCGATCTGGAGCTCCAGCAGCGCCTCAAGAGGTCGATCGAGGAAGAGGAGTCCGACGTCCGGATCGCCCGCGGCCTCGGCGAGCTGGTGCGGCGGACCTACGTCGCGCCCGATTCGATCCGCGATGCCCTCCTCCAGGGCGGCCGAAGGGGCCCAGACGGGCCGTAGGTCGCGTTCCGCAGGTAGTCGTCCGCCGATTCGGCGGATAACCTCTGAACCCCCATTCGCGGGATCCGTTCCTCCCTCCGGCGCCGGGAAATCCGGCCCGCCGGGCGAAAGCGCGGCGCCTCTCCCGCCGCCCCCCTCCCCCAGCGCCCGGGCCGCTCGCGGCCCCTCCCGCACCCCCGACGTCCGGCTCGGCACCGACCGCCCGCCGAGCCGCCCAGAAAGCGTCCGTCCAACGATATGAGCAACGACTACAAGGACATCCAAATCGAGTCGACGATGCCCAAGCCCTGGGAGGAAGAGGAGTCGTTCAACGACGTCCTCTACGACTGGATGTCGAAGGCCCCGTGGCTGCTCATCTCGGCCGCGCTCCACTTCGTCTTCGCGCTGATCATCGCGAACATCCCGTGGAACATCTTCGACCCCAGCGAGGATCAGGTCGTCGAAGCGAGCCTCGAGAACATCCCCGAGCCCGAGATCGAGGAGCCCGAGGAGGAGATCGAGGAGCTCGAGGAAGAGACCGAAGAAGAGCCGATCATCGAGGACTTCGAGGTCTCGGACCACAACGAGACGGACACGAACGAGGAGTTCGAGCAGTCCGAGAGCGAGACGAACATGAACTCGGACTCGCCGTTCGACGCCGATCAGTCGAACTCGCTGCTCGGCATCGGGGGCGGTGCCGGCGGCAAGTACGGCGGGCGGTTCGGCGGCAAGCGAAACCTCCGCGCCGGCGGTGGCAAGGGCACCGAGCAGGCGATCAAGGACGGTCTGGAGTGGCTGAAGAACCACCAGGACCAGGACGGGATGTGGGACAACGACGAGTTCATGAAGCACGACCCGTCGAACGACAAGTGCGACGGGGCGGGCGACCCGATCCACGACGTCGGCGTCACGGGACTCGCGCTGCTGGCCTTCCTCGGCGACGGCCACACGATGACGCTCGGGCTCTACAAGGACGTCGTCAAGCGCGGCATCAAGTGGCTGATGGACGAGCAGGACCGCGAGACGGGGCTGTTTGGCGAAGAGCTCGGGCACGCGTTCCTCTACGACCACGCGATCGCCTCGCTCGCCTTCACGGAGACCTTCTATCTCGACAAGGCGATCATCCTGAAGAGCAAGGCGCAGAAGGCGATGAACTACATCTCCCGCGCCCGGAACCCCTACGGCGTGTGGCGCTACGAGGTCCCGCCGGACGGCGAGAACGACACGTCGGTGACGGGCTGGATGGTCTTCGCGATGAAGTCGGCCGAGGAGGGCAAGCTCAAGATCGACCGCGAGGCCTACACCGCCGCCATCCAGTGGTTCGACGAGATGACCGACCCGGCCACCGCGCGCGTCGGCTACCTCGAAGTGGGCTCGCCGAGCTCGCGCGTCACGGGCCTCAACAACCAGTATCCGACGGACAAGGGTGAGGCGCTGACCGCCGTGGCCCTCCTGTGCCGCTTCTTCCTCGGTCAGGTCCCGGACGAGGAGCCGATGATGGAGAAGCACGCGGAGCTGCTCCTGAAGACGCTGCCGAAGTGGGAGCCCGAGGAGCTCGGCTGCGACATGTATTACTGGTACTACGGCACCTACGCGATGTACCAGATGGGCGGGAAGTACTGGAAGGAGTGGCGCAAGGCGCTCGAGCCGGCCGTCCTCAGCTCCCAGCGCAAGGACGGCTCGTCGAAGGGCTCGTGGGACCCGGTCGGCCCCTGGGGCTACTCCGGCGGCCGCGTCTACTCGACGGCGACGATGGTCCTCTGCCTCGAGGCCTACTACCGCTACGCCCGGGTGCTCGGCGGACGCTGAGCCAGGCGACCTCCCCGCGCGCGAAACGGTCCGCTTCTACACCGCAACGGGTGCCGACGGAGGCCCGACGCGCCCGCGAGATGACCCCAACATTTGGGGTGGACCCGTCGCGACCGGCCCATATACTGCGGTCATGAGGCGATCCCGTCCGCTCTCCGCCGAGGACCGACCCAAGATGTTGGGGGTGTCTCGGAAATGGAGCGGGCGTGGAGCACGAGCGGAGCGAAGTCCGAAGCTGCGGGGATTCCCTTGGGAGGGATCCCGCGCCGGCGCCCGCAAAAACCGCCGTTCGCCGCACGCGGCCCGGCCGCGCTGACTCTCCTCCGGCCGCGAGGAGCGCCCGTCACCCAGGGCGAGATCCGTCCTCGCTGCCAGGCCCGTTGACCCCCCATTCCCCGGACCCGAGCCCCCCGATCGAACGCATGGACCGCACCCACGCCGACGACTCCTCCTCCGCCACGGCCGCGCCCCCCGAGCAGACCCACGTCGATCGCTCTCCGTCGCCCGAGGGCGCCGGGACGAGCGGCCGACCGAGCGGCGCCGACTCCACGCCCGGCATGAAGGTCCGCAAGCGCAACGGGAACTTCGAGCCCGTCGATCTCAACAAGATCGTGCGCGCCGTCACCCGCTGCGCCGAGGGTCTGACCGAGGTCGACCCGATGCGCATCGCGACGCGGACGATCAGCGGCCTCTACGATGGGGCGACGACGTCCGAGCTCGACCGGCTGTCGATCCAGACGGCCGCGTCGCTCACCGCCGAGGAGCCGCAGTACAGCCGGCTCGCCGCGCGACTGCTCGCGACGTACATCGACAAGGAGGTCCAGAACCAGGAGGTCCAGTCGTTCAGCCAGTCGATCAAGCTCGGTCACGAGCTCGGCCTGATCGACGACCGCACGGCCGACTTCGTCTCGCAGAACGCGCGCAAGCTGAACGACACGATCGAGCACGACCGCGCGCGACTGTTCGAGTACTTCGGCCTGCGGACGGTCTATGACCGCTACCTCCTGAAGCATCCGAAGAGCCGCGACGTGATCGAGACGCCGCAGTACTTCTTCATGCGCGTGGCGTGCGGCCTCGCGCGAACGCCGGGGGAGGCGCGCGATTTCTACCGCCTCGTCTCGTCGCTGCGGTACCTGCCGAGCTCCCCGACGCTCTTCAACTCGGGGACGCGGCACCAGCAGCTGTCGTCGTGCTACCTGCTCGACTCGCCGCAGGACGACCTGGAGTCGATCTACGAGCGCTACAAGGACGTCGCGCGGCTCTCGAAGTTCGCCGGTGGGATCGGCGTCGCGTACCACCGCGTCCGCTCCCGCGGCTCGCTGATCCGCGGGACCAACGGCGAGTCGAACGGGATCGTCCCGTGGCTGAAGACGCTCGACAGCTCGGTTGCCGCCGTCAACCAGGGCGGCCGCCGCAAGGGCGCGGCGTGCGTGTACCTGGAGACCTGGCACGCGGACATCGAGGAGTTCCTGGAACTCCGCGACAACACGGGCGACGAGGCGCGCCGGACGCACAACCTGAACCTCGCGAACTGGGTCAGCGACCTCTTCATGCGCCGCGTCGAGGCCGATGAGACGTGGTCGCTCTTCGATCCCAAGCGCCACCCGCGCCTCTGCGACACGCACGGCGAGGAGTTCGAGCGCATCTACCTCGAGGCCGAGCGCAACGGCGAGTTCGAGCGCCAGGTGAAGGCCCGCGACCTGTACGCGCGGATGATGCGGACGCTCGCCCAGACCGGGAACGGCTGGATGACGTTCAAGGACACGAGCAACCGCACGTGCAACCAGGCGAAGAACGCCGGACACATCGTCCACCTGTCGAACCTCTGCACCGAGATCCTGGAGGTCACCTCGAAGGACGAGACCGCGGTCTGCAACCTCGGCTCGATCAACCTCGGCAAGTTCGTGCAGACGGACGACGCGGGCACGCGCTCGTTCGACTTCGAGTCGCTGGGCGACGTCGTCCAGACGGCGGTCAAGTACCTCGACCGCGTCATCGACATCAACTTCTACCCGACGGACGAGGCGTCCTCGTCGAACCGTCGCTGGCGGCCCGTCGGCCTCGGCTGCATGGGGCTCCAGGACGTGTTCTTCCAGATGCGTCTGCCCTTCGATTCGCCGGAGGCGCTCCAGCTCGCCGCGCTCATCCAGGAGCACGTCTACCTGCACGCCGTTCGCACCTCCGCGCGACTCGCGGAGGAGAGCGGCCCGCACGACGCGTTCGACGAGACCTGGGCGTCGGAGGATCGGCTGCAGTTCGACCTGTGGGGCGTCGAGCCGACGCTCACCGAGGAGTGGGCCGAGCTGCGCGAGCAGATCGCTCGGTCTGGCCTCCGAAACAGCCTGATCGTCGCGATCGCCCCCACGGCGACGATCGCGAGCATCGCGGGCTGCTACGAGTGCATCGAGCCGCAGGTGTCGAATCTCTTCAAGCGCGAGACGCTCTCGGGCGACTTCCTGCAGATCAACAACTACCTCGTCTCGGACCTCAAGGCACGCGGCCTGTGGAACGAGGACATGCGCACGCGCATCAAGAAGGCCGAAGGCTCGATCCAGGAGATCGACGAGCTCCCCGCAGACATCCGCGCTCTCTACCGCACGGCGTGGGAGCTCCCGCAGAAGGCGCTCATCGAACTCGCTGCCGCGCGCGGTCCCTACATCGACCAGAGCCAGTCGCTGAACCTCTTCATGGCGTCACCGACGATCGGAAAGCTGTCGTCGATGTACCTCTACGCCTGGAAGAAGGGCCTCAAGACGACGTACTACCTGCGCTCGCGCCCCGCGACGCGCATCCGACAGACCCAGTCGCAGGCCGCCGCGGCGAACGTGCCGGACGCCGAAGCCGTCGCGTGCTCGCTCGAGAACCCCGAGTCCTGCGAAGCCTGTCAGTGACCCCCGAAGCCTGTCAGTGACCCCCCTCGCGGCGGGGCGGGCGGGGCG
>JBCCSK010000144.1:0-13330 GCA_039200205.1 Planctomycetota bacterium
CGGGGACTTCTCCGCCGTGATCGTCCGCTACCTGGGCGACGTCGCGCTCGCCGCCGCCCCCCCGGGCCCCGCGCGGGGGCCGGTGGGGCCTTGCGCTTATACCGCTGGTCCGCCGGGGTGGACTGGGTACGCCCGCGGCTGACCTGCGTTCTACGCGAAGAGCCCGACGGGCACCGGCTCGTGCCCGGGGAGCGCGACGTCGAGCGCGACGTCTCCGAGGAAGCGTACGAGCTCGGCGTAGACGTCCCGGAACTCGGTCGTGTGCGCGAGATCGCGGCCTTGGTTCAGCTGCTCGCGCTCGAGTCCCGGCCACTCTCCGAGCACGGGTCCGGAGCGACGCTCGGCGGCGCCACGGACGGGGCCGCCAATGGCGAGCACACAGCTCCCCCAGCCGTGGTCCGTTCCGTAGGTGCCGTTCTGAGCGGCCGTCCGACCGAACTCGGACACCGTGACGACCACGACGTCATCGCGATCCTGCTCGACGTCGCGCACGAGAGCTGCGAGGGCGTCGGCGAGCGCGCGAAGTCGATTCGCGTACTGCCCCTGGACGGCGCCCTGGTTCTCGTGCGTGTCCCAGCCGCCGGCGTCGAGCTCGATGATCTCGAGACCGACGTCCGCGCGAACGAGCCGCGCGACTTCGCGAGCGCGCCGGCCGATCTCGGTGTCGGGGTACTCGACGTTCGACGCAGGAGGACTCTCGGCGACGGAGCGAAGCTGCTCGAGGGCCTCGAGCGACGCCCGACCACCGCGCTCCAGGAGAGACCGCACGTCCGAGTCCTTCGAGTCGCGCCCGTAGGCGCGGCCCAGCGCTGCGAGCGTCCGGTCGAGGTCGGCCTGGCTCCCTCCGCGGGGCACGAGGTCGTCCAGCCCTCGCAGGGCGAGCGCCGCGACGTCACCGCGGAGACTCCTCGGAAGTCGATCACCGAGTGCAATCGCCCGAATCGGACCTCGCCCTCTTCCGTCCGCGAGGACGCGGTTGAGCCATCCGGAAGTCTCGAGGTCCGCTCCGTCGACCGCCGTCTCCCAGCGATCCTGTTCCTCGAAGTGCGAGCGCGTGTTGCGTTCGGTCCCTACGGCGTGCACCGCAGCGGCCGCGCCAGACTCGAACAGCGGCGCCAATGCGCGCGCTGCGGGGTGGAGTCCGAAGAACCCGTCGAGGTCGAGCGCGCCTCCTTCACCCTTCGCGCTCGGCCGCGGAACGGCGAGCTGGGGCCGGAGGCGGTAGTAGGCGGCCTCGCCGTGCGGGACGACGAGGTTCAGACCGTCGATCCCGCCGCGCAGGAAGACCACGACGAGCGTCGGCTTCCTCGGGCCAGTGGCCGGGTCGTCCTCGAGGAAGAGCCCGCGGAGCGACGAGAACGAGAGCCCCGCCGCGCCGGCGGCGCGCAGGAGAGAGCGTCGTGAGAGGGAGTGCATCGATGTCGAGCTCACTTGAGGTTGGACTCGGGAAGGCGGGACACGAGCTCGACGACGCGGTTGACTCGCTTCCAGCTCACGAGATCCGCGCACTCCTCGAAGTGCTGCAGAGCGGCGGCGTTCGACTCGGCGCCGAGCGTCCTGCCGAGCAGGCGCACGGCCGCGTGGTCGACGACGCGCTGCCGGTAGCTCTGTGGATCCCCTGCCGCGACGCGGCGCATCTCGGACGGCACGAGCGAGTGCACGACCCACGGGATCTCCTGGATCCAGCGCCAGCGCTGGACGATCCCGTTCGTGTCGGCCCACGACGCGTCGTCGTCGGGGTAACCGTCCGGCGAGACGCGATCGAACAGACCCATCCCGCTGTTTCTCAAGAACGCGCGGAGCGACCAGTCGATCGTCTCGTTGCCGGTGACGCGGGCGACGCGGAGGCCGAAGTCGATGGGCGTCGTGAGCCGCGGTTCGCTGGCCGCGGCCCAGAACTCGGGGTGCGCGACGAGCGCCTCCAGCACGGCGCGGAAGTCGCCGCCCGAACTCTGGAAGACCGCCGCGAGGTCGTCCGTGAGCGCCTCGGGAGCGGGCGCGGACACGTAGTGCTCGCCCAGCTTCTGCGCGACGAAGCGAGCCGTCTCCGGACGGCGCGCGAGGAGTTCGAGGGCCTCGACGACGCGGTCCAACCGCCTGGCCGTCGGCACGCGCGGGAACACCCGGTCGAACAGCGCGCACGCACGGCCGTCCGAGAGTTCCGGGTCGAAGCGGAACTCGCGCCGCTGGTAGACGCCCGATCCGTCGGCCGGCGCCTCCTGGGACACCGTCAGCCCCGCGAGCAGGCACGCGAGCGCCGTCACGTCGCCCTGGTCGTAGCCGCCGTCGACGCCGACGGTGTGGAGCTCGAGCACCTCGCGGGCGTAGTTCTCGTTGATCCGACCCGCGAAGCTCCGCTCCTGATCCAGGTAGACGAGCATCACCGCGCCCGTCGCGGACGCACGCAGCTGCTCGCCGAAGGGGGCCCAGCCCAGGCGCGCGAGCTCGCGGTGGTGCGCCCATTCCGAAGGCGCACCCGTCTTTCCCGACCACGTCGAGAAGTGGTCGTCGATCCAGAGCACGTGGCGCGCGAGAACCGGCTCGTCCGTGCGCAGGAGGTAGGTCAGCGCGAGTCGGTCGGCGTCGTAGGCGATCCGGTCGCCCGCGCGCACGTCCGCGAAGCCGCGCGCGACCGCGTGACCCCTTCGGTCCCCGTACAGAGCGTCCGAGAGCCAGGCGTCCTCGCCGTACGCCAGGATCGCTGCGAGCTCGTCCGGCTCGGGACCGAAGCCGAGGCGATCGAGGAGGTGAACGGCGCGCGCGTAGCGCCCGACCTGCGCGGGGGCACTGGCGAGCACTTCGATCACGACCGGCTCGGTCTCCGCAGAGTTGCCGGCCCTATCGCGGACGCGGACGGCGAGCGTGTGCTCGCCGGGCGCGACGTCGCGGAGGAGGAGAGGAGCGAACACCGCTCCCGCTCCCTCGGGAACCTCGCCCCACGTCCCCTGGGGCCGCCCGTCGATCAGCACGTCGACGCTCTCCAGCGCGTCGTCGTCGAACGCGTCGACGACGATCGCATCGACGCCGTGGGCCGCGTGACCGTCGCTCGGATACGCGAGTCGCGCCGTCGGCGGCGTGCGGTCCTCGCCGGGGCGAACCCGCTGGAGCAGCAGGCTCCTCACGCGCAGCTGCGGGTCGTCGGCGCGCGGCGCGAGTCGCACCTCGACCGGAGCGCCGCCCCCGTCGAGCGTCACGCGACCGAGCGAGTGGAAGCCCCACCAGCCGCGGACTTCGGCCACACGCTCGTCGCCCGCGACGGTCGCCGCGATCGTCGCTGCGGGCTGACCACCGCCCGCACGGGCCTCGGCGACGAGCTCGAACGTCCCGACGAGGCCCTCGGGGATCCGCAGGGTCCCGCTCGCGGCCTCACGGGGCCGGACGACGCGCTGGCGCTCCTCCTCGCCCTCGCCGTCGAGGTGCGCGCGAAGCCCCTCGTCCCACCGGGAGTCGTGCAGGTCGAAGCGGTACACGTCGCGCGGCCGAACGTCGGCGACGGGGCCCTCGACGACGATGCGCTGGATCGGCGTCACGGCCTCGCGGCCGTCGGGCATCGTGGCGCGGAGCGAGATCTCGTGGACGCCCGGCCCGAGGTGCGCGCGATCGAGCGCGAAGAGCGGCCGGGGCGTCTCCTGCGTGAACGCCGTTCGACCGTCGACGCGGAGCTCGACGAGCGGAGGCCCCGAGTCGATCGGCCCGCTCCAGTTCGCCGCCCCGGCGATTCGCAGGCGCCCGTTCATGCGCTGGCCGTCGAACGCACGCTCGAAGCCGATCCAGAGCCCGGCACCGCGCGGACCTCGCTGGCGCCGATCGTCGGCGACGGCGAGGGACTCGTCGTCGATCCGAACGAGCTCCCACGCGTCGACGAACAGGGCGCGGTCGCTGCGATCGCCGACGTCGAGGTCGTTGAGCAGGCGCAGCGCGATGTCGTGCTCGCCGGCTTCGAGCGCGACGGGGGCGCCGATCGGCAGACGCTGCCAGCGGTGATCGACGAGCCTCGTCGACCCCGCGTAGGGCGTCTCGCCGTCGACGACGAGCGCCAGGGACGGGTACGCGCCGCCGGCGAAGTCGCCGCGTACGCGCGCGAACGCCTGGTAGGCACCGTCGCTCTCGATCGTGATCGGATGACGCCAGAGAACGTTGGCGCGGGGCAGCTCGACGTAGCCGCCGTCCGAGGCACCGTCCGCGCGGCCGATACGCGATCCCCGATCACCAGCGGAGTCTTCGCACTCGCCCGCGAGGCTCGACGCGCTCGGACGGACGACGCGAAGCGTCCCCGTCGTCTCTCCGACCACGACGGCTCCGTCGAGGACGAGGGCGCGGACACCGTGCGTCCCCCGACCGAGTGCGTCGACGTCGACGTCGAAGCGCCGGCGCATCGTCGCGCCGCCGTCGTCGGCGTACGGCTGCGCGGGGGCGAGCCGCTCGCCGCCTGGAAGCTCGAGCGCGACGTCGAGCGAACGACGGGACTCCGCGCGCGGAACCTCGACGCCGACCGTCACCACGCCGCTGACGGCGGCGCCGAGCACGGGCGCCACGATGCGGGGCTCGGAGCGCCAGAGTCGCGCTTCGGCGGGGAGCTCGCGAACGCGGACGACGAGGTCGGCGTGGCCGACCCGGAGACGCGTGACGCCCTGCGCTTCCCCCCGCACGCGCAGCGATCCCTGGAGTGCACCGGCCTCGATGACCGGGGGATCGAGGATCTCGAGCGACCCTGTCGACGAGGTCACCGGCAGGACGCGCCGCTGCGGCGCCGGCTCGGCGCAGTCGAAGACGAGCACGGCGCCGCGATCGCGCCAGACCGTGGTCGACTCGACCGCGAATCGAACGCGCGGGATGGCTGCGTCGCCGGGGCCGCTCGATGCGGCGAGGAGCGTGAGTGCGAGGGGAATCCAGAGCATGGCAGAGCGACGCAGGCGGATGGGGCCGGGGCGACCGCGATAGTAGCCTCGCCTGCGAAAGCCGCTGCTCCGCGCTCAATCGGGACTGCGGCCGATCGAGCGGAGGATCCGAATGCCGTGGATCATCGCGATGCCGGTGGCCAGGACGCCGACGACCGGGACGCCATACAGCACGGGCGGCGCCTTCAGCGCCCACAGCATCGAGCCTCCGACGAGCAGCGACGCGCACAGGAGTCCCGACACGAGCAGGTCGACGGTCGCCTCGAGGCCCGAGTGGATCATGTCGACCTTCATCTGCCCCCGCTCGAGCCGACGACTCGCGTCGTCGAGCAGCGACGGCAGACGCTCGATGAAGCGCATCCAGTCCCGGCCGGCGTCGAACGCGCGCTTCGCCTGCGCCCGAGGCGACGCGCGGCGAATCACGAGCTGCTCGCAGTACGGCTTCAGGACCTCCATCAGCGAGAACTGCGGATCGAGGTGCCGCGACGTTCCCTCGAGCATGATCAGGAGCTTGACGAGGAGCGACGCGGCAGCGGGCAGCTGGATCCCGTGGCGGCGCAGCATCGAGGTGAACTGCTCGAGCAGGGCCGCGACGTCCATCTCGCCGATAGGCTGCGACGCGAGCTCGCTCTGGAGCTCGCCGATGTCGTGACGCAGCGCGGACTCGTCGACGTCCGACGGGACGACGCCGATGCGGCGGACGGCGCGCTCGATCTCGCGCTGGTCCGCGCGTACGAAGCCGACGAGGAGATCGAGCAGATCGTCGCGCATCTCGGCGTCGATCCGACCGACCATCCCGAAGTCGACGAGCGCCAGCCGGCCATCGATCAGCACGAAGACGTTGCCTGGGTGCGGATCGGCGTGGAACGCGCCGTCCCGGAACACCATGTCGAGGTAGAGCTCCGCGCCCGTGAGCGCGAGCTGCTTGCGGTCGAAGCCGTCGGCGTCGAGGCGCTCTTCGTTCGCGACGGAGTCTCCGTCGAGGAACTCCATCGTCAGCACGCGGCGCGAGCTGAGCTCCTCGAACGGCTCGGGGAAATGAACGTCCTCGCGGTCGGCGAAGGCGCGACGGAAGGCCTCGAGATTCCGCAGCTCGCGGCGGAAGTCGAGCTCCCTCTGGATCGTCCGTCGCGCCTCGTCGACGACCGACTGGACCTGGAACGAGCGCATCGTCTCGTCCCGATCCTCGAGGAAACCTGCGAGCCCATGCAGGATGTCGAAGTCGACCTCGACGCGCTCTTCGATGCCCGGATGGCGCACCTTCACGACGACGTCACGACCGCCGTGCGTCCGAGCGCGGTGGACCTGTCCGATCGAGGCGGATGCGATCGGCTCCAGGTCGAACGCATCGAAGAGCTCTTCGATGGGCCGGCCGAGCTCTTCCTCGACGGTCTTCCGCACCTCGTCGGGCGGATCGGCCGGCGCGCTGGACTGGAGCTTCTCGAGGTCCTTCGCGACCTCGGACGGAACGACGTCGGGGCGCGTCGACAGGATCTGTCCGAGCTTGATGAACGTCGGACCGAGCTCCTCGCAGGCGAGTCGCATTCGCTCGCCGATCGGTCGCGAGGCGACCTGGTCGAGGTCCTCGTGACCGAGCCAGCGCTTGACGAACTCGGGTTCGAAGCGCTCGAGGTGACCGGCGAAGCCGAACTTGACGAGCGTCGCCGTGATCTCGACGAAGCGCGCGCCGTCCCGTCGGTACTGGGGAAGGTTCGTGAGCTTCACGCGGGCACTCTACCCGCGCGCACGCATCAGGCCGACGCGCGGCGCGGCTGCGCCTTGGCGCGAGTCGCGGTCCGGCCGCGCGGACGGCCGCCCTTGTTCCGGCGCGCCTCCATCCCCTCCTCGAACTGGGCCCAGTCCGATTCGGAGAACAGGCGAACCTCCGAGCCGCACTCGACGCAGTAGCTGCGCTCCACGCTCGCGAGGTAGCGCACGTAGTCGTTGCAGCAGGGGCAGAATTTGGTGTCTTCGTGGAAGGAGCTCGTGGTCATGGCGGTGCGGTGGCGAATGGCCGGTGTGCGCGGCGGATGAGTGGTCCGGCCTCGGTCGCGTCGAAGGAGAGAGGAGCACGGCGCTTGCCAACCCGGGAACGTCGTCCTCCATTCATCCGCAATCCTCGTGCAGCAAGCGATTTACGACGCATCCACGGGGCCCGACGCTCCGCGTGCACGCGTCGACGGACGAGGACGCAGGACCCAGGGCAAAGCGAGATCCGCGCGCTCGGATCGAGCTCGAATCCGCGATGAGGGTGCTTGGAGCGCGCAAGCGGGCCGATGTCGACGATCCGCGACGCCGATCCTCCGCGTCGAACGAAGTGGACGTGGCGGAGGCGCGACCTGACCACAGACTCTGTTCCGCGATGAAACGAACGACCGCGACCGCCCCGATCGCTCTCGCCCTCCTCGCTGCCTGCGCGTCGTCGCCGCCCCCCGCGGCGGACCCCGACGTCCCGCTGCGCCTGCTCGTCTACAACATCCGCCACGGAGCCGGGATCGACGGCGTGGTGGACCTCGAGCGCGTCGCCGACATCATCCGGACGTCGGGTGCCAACCTCGTCCTGCTCCAGGAGGTCGACGAGGGGACGCAGCGGTCGGGTGGCGTCGACCAGCCCGCCGCGCTCGCCGAGCTGTGCGGCATGGACCAGAGGTTCGCGCCCCACCGCGAATTCGACGAGGGTCGGTACGGGCTCGCTGCGCTGACGAACCTGCCGATCCGCTCGTTCGAGGTCGTGTCGCTTCCGCCGCCCGAACTCGAGCTGTCCGCGCTCGAGCTCGTCGTCGAGGTCTCCGGTCGCGAGGTCGTCGTCGCAGGCTGTCACCTCGTCCAGACCCCGGAGCAGCGCCTGGCCCAGGCGCGCTACCTCCTCGATCGCTACGAGGACGAGACGCGTCCGGTGGTGATGGGCGGCGACCTGAACTCGGAGCGGACGTCCGACGTCCTCTCCACGCTCTACACGCGCTTCGACGTTCCGGAGGCCAGGGGACCGCACCTGACCTATCCCGCGAACGCGCCGGTGAAGGAGATCGACTTCGTCCTCCTGAGCCCGCGCGGACGATGGCGTGTCGGCGAGCACGCCGTGCTCGACGAGCCGGTCGCGTCGGACCATCGGCCGGTCCTGCTCGAGGCGAGCTATCCCCGCTGACGGGCCCCGCAACGAGACACACGCGCTAACCTGAGCGCCCCCCCGCAGCACGCGATCCTTCCATGCGATTCCCCCTGCCTCACCTCCTGGGCGCGACCCTCGCCGTCGCTGCCTGCGCCGAGCCCGAGCCCGCGATGACCCAGTCGAACGATCAGGCCGCCGTCGTCCTCGACGGCACGTCGTGGACCCTCAAGGACCTCGCTGGCCAATCCGCCGCACCCGGAACGACGCCGACGATGCAGTTCGAGGGCGGCACGATCAGCGGCACCGACGGCTGCAACCGCTACAACGGCGGGTACGAGGTCGAGGGGAACGCCTTCCGACTGACGGGGTCGATGATGTCGACCCAGATGGCGTGCCCCGATGAGATCATGTCGTTCGCGCAGGCTTACCTCGCTGCCCTGACCGACGCGCGCACCGTCCGGCTCGACGGAGACGACCTCGTCATGCAGAACGCGGGCGCGGCCACGGTCGCGACGTTCGCTCCGGTCAGCCAGTCGCTCGCCGGGACGTCGTGGACGATCACCAACCTCAACAACGGCAAGGCCGCGGTCACGGGCGTCATCGCCGAGACGAATCTCGCGCTGAACTTCGTCGACGAGAAGAGCGTGGCCGGGTCGTCCGGATGCAACCGCTTCAGCGGCTCGTACACGCAGGACGGTGAGACGATCACGATCGGACCGCTCGCCGTCACCCGCATGATGTGCGCGGAGCCCGAGGGCGTGATGGAGCAGGAAACCCTGTGCCTCCGCGCGCTGGAAGCCGCGCGCGTCCTGCGCGTGGAGGGAAACCGCCTCGAGCTCCGCAACGAGACCGGGGCGCTCCAGATCGGCGCGAACCGCTCCGAAGACTAGCCGCGTGGACCGCTCCAGCTCGCGGGCGGCGGCCGCCGCCCCGCCTGCGACGCTCGTCGTCTTCGGCGGAACGGGTGACCTCGCGCGCCGCAAGCTCGTCCCCGCGCTGGCGCGACTGACGCTGCGCGGCGCGATCGACCCGCGCACGCGGATCGTCGGTGTCGCGACGTCTCCCGAGAACACGGAGGAGAGCTACCGCGCGCTCGTGCGCGAGGCCCTCGTGGAGGCGAACGTCGAGCCCGAGGCGGCGAACGCGCTGTGCTCGAGCTGCATCCACTACCACGGGATCGGCGCCGGCGACGCCGACGCGTACCGCGCGCTTCGCGCGCGTCTCGAAGAGATCGAACGCGAGGCGGACATCGGTGCGCGGCGCGCGTTCTATCTCGCGCTCCCGACCGGAGCCCTGGCCGGCGCGATCGCGGGCCTTCACGCAGCTGGCCTGCACGAGGCGCCGAAGGACGGGTACTCCCGGATCGTCGTCGAGAAGCCGTTCGGGCACGACCTCGCCTCCGCCGAGGAGCTCGTCGCGCTGCTGCGGGAGACGTTCCGCGAGGACCAGATCTTTCGCATCGATCACTACCTCGGCAAAGAGACGGTCCAGAACCTCCTCGCCTTCCGCTTCGGCAACTCGGTCTTCGAGGGGATCTGGAATCGCGACCGGATCCAGTCCGTCGAGATCCTCGTCGCCGAGGACCTCGGCGTCGGGACGCGCGCGCAGTACTACGACAGCTCGGGAGCGCTGCGCGACATGGTTCAGAACCACCTCGTGCAGCTGTTGACGCTGGTCGCGATGGAGGTCCCGCCGGTCCTCGACGCCGACTCGGTGCGCTACGAGAAGGCGAAGGTGCTCCGCTCGATGGCTCCGTTCCTGAAGAGCGACGTCGTTCTCGGACGCTACGGCGAGGGCACGATCGACGGCGAGGCCGTACCGGGCTATCTCGCCGAGGACAGCGTGGCCGCCGGCTCGAACACCGAGACGTTCGCTGCGCTCCGCTGCTCGATCGACAGCTGGCGCTGGCAGGGCGTTCCGTTCTACCTGCGCACGGGGAAGCGGCTCGGCCGGCGGCTCACGCGGATCGGAGTTCGCTTCGCGGATTCGCCCGTGTGCATGTTCGAAACCGACGGCGCGTGTCGCGTCAGCAGCAACGTGCTGACGCTCACGCTGCAGCCGGACGCGGGCTTCTCGCTGTACATGGACGTCAAGGAGCCCGGCACGACGACCGAGCTTCGGCGCATCCCGCTGACGTTCCTCCACGGCGAGCACTTCGAACGCCTCCCGGACGCCTACGAGACGCTGCTGCTCGACGTCCTGCGCGGCGACCAGACGCTCTTCGTGCACAGCGACGAGGTGCTCGCCTCGTGGCAGCTCTTCGATCCGATCGTCGGCACACGGCACGACGTCCACGACTATCCCGCGGGGAGCTGGGGTCCGCGAGAAGCCACTGGCTTCTCGCTCGGTGAGCACGAGCTCATGCAGCGGGACGAGACCGTGTGAACGACATGAGCACCGACGCGACGACGAAGAGCCCGATGGCACTGCTCGTGTTCCGGAGCCCGGACGAGGCCATCGAAGCCCTAGCCCAGCGCATTGCGTCGCGTGCTCGCGAAGCGATCGAAGCCCGCGGCGCGTTCCGGATCGCACTCGCCGGAGGATCGACCCCGCGCCGCCTCTACGAACGGCTCACGACGGACGACGCCGTCGACTGGCCGCGCGTTCACGTCTACTTCTCCGATGAGCGCTGCGTTCCGAAGGACCATCCCGCGAGCAATGCGCGGATGGCGCGCGAGGCGCTCCTCGACCGCGTGCCCATCGACGCCGACCACGTTCACGCGGTCGACGGCACGCTCTCCCCCGAGGATGCCGCGGCCGCCTACCACGGCGTCCTCGGCGACGAGCCCATGGACCTCGTCCTCCTCGGGATGGGCGCGGACGGTCACACGGCATCGCTCTTTCCGGGCGGGCCGGAGCTCGCGCCATCCGGCGCGCGCGCGGTGGCTTCGACGAGCCTGGAGGAGCCGACGGCCCGGGTCTCGATGTCGTTCGAGGCGATTGCGGCCGCGCGCGAGGTGGCGGTCCTCTCCATTGGCTCCTCGAAGCGAACCGCGCTCGACGCGGTCCGTCGTCAGGTCGACGAGCCGATCACCGACGCGACGCTGCCGGCCGCGCGCGTCAGGCCCGCGCGCTGGTTCGTCGACCGCGAGGCGGCGCCGGGCGACGGGGACGACGCGCACCTCGCTGACTTCGGGATGATCGGCCTGGGCGTGATGGGACGGAACCTCGCGTTCAACGTCATCGACCGCGGCTACAGCGTCGCGGCCTGGAACCTGGAGCCCGAGATGACCGCTTCGGCGGTCGCGGAGAGCGGCGGTGCGCTGCAGGACACCGCGAGCCTCGCCGAGCTCGTGGCGGGGCTGGAGCGCCCCCGGCGCATGATGATGATGATCCAGGCCGGCAAGCCGGTCGACATCGTCCTCGAGCAGCTCCTGCCCCTGCTCGACGAGCGCGACGTCGTGATCGACGGCGGAAACTCGTGGTTCGAGGACACGCAGAGGCGCGAGGAGCTCGCGGCGAAGAGCGGCGTTCGCTTCGTCGGAGTCGGCGTCTCGGGCGGTGAGGAAGGCGCGCGTAACGGCCCCTCGCTCATGCCGGGCGGCGAGGACGACGCGTACGAGCGCATCCGCCCCGTGCTGGAGTCGATTGCTGCGAAGACCGAGCACGGAGCGTGCGTCACGCACGTCGGGCGCGGCGGCGCCGGGCACTTCGTGAAGATGGTGCACAACGGCATCGAGTACGCCGACATGCAGTTCATCGCGGAGGCGTACCACGTACTCTCCGCGCTGCTCGGTCAGGGTCCGCCCGAGCTCGCGGCGACGTTCGAGGCATGGAACCGCGGCCCGCTCGAGTCGTTCCTGATCGAGATCACGGCCGCCATCTTCCGGTGCCCGGACGGGGACGGCGGATGGCTCATCGACCGCGTCCTCGACAGGGCCGGTCAGAAGGGGACCGGCCGCTGGACCGCGCAGGTCGCGCTCGACCTCGGCGTCTCCGTTCCGTCGATCGCGGCCGCGATCGACGCGCGCGTGCTCTCCAGCGAGAAGGAGCGGCGCGAGCGCTTCTCGAAGGTCCTCACCGGCCCCGCGAACCCGCCGTCGCAGGCGCTCTCCGTCGACGACGTCGAGAGCGCGCTCTACGCGGCGAAGATCGGCGCCTACGCCCAGGGCATGGAGCTGATCCAGCGCGGAGCGCAGGAGAACGGCTGGAGGATCGAGCCGCGGGAGATCGCGCGCATCTGGACCGGCGGCTGCATCATCCGCGCGCGGTTCCTGAGCGACATGATGGCCGCCTACGAGCGGCGGCCGGACCTGGAGAACCTCCTCGTCGACGAGGGCATCCGGGCCGCCGTCGCGGAGCGCGACACGGCCTGGCGGCGCGTCGTGGGCGCCGCCGTCGCCGCGGGAATCCCCGTTCCCGGCATGACGGCGAGCCTCGCGTACTTCGACGCCCTCCGCACGGCGCGCCTCCCCCAGAACCTCGTCCAGGCCCAGAGGGACGCATTCGGGGCGCACACCTACCAGCGGACGGACGACCCCGACGGGCCGGCCGTGCACTCCGACTGGATCTGATCGGAGGGGCAAGGCGCGCTCGACGTGCTATAGAGCGCCCTCCTCCGAACGACTCCCATGCCGCGGCCGATCCTCCTCCTCTTCGCTCACCCCGCCCTCCATCGCTCCCGGGTCAACCGTCCGCTGCTCGACGCCGCGCGAACCGTCGACGGCGTCCGCGTGTTCGACCTGTACGCGGCGTACCCGGACTTCGACATCGACGTCGAGGAGCAGAAGCGCCTCCTGCTGGAGCACGAGATCGTCGTCTTCCAGCACCCGTTCTTCTGGTACTCGTCGCCGGCGATCCTGAAGGAGTGGCAGGACCTCGTGCTCCAGTACGGATTCGCGTACGGCCGCGGCGGCGACAAGCTCGCGGGCAAGTCGCTCCTGACCGCGATCACGACCGGCGGAGCCGCGGAGGCCTACTGCCCCGCCGGCCACAACCACTACACGATCGACGAGTTCCTGCGGCCCTTCGAGCAGACCGCGGACCTGTGCGGGATGCGCTACCTGCCGCCGTTCGTCGTCCACGGGACGCATCGCCTCGACGAGCGCGACTTCGTCGAGCACGCCGCGGACTATCGAGCCGCGCTCACTCGGCTCGCCGACCCGAGCTTCGACCTCGCGTCGATCGACGGCGACCGTCTCAACGGCCTCGGCGCGGGCCTCTCGCGCGAGGTGACTCCGTGACGCTCGCGACGATCCCGGCGGGCGGCGGACCGTCCGACGCGCTCGGTTTCGCACTCGTCTACCTGGCAGCGGCCGTCGTCGCCGTACCGGTCGCGAAGCGTCTCGGCCTCGGCTCGGTGCTCGGCTACCTGATCGCCGGC
>JBCCSK010000145.1:0-13259 GCA_039200205.1 Planctomycetota bacterium
GCGCTGGACGCGCATGCCCGCGGGCGGGCGCCCCGCCGTCCTGCGCACGTCGGACGGCGGCGAGACCTGGGAGCGGCAGACGAAGGGGCTGCCTCGCTCCGACACCTGGTGGACCGTCAAGCGCCAGGCGCTCGCGACCGACGGCTACGACCCGCTCGGCGTCTACTTCGGCACGTCATCCGGCGAGGTCTGGGCGTCCACGAGCGGGGGGGCGCGCTGGAAGTGCATCGCGCGCGGTCTGCCGCACGTCTACAGCGTCGAGATCGGCTGAGCTCGTTGACGGACACTCCGACGTCGCCGCCCCGCGTGGCTCCGCGCGTCCTGGCCGCCGCGCTCGTCCTCGCGCTCGTGCCGTTCGCGCTCCTCGCGTGGCGCTTCGACTTCGTCTGCGACGACGCCTACATCACGTTCCGCTACGCGCGGAACTTCGCGGAAGGGCGCGGGCTGGTCTACAACCCCGGCGTCGACCCTCCGGTCGAGGGGTACAGCGAGTTCCTCTGGGCGGTCCTCGTGCGGTTCGGCTTCGACCTCGGGCTGGCGCCTGAGCTCGCGAGCCGGGTTCTCTCCCTCCTCTCCGGCGCGGCGCTCATCGTCCTCGTCGTGCTCGCGCTGGCGCGGCGGTTCGCGCCTTCGCCCGCGGCGCTCCTGACGAGCGCGCTCGTCCTCGGGACCGCGCCGCCGCTCGCCGTCTGGTCGACGGGCGGGATGGCGACGATGCCGACGGCTCTGCTCGCGGTGCTCCTGTTCCTCGTCGCGCACCGTCCGCTCGTGGGGGGAGCCTCGACGCTGCGGCGCGCGATCCTCGTTGGCGTGATCGCGGCGCTGCTCGCACTGACGCGCGCCGACGCGGCCCTGCTGGTCGCGCTCGCACTGACCCCGCCGATCGTCGTCGGGCTCGCGGTGCGCCGCCCCGCGCTGTGGCGCCCCGCGCTCATCGGCGCCGTGATCGGCGCGGCGGCCTTCTTCGCGCACATGGCGTGGCGCTCGTCCGTCTACGGCGACTGGGTTCCGAACACGGCGCGCGTCAAGCTGGGCTTCTCCGCACGCGCAGCGGAGCGCGGGCTCGACTACGTCGTGTCCGCGTTCCTGTCGATGCCCGGCCTGGGTCTAGCGTTCGCGGGCGGGGTCATTGGCGCGCTCCTCGCGCGGCGTCGCGTGGGCACGTCGGCCGCGATCGCGGCCGCCGGGATGGTCGTCGGCGTCACCGCCTACGCGATCACGAGCGGCGGCGACTTCATGTGCTTCGCGCGCTTCCTCGTGCCGGCGATCCCGTTCGCGGTTCTGGGCTTCGGCGCGCTCCTGTTCCGCGTCGAGTCGCGCACGCGGATCGGCGCCGCCGCGCTCGGTCTCGCGACGGCGATCCTCTCCCTCCTCGCCGCGTTCGACGTCCACGTCGTGCCGGAGTCCACGCGGCTCGCGTTCCACTTCCGCCACAACCAGCGGTTGAGCGGCGTCGCCCTCTCGACGTCTGAGGTCGAGCAGTGGCGCAACATGGACGAGCGCGCCGCGATCTGGGCCGAGACTGGCCGCGGCCTCGCCCGCTACGCGCCGCCCGAGTCGTCGCTCGTCTACGGCGCGGTGGGGGCGATCGGCTACTTCTCGAACCTGTTCATCTACGACCGCAACGGACTCGTGACGCGCGAGGTCGCGCTGCGGGAGCCGCACGAGACGCTGCGCTCGCCGGGGCACGACAAGGTCGTTCCGCCGACGTTCTTCCTGCGCGACGAACCCACGTACCTCGACGCGGGCATCTGGCCCGAGGCCAGCTTCCCACCCCCGGCCGCGGCCGGTCGCCAGCTCGAGGTCCTCGGGCCGGCGGAGCGGCCGGGGTGGGTCGTGTGGGTCCAGCGGGGACCGTGATCGAGCGTGGCCGATGGGCCGCCGGACCCCAACACGTCATTCGAACGTCACGCGAATCGAGTCGGTGAAGTTCGACGTCGCGCCGTCGCGGTACCACGACTGGAAGCGCCAGGTCTGACCGGGGACGATCGCGACGAAGCCCGTGGGCTGCGGGATGGAGTTCACGTCGACGTCCAGCGCGTACTCCCCGGCGGGGCCGGAGAAGAGCACCTGGCCGGGGCCGATGAAGCGGCCGATCGCACCGCCGACGCAGAGCAGGCCCGCGCTGCCGCCCGGGTTCGGGATCAGCGCAGGCGTCAGGCTGGCGAGGTAGTAGCCGGCCGCGTTCGCCGGGAGGTCGGTCGACCGAAGCTCCAGCGAATCCAGGGCGAGCACGGCGGACCCGAGGGCGCTGATCGTGCCCACGCGTCCCGTCGTGTTCGGCAGGTTCGCGCACTCGATCGTACCGATCGAACCGAACGAGAGAGTCCGGTTCCTGTAGAGGGTCGGATTCCCGTCGACGGTGACCGCGATGTCCAGATCGCCGTCGTCGTCGAAGTCCTCCAGGATGAGTGATCCTCGACTGAGCTCGAAGCTCGGGAACGTGTCGATGAACTCGAGCGTGGCCGAGAAGCCCAGCGTCGAGACCGCGACGACGCCCCCGGCGGGCGAGGACTGCAGGGCCAGCACGAGTTGGAGCGACCCGTCGAGGTTGACGTCCGCGAGCCTCCAGTCGGGTCCCGAGGTCGGGATCACCGGACCGATCAGCAGCGCACCTCCGAACCCGGTCGAGCTGTTGACGCTGACCCGAAGCTGGGTCGTGGAGTCGGTGATCCGCGTCCCGAAGAAGAGGTCGGGCCGCTGGTCCGCATCGATGTCGACGAGCTGGATCGACCGATCGACCGGCCCGGCCCACACCTCGACGGGCTGCGCAAAGACGCCGCCGCCCAGGCCGCGGAAGTACAGGACGCGCCCGTCGCCGCTGCTCGCGAGGACGCTCGTGCACACGTCCGTCACGCCGTCGCCGTCGACATCGCCGATCGCGAAGCGACCGCTGGCGAAGCCTCCGGGCGGCACGGCAATGGCCTGACCGACGACGCGCGTGGTCGGCGGCAGGGTCAGTCCCGTGCTCTCCAGCCACTCGATCCGTCCACTCGCCTCGTCGACGAAGACCAGGTCGTCATCGCCGTCGTCGTCCAGATCTCCCGCCGCCAAGGTCGGGACGGGATCCCCCGAGAGCGTGCCCGTGACGGACTGGAACGCACCACCGACGTTCTCGATCGTCGTCAGGCCGTTCGCGGTCCGAGCCGCCAGGTCGTCGTCACCGTCGCCGTCGAGGTCGGCCGCAACCTCGACGCTCGCGGCGGCCTGACCGGTGAGGAGCGTCTGGGTTCGAATTGGAGAGAGCGCATTGCTCTCGTTCCCACGGGCCAAGAACAGTGCGTTCGGCGAGCCAGGGAAGATCACCCCGGCATTCAGACCCACGAGATCGGGGAAGCCGTCACCGTCCGCGTCCGTCGCGACGACGTTCTGCCGGACCCTCGGAGTGGAGACTTCGACGAGCGGGCTCCAGACGTCCTGGCTGCCGGCGGGGAGGGTCCTCGCGACGGCCAGTCCGGAGGTGCCCGCTCGGACGAGGTCGTTCCGCCCGTCTCCATCGATGTTCGCCACGGCGAGGAGGAACCCGATGAACCACGGCTGGGAGGGAAGGGGCTGGGGCGCCGCGAAGCTGCCACCTCCCACGTTCTCCGACCACTTCGGCTGCGTGGTGTCACCGTCGACGACGCCGACGTCTACGTCACCGTCCGCATCCAGGTCATCGACCAGCACGTTGGTTGCCGAGGTGCCGAGTGTGTCGATCAGAATCGGCGGCGCGAACTGCAGGTTCCCGACGTTCTCGCGCCACTCGATCGTGTTCGGGACGACGTCGGCGAACCGTGCAACCAGGTCCAGGTCGCCGTCGCCATCGACGTCGGCGGTCGTCGAGATATCGAGCGCGTTCGACCCGGGCCCTGCCGGAAACTGCGTCGTCAGGGGGAGCGTGCCGTCGTTGCGCCACACGGTCAGGATCTCGAATCCGTCCGTTCCGAGCCCGTCCGCATCGCCGTCGCCGTCGAGGTCGGAGAGCGTGAACGACCCCGCGATGACACCCGGAGGCAGGAGGAGCGTGGGCGCTGCGAGCACGCCGCCGCCGACGGAGATCGAAACGAACGTGCTGGTTGGGCCCAGGAGCGGGACGACCTCGAAGACGAAGTCGTCATCGCCGTCCCCGTCGAGATCCACGAGGTCGAGCGTGGCGCCGAACGGGTCTTTGGCGAGCCCCGGGATCGGCTGGAGCAGCGAAGGGGGCGAGAACGACGCGCTCCCATCGTTGACGCGCACGCGGATCTGGTTGGCGAACCCTCTCGCGTTGCCGACGATGTCGACCAGGTCGAGATCGCCGTCGCCGTCGAAGTCGGTCGCGGCGAGGTCGTCACCCGCGGAATCGACGTCCAACAGGCGCGAGCGCTCGAATCCGCCGGCTCCATCCGCGAGGAAGAGGGCCAGGCGTCGTTCGCTGAGAGTCAGAGTGGAGGTCCTATCGATGGCAATCAGATCGTCGAAGCCATCGCCATCGAAGTCTCCGACGACGAGTTCGTCGGCACTTGCGGGGTCATTGAGCTGGACCGCAGCTTCGAACTGCTGCGGTGCCGGAAGCGCGGTGAGGAGGAGTAAGGTTGCGAGCATGTTGGTAGCAGCGAGGGGAGGAAGGCTCCTTAACACTCGCAATACCTCGTCGACGCGGTCGAGTGACACGCTCGCGGGGGATTTCGGGGTCGCGCGCAGTCGCGCCCAGAAATGAACAAGGACCCCCAAGGCCCAGTGCCAAGGGGGTCCCACCCGCGGGGACCCATCCACCTTTCCCCGTGAGTGAACGATGGAGCGGTCTAGCGCCGGTAGCGGCGCCCGACGTGGGTCACGCGATCCCGGCGGACGCTCTGGTCGCGGTGCGGGACCCAGACCTGGACCGGGCGGCTCTCGTAGCGGCCGGGCACGCACTCGGTGCGGTAGAAGCCGGCGCGGACGCAGACGCGGATGCGGTTGCCGAAGGGGCCGCAGCGCCACTCGTAGACCGGCGGGACCCAGACCTGTCGCTGGAAGCCGGGCACCCAGACCCGCTCGTAGCGGGTGACGTAGCGGCCGCCGCGGCTGCGCTGGCCGAAGCTCGCGCGGAAGGACGTTCCGCGGTCGCCGACCGTCACCGAAGCGCCTCCGCGATCCCCGGCGCGGCTCGCGGTGACCTCCCAGACGTCGCCGACGGCGCGCCGCTGGGCGGCCGCGGGCTCGGCGGTCGCGAGCGTCGCGGCGAGGGCCGCGAGGCCGAGGGCGACCTTGGACGAGCGGAGGAGTCCTTTGGGATCGAGGTTCATCGGTGCCTTCCTTCTTCGGATCGGGGCCGCCGCGGTGGGGCGGCGTCCGGTCGTGCCGCGCGGTGCTGCGCGACGCCAGGGGAAGAGCACGCGGTGTGCCAACCGGCTGTTTCGGCGCTCAGAGGGCCCCTGGGGCGGGTTCGACGGCCCTTGGACTCCGGAGGGCGCGCCCCGGCGTGGACAGCGTGTCCTCCCGGGTGTCCCCCCGGGAGGGCGGGCGCCTCACGACGCGAGCACGAACTGCTTACGCGTGACGGCCCACGTCCCGAACGCGAGTAGCAGTGCGCCGACGACCGCCATGCGCACGAGCGCTTCGGTGGGCGGCAGGAAGCTCGACAGCTCGAAGATGTCCATGCTCTGCCACGGGTCGACGTCCTTCTCCACGAAGATCGAGCGCAGGTGGTACTGGACCGTCATCTTCTGCGTCGACCCAGGGACGTTCGCCAGCAGGCCCTCGATCGCGAATGCGTAGCCGAGCGCGATGATGAGCCCGCGGCGGGCGAGGATCCCGATGACCGCCGCGCCGAGCGAGTAGATCGTCCCCCCGAGAAGCGCGGCGCCGAGGACGCTCCGCACCATCTCGGAGTCGGGCGGGGACGCGCGCATCGACGACGCGATCGCGAGGCCGATGCCGCTCGCCGCGATCAGCCCTAGCACGTTGACGAGCGTGGCGAACCAGCGGCCCAGGAAGAAGGACGCGCGCGGAATCGGCCGCGTGAACGGGTAGGTGATCGTGCGCGACTCGGCCTCGTCCGCGATCGCCCCGACGCCCAGCGACACGCCCAGCATCGGAACGACGAACTGGACGAGGAGCAGGACGCCGAGCGCGGCGAAGATCTCACCGCCCGTTGCATCCGACGGAGCGAAGCGCGCGGCGAGGGTTGCCAGCAGCGGCGGGATCGCCGCCAGCACGATTCCCGCGAGAGTCCGCCGCGACCCCGCGATCGTCGCGAGGTGCATGCGGAAGACGAGCCAGGTGGCGCGGACGGATTCCGTGACGTAGCCCATGGGGAGATGTTCGTTTAGCCGACGAGGTAGTCGAAGACGGCTTCGAGGCTCGCGTCGTCGCTCTGGAGCTTCTTCACGCCGGCGCGCACCTCCGCGGCGACGCCGGCGAACGCGGAGTGGAACGAGGCGACGTCCGCCGTCTCGATCAGGAGCGTCTCGTCGTCCGGCGCGAGGTTCACCGCGCGGACGTGCTCCAGCTCGAGCAGGGCCGACGCGAGGCGGCGCGGCTCGCGCGCGACGACGCTGACGCGACTCGGGTGACGAGAGATGAGCCTGCGGACGTCGCGCACCGAGCCCTGCGCGAGGAGCCGGCCGCGGTGGATCAGGACGATCGTCTGCGTGAGGCTCTCGACCTCGTGCAGGACGTGGCTGGAGAGGATGACCGACTTGCCTGCCGCGGCAAGGCCCTGGAACAGCTCCAGCACCTCCCGGCGCGCGATCGGGTCGAGGCCGGTCAGCGGCTCGTCAGCGATCACGAGGTCGGGGTCGTGCGCGATCGACTGCGCGAGGCGAGTGCGCTGGCGCATGCCCTTCGAGTAGTCGGAGACGCGACGGTCCATCGCGTCGGACAGCCCGACCTTCTCCATCGCACGCACGGCCGCGGCGTCGGCCTCGCTGCGCGAGAATCCGCCGAGGCGCAGAAGGTCGCGCACGAACGTGCGGCCGGTCTGGTGCTCGTAGAGCGCATCCTGCTGGGGGCAGAAGCCGAGGCGACGGTACAGGCCGCGGCTCGCGAACGGCTGATGCCCGAGGACGCGGATCGTACCGCGGTGGGGCCGGAGCTCGCCGACCATGACCTTCATGAACGTCGACTTGCCCGCGCCGTTCGGCCCGACGAGCCCGGTGATCCCCGGCTCGACGTCGACGGTGAGGTCGCCCAGTCCGACGACCTCGCCGTACCAGCGGCCGAGTCCCTTCGCTTCGACGATCGCCCCGCTCACGCGCCGACCTCCATCTTTTTGGTCTGTCGCGCCAGCACGATCGCGCAGGCGAGCGTGAGGAAGCCGAGCGCCCAGACGGTCGCCTCCAGCGGCCAGTTCACGAAGTACGACTCGGTGTCGAAGAGCGCGTCGGAGATGCGCTCGAAGTTGCGGGGGATGGACATGAGTCGCCAGCCCGTTCCGTCGAACAGCTGAGACATGGCCTCGGCTCCGAAGCCGCTGAGGAAGTAGAAGCCGAACAGCCCCGCGAGAGCGTGGTTGCGCCGATCGCAGACCGACGAGATCGCAAGGATGAGCAGCCCGTGGACGATGACCCAGAGCACGGCGTAGAGCTCGAGCTTGAGGATCGTCGGCCAGGCCTCTCGCACGAACGCCCAGTCCGGCGAGGCGAACGCCGCGACGGAGCAGACGATCGTCACGGGCAGGACGACCGCGCACGCTCCCCAAAACGCGACCGTTCCGAACTTGCCCAGGAAGTAGGTCCAGCGCGTCATCGGACGCGCGAAGTACAGCAGGTTCGCGCGCAGCTTCTTGTCCTCGGCGATCAGTCCAGCCCCGTACCAGCCCATCGCGAGGACCACGAAGTACTGAATCTGCTTCAGTAGCGTGAAGATGATGGCCTCGACCTCGCCCATCTGCTGGGAAAGGGCGGCGCCCATCGCCTTCGACTGCATGCTCGGCGCCCCAGACATGCCTCCGATCGTGCCCGCCTCGGCCTCGAACTTCAGCTGGACGATGAACGACGTGACGATCGTCGAGATCGCGGGGATCGTGAACAGGAGGAGCGCGGGCAGCTTGCGTCGGAATCCGATCCGAACGCCCGACCACGCCAGCGTCCTCGCCCGGTTCGGCCTGCGCTGGAGCTCGCCGTCGAACTTCCGGTAGACCTCGGTGTGCGTTGCGGCCTTCACGCGCTCTCCTCGGCGGGCGCCTCGTCCTCGTCGACGGCGCGCAGGAACACTTGCTCGAGAGTCGAGCGGACCGGGTCGATCGCGTCGAGCACGACCCCTTCGCGCGCTGCGATCGCACAGAGCTCGTCGGCGTCCTCGGCCCCCTTGGGCAGGGTGACGACGAAGCCCGCCGACTCGCCCGCTTCGACCTCGATGCCCGCGCCGCGGACGGCGGCCTCGAACGCGTGCGCGCTCTCCGGATCGACCTCCACCCGCACGCGCGCGGCGTCCGCCGCCGTCAGCTCGGCGATCGAGCCCTGCTCGACGACGCGTCCCTTCGAGAGGACGACGACGTGGTCGCACGTCCTCTCGACGTCCGGGAGCAGGTGCGAGCAGAGGACCACGTTCTTGCCCTGGTTGCGACCGAGGTCTTCGACGAGCGAGAGCATGTGGCGCCGTCCCGCGGGGTCGAGCCCGTTCGTCGGCTCGTCGAGGAGCAGGAGCTCCGGATCGTGCACGAGCGCCTGGGCCAGCTTGAGCCTCTGCTTCATCCCGGTGGAATAGCCGTCGAGCGGCCGGTAGCGCGCCTCCTCCAGCTCGACGTAGTCGAGCACCTCGTGCGAGCGCGTCATCGCGTCGACCTTTGACAGTCCAGTGAGGCGGCCGAGCGTCGCGACGAGTTCGACGCCGCTCATGCCCGGCAGCAGGCAGTCGCTCTCCGGCATGTAGCCGACGCGCTTGCGGATCTCGATCCGTGCGGCGCGCGTCACGGGCGCGAGCCCGGCGACGGTGGCCTCGCCCGACGTCGGCTCCAGGAGGCCGAGCAGGAGGCCGATGAGCGTCGTCTTCCCGGCGCCGTTCGGACCGAGCAGGCCGACGGGGCCTGGCGGCAGGTCCATGTCGACGCCGCGCAGGGCCTGGACGTCGCCGAAGTGCTTGACGAGCCCCTTCAGGCGGACGATGGACGTCGCCGATTCCGGGCTGGAGGGCGCGCCGTCGTCCGAGGTCGAGGCCGCGGGCGGCGTGGCGTGTGAGGTCATGCGGTGCGTGTCGAGGGCGTCGCGGGCGGGGCAGGATGCCCACTACGGCGGATCGAAGCACGCATGCCATCGCTCCGCACGGGAATTTGCGGCGCGTCGCCCGGCCGCACGGATGTTCGAAGCCCGTTCCGGCCTGGGGCCCTCCGTGGCGCGGAGGGGGGACGCGGCCGTACGATCGCGCCGCGGCGGGCTGCTCGGGCGCGTCGTATCACGCCCCAACCGTGACGAGCCCCATGAGCGAGAACGAGCCCCCTCCGCCGGAGACCCCTCCGATCAGCCGCCGGTCCTTCCTGCGCGGAGCCGGCCAGGTCGCCGCCGCCGGTGGCCTCCTGGGATCGGCCTCGGGTGAGAGACCGCAGGCCGAGTCCGATTCCTCCGACGGCGTCGAGACCCTGTCGGGGGCGATCGAGATCTCACTCGTCGTCAACGGCGCGCCGCGCAAGGTCGAGGTCGAGCCGCGGACGACGCTGCTCTCCGCGCTGCGCGTCCACCTCGATCCGCCGCTGACCGGCACGAAGCTCGTCTGCGACCGCGGCTCCTGCGGTGCGTGCACGGTCCTGCTCGACGGCGAGCCCGCCTACGCGTGCCTGACGCTCGCCGTCGCTTGCAGGGGCAAGCAGATCACGACCGTCGAGGGCTTCGGAACGCCGGACGCGATGTCGGACGTCCAGGAGGCATTCTGTAGCAAGGACGCGATGATGTGCGGCTTCTGCACGCCCGGCTTCGTCGTCGCGACCCACGCCGCGCTGGAGCGACGTCCCGACGCCGACCTCGAAGAGCTGCGCTACGAGCTCTCCGGCAACCTCTGCCGCTGCGGGACGTACCCGCACGTGTTCGAGGCGGCCCAGGAGGTCCAGCGCATGCGCGGAAAGGACGGGAGCGGCCGATGAGCGCCGCCGATCCGAGCTGGGGACCGCGCGAGGACCTCGACGTCCTCGATCGCGACATCCCGCGCGTCGACGGCGCCGTCAAGGCGACCGGGCGCGCGGTCTACACGCACGACGTGCGCGTGCCCGGGATGCTCTGGGCGCGCCTTCTCCTGTGCCCGTTCCCGCGTGCCACCGTCGAGTCGATCGACGTCGCGCCCGCCGAGGCCCTCCCCGGCGTCGCCTACGCCGCGGCACTCAAGGAGCCCGGTGACGAGGTGCGCTACTCGGGCGAAGATGGCGTTCTCGCCGTCGTCGCGGCCGAGACGCCGGAGCAGGCGGAGGACGCCCTCGCCGCGATCATCGCCGACGTCGAGCGCGCCGAGCCCGTCGTCTCGCCCGAGCAGGCCAAGGCCGACGGGGCCCCGATCGTGAACCGCCGGCCCGGCGCGACGTCGAACGTCGACCGCCGGAACGAGAGCGGAGACGAGGCGGCCGTCGAGGCCGCGTTCGCCGGCGCCGCGGCGATCGTCGAGCGGACCTACGAGATCCCCGTCCAGCACCACGTGTGCCTGGAGACGCACGGTCACGTCGTCGAGCCCATCGACGAGGACGGCGAGGTCCTCGTGCACGCCTCGACCCAGGCGGTCAGCGGCCTCCCGCGCGCGCTCGCCGGAGCGTTCGAGAGGGGCGGTCGGATTCGCGTCGTGACTCCGCACATGGGCGGCGGCTTCGGCTCGAAGTTCGGCCCCGGCCGCGAGGGCGCCGTCTGCGCCCAGGTCGCCGAGGCGACCGGCCGGCCCGTCCACCTCATGCTGACGCGCGCGGACGAGTTCGCGATGGCGGGGAACCGGTCCGGCTCGAAGCAGACGCTGAAGCTCGGCGCCAGCGACGACGGCGGGCTCGTGGCACTGCGCCTCGACGCCGAGCGCTACGGCGGCGTCGGCGGCGGCGCGCTGCCGCGTCCGCCCTACATCTACAGGGTCGAGGGCGAGGCCAGCGTCATGAGCCGGATCGCGTCGGTCCACACCGCGACCGACTCCAGCCGCGCGATGCGCGCGCCGGGTCACCCCCAGGCGTCGTTTGCGATGGAGAGCGCGGTCGACGAGCTCGCGTACGAACTCGGCATGGACCCGGTCGACATCCGCGTCCGGAACCTCGAGTCGCCGGTGCACCACCGCCAGCTCGAGCGCGCCGCCGAGGAGATCGGCTGGTACGACCACCCGCATCACATCGAACCCGGGACGCCGGACGAGACCGGACGCGCGGTCGGGATCGGCTTCGGCGTGTCGGTGTGGAGCCCTGGAGGTCGCGGGTCGACCTGCGACGTCACCGTTCACCCCGACGGCAGCGTCGTGTCGGCGACGGCGACCCAGGACCTCGGGACCGGCGCCCGCACGTACGTTGCGGCGATCGTCGCCGAGGAGCTCGGACTGACCGTCGATCAGGTCACGCCGCGGATCGGCGACAGCTCGCTTCCGCCGAGCGTCGCATCGGGCGGCAGCGTGACGACGGGCAGCTCGGCGCCGGCGATCAAGGACGCCGCACACCGCGCGCGCGAGGCTTTGGAGGAGCGCGTCTCCACGGTCCTCGAGGCGCCCGTCGGCGGCTACGTGTGGAAGGGCGGTCGCGTCATGGTTCGGGACGATCCGGATCGATCCCTCGCGTGGATCGAGGTCTGCGCGCTCCTGCGCGAACCGCTGGTCGCGCGCGGTCAGTTCCAG
Organism: Planctomycetota bacterium; assembly: GCA_039200205.1. Classification (GTDB taxonomy): domain Bacteria; phylum Planctomycetota; class UBA1135; order UBA1135; genus Saltatorellus. The sequence continues at coordinate 11,719 of JBCCSK010000145.1, forward strand.
GCCTCGCTCTACGAGGGCAACGTCCACGGCGCCCAGGCCGCGAAGGTCGAGGTCGACGCAATGACGGGACGGGTTCGCGTCGTGAAGATGGTCGCCGTCCAGGACCAGGGGCTCCCGCTGAACCGCCTCGCGCTCCGGAGCCAGATCAACGGCGGCATGATCCAGGCGCTGTCCTTTGGGCTCCTGGAGCAGCGCTCGTTCGACGAGCAGTACGGCTACCTCGTCTCGGACAACCTCGACGTCTACCGGATCGCGGGGGCCCAGGAGATGCCCGAGTTCGTGACGATCATCGACGACGAGGACCAGCGTCCGGCCGTGGGCGGGATGGCCGAGGCGCCCGTGATCCCCGGCCACAGCGCGATCGCGAACGCGATCTACAACGCGTGCGGCGTCCGTCTGACGCGCATGCCGTTCACGCCCGCGAACGTCCTCGAGGCCCTCTACGGGAAGGTCTGATGCGCCCCTTCGACCACAGGACACCGACGTCCATCGACGAGGCGATCGCAGCGCTGCCCGCGGAGCGATCGCGCACCGGCGCCCAGGTCATCGCGGGCGGGCAGGACCTCCTGACCGTCATGAAGGACCGCATCGACGAGCCCGAGGCGCTCGTCGACATCGGCGGCCTCGGGCTCGCGCGGATCGACGAGGCGAAGAGCGGCGACCTCGTGATCGGTGCGACGACGACGATCCAGGCGATCGCGGACAGCGAGGTCATCGCAAAGCGCTTCCCCGCCCTTCGCGAGGCGGCGCGGTCCGTCGCGAGCCCGCAGATCCGCAGCCAGGGAACGCTCGGCGGGAACCTCAACCAGCGCCCGCGGTGTCCGTACTACCGGCACCCGGACGTGACGTGCTTCAAGAAGGGCGGCAACGTCTGCCTGGCCGAGTTCGGCTTCAGCAAGTACGCCGCGATCTTCGGCGGGGGACCGTCGTACTTCAGTCATCCCTCCGACATGGCGACCGCGCTCGTCGCGGCCGGCGCTTCGGTCGACGTCAGCGGACCGGAGGGGGACGACACGATCCCGCTCGACGCGTACTACGTGCTGCCCGACGCGGCTCTCGACACCGAGACGGTGCTCGCGCCGAACCAGGTCGTGCGCAGCGTCGTCGTCCCGGCGCCGACGGCCGGAGAGCGCTCGACGTACCTGAAGTTCAAGGAGCGAGCGTCCTACGACTTCGCGCTCGCCGCGGTCGCCGTGACCGTGAACCTCGACGGCGACACGATCGTGAGCGCGCGCGTGGTGCTCGGCGGCGTCGCGCCGACGCCGTGGCCGTCGCTCGAGGCTGCCGCCGCGCTCGTCGGTCGACCGATGTCGCCCGAGACGTGGAAGGCCGCGGGCGAGGCCGCCGTCGCCGACGCGGTGCCCCTCGATCACAACGGCTACAAGGTCCACCTCGTGAAGGGCGTGCTGTACCGCGCGCTCGAGTCCCTCGCCTGACGCGACCTCCCGATGAACCGACCCGACGAGACCGCGCCCGCGGCGGGGCGGCCGCGCGGCAGCCCCAGCAGCAACCGACACCGCTCCAAAAAACAGAATAGCGCC
>JBCCSK010000146.1:0-13240 GCA_039200205.1 Planctomycetota bacterium
ACCTCGGCCGCTGTCCCGGCGGCGACGTGGAACAGCCGTACCTCCACGTCGATGAAGCCGTCGAACTGGCGGGTCCCGCTCAGGAACCGGTCGATCCAGCGATGCGTGCGCGCGTCGGCCGCGACGATCATCTCGCCCGGCACTGGAACCGCGATCCGCATCTGGCTCGACTCGGAGTCACAGAACGTCTCGATCGATCGGACGAGCCCCTGTGCCCGGTCCTCCATCTCGCCGGACGCGACGACGTCGAGGTAGCGCTCCAGCGCGGCGATCCGAACCTCCTCGTCCAGCAGCTCGTTCTCGATCGCCTCCCGCAACGCCGCGAGCCGGTCGGCGCCCGTGAGGTCCGAGATGTCGAGGATTCGGATCTCGTAGGGGGCCGCCTCGGCGTCGGTCAGCGTGACTCTGCGGTCGCTCTCGACCCGTGCGACGGGATCCTCCTGCGCGACGGTTGCGCCGTCCTGGAGAAGGGCGAGCGTCAGCGGGACGAGCGTCAGTGAAGCGATCATCGCGATTCCGGTCGACTGGCGTCGGCATCGGGCGAGCTGCTGTCCGCGAGACGCGCGCCCTCGATCCGCCAGCCATCGGTGGGCACGGTCTCGAGAACGACGCGCTCGAAGCGCGGCGGCGCGGGGGAGTTCACCTCGAAGTCGATCGAGGCGTGGAGGATGCGTGGCGGGCGAGGGGTCGACCCACGCGGGACCATCGTGAGCGCAGCGGCCAGCAGGCCGGCGGCGCCGCCGACCAGGAGCAAGAGCCGCCGACGCCCACGCGACAGCCGGGCCTTCACCGTCCCGACGGCAGCTCCGGTGGCGTCAGCGATCGCGGCGACGCTCTCGCCGCCGATGTAGTGCCTCTCCAGCGCGTCGCGCTCCGGCCCGCGCAGGCGACGCAGTAGAGCCGCCGCCTCCTCGCGCGAGTCGCCGAGGCCGCGCTGTGGATCGTAGGCCCCGAACTCATCGATGCCGTCGGTGCTCTCCGGGCGCCGCGCGTCGCGCTCGGCGCTCCGCAGAGCGACGCGATCCGCGATCGCGCGCAGCCACGGCCAGGCGGGCTGCGTCTCGTCGAACGAGTCCGTCGATTGGAGTGCGCGAACGAGCGTCTCCTGAACGAGGTCGTCCGCACGCTCCGGCCCGACGCGGCGCGCGGCATGCCGGCGGAGTCGAGGGAGCGACCGCACCAGCTGAAGGGAGAGCACCTCCGGATCCGGGGGTGCCGTCCGCTCGATGCCAGCGGGAACGTCGAGGGGGATGCGTCGCACGCCCTGGAGTATCCGTGGGAGCGCCGCGAGGTTGCCGCTTTCCGCCGAATCAGCCCCTCGCTCTCGATCCTCCGCTCTCGCGTGCGTGAGGGCCCGGGCGGCGAGCGATGCCCAGGCCCCTCGCCGATGACCAGGCGAACGCCTCGAGTCACCACGACGGAACGCGGTCCACGGCTCGGATTCCCGCGATTCCCCCGAAGGACCGGACGCCTCGAGGCACTCCCCAGGTGCGCTCGTACGACCTCGCTGTGAGACTCATGACGAAGATGAACCTCGACTCCGTGCTCGCTGACGACGACTGGCTGCGCCGAATCGCGCGCCGCCTGATCGGCGACGCGGACGCCGCCGACGACCTCGCGCAAGAGGCCTGGCTCGCGGCCCACCAGAGCGGCCGCGGCTCCGAGGCCTCGCGCCCGTGGCTCGCCGGCGTCCTTCGGAACTCCGGCCGGCGCATGTTCCGCACCCGCACGCGCCAGCGAGACCTCGCAGCGAGCATCGCGCAGGACAGCGATCGCTCGACTCCCGCGACGGACGAGCTCGTCGAGTCCCTTCAGCTGCGCGAACGCGCGGCGCGTGAGCTGCTCGCGCTGGAGGAGCCGTTCCGGCGCGCGCTCTACCTCGTCTACGTGACCGACCTCTCCATCAGCGCGGCGGCTCGGGAGGAAGGGGTCGCGCTCTCGACGATGAGCGAACGCGTTCGTCGCGGCCTCGAACGACTGCGCGTCCGCCTGGACGACGCCTACGGAGGCGAGCGGCGCGCGTGGGCGGGAGCGCTCTTGCCCTTGTCAGGGCAGGAAGCCACTCCGGCCGGAGCAGCCGTCGCGATGGGCTGGACCGCTCTGGCGCTCGCGATCGGAGCGGCGCTCGTCGTCGTTCCGCGGGTCTGGAAGAGCCCGGGCGAAGAGGTGGCGCCGGCGATCCAAGACGCGACGCTGGCGAGACCGAGCGACGACGGGACGGAGGCACTGGCTCAGATCGCTGCGCCCGTCGGCGCGCGGGCTGCGGCGCAGGATTCCGGGACGGGCGACGTCGATGATTCTGCGCGCCTCGTCGGGCGCTTCCTCTTGCCCAACGGAGAGCCGGCAAATGGAGCCCGCTGGTGGCTCTCCGCATGGAGTCGAAACGCCGACGCCGTACGCGCCTTCGGCGGTCTCGGCGACTGGGAGAACCTGTCCGGCGTCCTGAGCGAAGAGGGAGAGCTGGACCTCGCCTTCGAACCACCGCTTTCCGCGCAGTTCTCGCTGGCGGTTGCAGAGAGCGACGTCGGTCGAGCGGGCTGGCGCTGGACGTCACTCCCGGCCGACGCGACCACCGACCTCGGCACGACTCGGCTGCATCCGGTCGGCGTCGTGACGGGGCGCGTGCTCCACCCGAACGGGGAGCCCGTCGTCGGCCGTCAGCTCAACGTGGCCGTCAGCCTTCCCACCGTGCACGATCCCGGCGGACGTCACGTGGGGACCCTGAACGCGGACGTCGATCGCGCCGACGGGACGTTCCGCGTTGCGAACGTGCCGGCGGGGCCGATACGGGTCCAGGTGAGCTTCCGCGGAGGTCTCGTCCACCGGAGAGCTCTCGTCACCGTACCGCCGGGGGACGAGATCCACGTCGACGTGCTCGCCGACCGCCTCGCCGAGGTCGCCTCGAGGGTCCTTGTCGCAGTCAGGACCGCGGACCAGGACGCGTTCCTGCCGCTCGACGCTTCGAGCGTGCGACTGATCGACGGCAGCGGTCACAGCGTGCCCGCCGACGAGTTCGAGCCGACCTGGTCCAGGTACGAGTTCCGGGACCTGGAAGGCGGCCCGTACACCGTGCGGCTCGAGCATCCGGGCTTCGAGGCGTGGGAGAAGTCCGGCGTCACGCCGGGCGACCGCGTCTTTGCGAAGGTGCGCGGCAGCGGCTCGATCCAGCTGGAGGTCACGGATTCGTCCGGTGCTTCCCTCGCGATCGAAGCCGTCGAGCTGGAAGCGATCGTCGACGGTGTCGCGTCGAGCCGCCGAGGGGCCCGCACGGCCGACGCCCTCGGCCCGGACGGCGTGGTGCCCGGGGTCATACCTGGCGACTGGCGTCTGACCGTCCGTGCGTCAGGTCAGAGCCGTACATTCGACGTCCTCGGACTGGGCGCGGGTGAGGCGCGAAGCGTGAACGTGGCGCTCGTCGCCGACGGAGTCGTCCGGGGACGGTGCTTCTGGAAGGACGGCTCGCCGGTCCAAGGGGTCGACGTCCGCCTCTGCAGTCCAGCCGAGGTCGACGACTCGCCGACGAGCTTCGTCGCGGACTCACCGACGAGCACGTCGGCTCCCGAAACGGCGCGGCACGTGGTCGATCGAGCGGCGAGCACCGCGGACGGTCGCTTCGAGCTCCGAGCGTTCGAACCTGGACCCTACCGCGTCATCGCCCGGGTCCCTGGCTCGCGTCAGGTCGAATCCGCGCTCCTCGACGTCCGCTCGGGCTCGACGATCGACCAGGTCGATCTCGCTCTCGCACGCGGGGGCTCGGTCGAGGGAGCGGTCGAGTTTCCGGAGCACTTCGAGCCCGAGGACTGGTCGTTCGTCCTGAAGGTCGATGGCGTTCGAGACTGGTTGCACGCGTCCCTCGAGCCGCAGGCGCTGCAGCCGGACGGGTCGTTCTCCGTGGAACGGATTCCCGCCGGAACCGCCAGCCTCGTCCTGATCGCTCCGCGCGACGAGAGAGGCCGCCCGGGGCCCGAGTTCCACGTCGCGACCTTCGAGCTCGCGCCGGGGGAGTCGGTGACGAGGTCCTTCGCGTGGCCCGACCCCGCGCCGCTCCTGTTGACGATCGAACTGGACGTACCGACCGAACTGACGCCGCCGCGCTCCGCCCGCTTGACCAACGAGGCGCTGCTGCAGCCCTTGCCAGGCGGACCCTGCAGCGGCGAACGCGGCATCGGATGGACCGTCGGGCCGTTGGTCATCGAGCCGCTCGACTACGGCATCCGGGTCGTCGGCGAGGACTGGGTGTTCGTGGATCCGCTCTTCCTCGCTGCCACCTCGGGCGTCGCGACCCGCACCGTCACGATCGACGTCGAGAGCCGGCGTCTCCGCGTGCTGTCTGCCGGGCAGCCTCAGCCGGAGGTCGACGTCGTCGTCTGCGAGGAAGGAGAGTGGTACGGGCTGAAGACGTTCGAGACGGACGCGGACGGCTGGGTGGAGATCGGGCTGAGTCCGGGGACGTTCCAGGTTCGACTGCGGGAGTCGATTCTGGCTCTCCCGTGGCCGCCTCCTATTGGCCGGACCGAGCTCGACTTCGACTGAGCAGCGCGCGTGACCCTGAGGGTCGCCCGACCACTCGTTGGCGACGACCATGCGACCCGCGACCTGATGCTTGCACCCCTGGTTGTCGGCGATGGGCAAGGCAGGCAATCACTGGGACGCGAGGTGCCAGGGGGGGGCAGCGGGACGAGGCCGTGCCTCACGGCGCCGACAGTTTTTCCTGTCGGTGGGCCTTGCGTCCTGGCGACGGACAGGTTTTCTTGTCCGTAAGCCCAAGCCCCACGTGACCGCAATGACCGACACGACTCCCCGCCGCTTCGAACGAACCCTCCACTTCGACGCCCCGCGCGAGGCCGTTTGGCGGGCCCTGACCGAGCCCGACGAAATCGCTCGCTGGTTTGCCCCCGAGGCACGCGTGGAGCCGCGCGTGGGGGGCGAGGTGGCCTGGCGCTGGCAGGACCACTTCGACTGGAAGCAGACGATCGAGGTCCTGGAAGAGGGCGAGCGTCTCTGCACTCGCTACGACGCGTGGGGCGGCCGAGGCGACGAGGAGCACCCGCTCTTCATCGACTTCCGTCTCACGGGCGAGGGCGGGACGACAGCGCTGCGCATCGTCCACTCCGGCTTCGGGGACGACGCGCGTTTCGACGGCGAGTACGACGGGATCTCCCGCGGCTGGCCGATCGAGCTGCGCTCGCTCCAGCTCTACGTCGAGAGGCACCGTGGTCACGATCGGCACCTCGTTTGGACACGCGCGATCGTCGACGTCGAGCCCGAGCAGGCGTGGGCCGCGATCTCGGCCCAGACCGGTCTGGGATGCGGCGCCGCTTTCGACGGCGTCGAGGCTGGCGCGCCGTTCGCATTCGAGTCCATCGACGGAGACCGCTTCGCGGGCACCGTCGTCGCGTCCAACGACCAGGACCGCGTCGGCATCCTCTCGAGCCATGGCGACGGGTGGCTGCGGCTCTGGGTCGGGCCCCTCGAGGGCGCATCGATGATCTGGCTCTGGTGCGCGACCTACGACGTCGAGCCGCCCGTCGGACTCCAGGCGCGATGGGACGCTCTCGTCGCACGCGTCTTCGCCGGCAGGATCCGCGAGGGCGTGACGTCTTGACCGTTGCCGTCGACATCGTACGCGACCCCGAGCGCGCACAGGTTCTGCTCGACCGCACGCGTTTGACGCTCCTCGACGCGCTGGAGGAGCCGAAATCCGCCGCCGGTCTCGCGCGCGCGCTCGACCTTCCCAGACAGCGCGTGAACTACCACCTGCGCGAGCTCGAGGCCCACCGGCTCGTCGAGCTCGTCGAGGAGCGCAAGCGAGGAAGCGTCATCGAGCGCACGTTCCGCCGGACGGGCACGACGTACGCCGTCTCGTCGTCGGCCCTCGGTCCGCTCGCCGCTGGGCCCGAGCGCTTCCAGGACCGTTTCTCCGCGTCGTACCAGGTCGCCCTCGCCAGCCGCACGATCCGTGAGCTCGGCGAGCTCCAAGCCGGCGCCGAGAAGGCGGGCCTTCGACTGCCGACGTTCGCGGCGGAGACGGAGGTCCGATTCGCGTCACCCGAGGCGCGCGCGGCGTTCGCCGACGAGCTCACGGAGGCGATCGCTGCGCTCGTTCGCAAGTACCACGACGAGCGGTCCGAGGACGGCCGTGCTTACCGGCTGCAGCTCGGGGCGTATCCCAGGCCCAGGCACGAGAGCGAGAGCTGATCCGCTGCGGCGACCGCGAGTGGACGGCATCGCCCGCCGAGCCGCGACGTCCTATAAAGGCGCCGTGCCCGCCTCGCGCACGGATTCCGACCCCCCCTGGTGGCGCCCCGACGAGATTCCGCGTCGTCCGGGCGTCTACATCTTCCGCGCGCCCGACGGGCGGGTGCTGTACGTCGGCAAGGCCAGCGATCTTCGCAGCCGCATCTCCAGCTACCGGCGGCCCGGCGGCGACGGTCGGATCCTGATCAGCTTCCTGGCCGAGGAGGCCGACTCGGTCGAGACGCTCGTCACGCGCACCGACCAGGAGGCGCTGCTGCTCGAAGACACGCTCATCAAGCAGTACAAGCCGCCGCACAACATCCGGCTCAAGGACGACAAGTCGTTCCGGATGCTGCGGATCGACCTGAGCGATCGCTTCCCGCGGCTGAAGCACGTCCGCGCCCACTCGCCCGAGGTCGGCAAGGAGGGGGGCCGCAGTCGGCTGTTCGGGCCGTTCGCGAGCGCGAGCTCGCTGCGCCGGACGGTCGCGGACCTGCACCGCGTCGTGCCGCTGCGCGACTGCCCGGACTCGGTGATGGACAACCGCAGCCGGCCCTGCCTCAAGCACCAGCTCGGGCTGTGCAGCGCCCCGTGCGTCGGGCTGATCGGCGAGACGGAGTACGCGGAGCTCGTCCAGCGCGCGTCCCGCATCCTGTCCGGCGACGCGGCGGAGCTGCAGGAGGACCTGGAGCGGCGCATGCGCGAGGCCTCCGAGGCGCTGGAGTACGAGCGCGCCGCGGTCTGGCGCGATCGGCTCCGCGCGCTGCGGCGGACCATCGAAGGCCAGGGCGTGCGGCCCAAGGACGACGTCGACCGCGACGTTCTCGGCCTCGCGCGGAGGGGGGACCGCGCCTCCGTGCACCGGATCGCGTGGCGGGACCGGCGCATGGCCGAGTCGCGCACGCACCACTTCCGCTCCGAGCTGCCCGACGGCGAGCTCCTCCACAGCGTTCTGACGGCGCTCTACGCGCCCGGTCGCCGGACGCCGCCCGAGGAGATCCTGCTGCCGTGCGAGCCGGCCGAGCAGCTGTTCCTGGAGGAGCAGCTCGAGACGCGCCTGCTCGTCCCCAACGCCGGCGATCGCCGGCGGATGCTCGACTTCGCGTTCGAGAACGCGGTGGCGGCGCTGCGCCTTTCCGCGGACGAGGAGGACCGCGACGCGGAGGCGCTCTCCCAGCTCGTCGAGCTGCTCGACCTCGACGCGTCCACGGACGTGATCGACTGCTTCGACATCTCGACGACGCAGGGCGCCCACGTCGTCGCGAGCCGCGTCCGCTTCCGGCGCGGACACCCCGACCGCGCCGGCTACCGCCGCTACAAGATCCGCAGCGTCGAGGGCCAGGACGACTTCGCGTCGATGCACGAGGTCGTGCGCCGCAGCCTCGAGCGCGGTCAGCGCGAGGGGGACCTGCCCGACCTCGTCGTCATCGACGGCGGTCCGCCTCAGCTCGCCCGCGCCCTCCAGGCGCGACAGGAGGCCGGCGCGTTCGACGTCGCGATGGTGGGGCTGGCGAAGGCGCGCGGAGAACGGACCGTGCGCGGCCGCCGCAAGGGGCCGGTCGAGGAGCGCGTGTGGATCCCGGGCGCCGAGGCGCCGATCGTCCTCGGGCCGCACAGCGCGGCCCGTCACCTCCTGGAGCGCATCCGGGACGAGGCGCACCGCTTCGCGATCACGTACCACCGCAAGGAGCGCGGCAAGATCACGAGCCGTCTCGATTCGATCCCCGGCGTCGGCCCCGCCAAACGCAAGGCGCTGCTCCGGACCTTCGGCTCGGTCGCGGGCGTCTCGCAGGCGAGCGTCGAAGAACTCGTGCGGGTCGACGGGATCTCTCCAGATCTTGCGCGGACGATCGCGGAAGCTCTCCGATGAGATCGCTGCGGGTCCCGCGCGCTGGCGCCAACCCGATCCCTCCCTCCGCGTACCGACGTCCGACCATGCCGACCGCCGTCCTCGCTCTCGCTCTCTTCCTCGCCGGCCCGCTGTGCGCGCAGGACTCGCCGCCGGCGGTCTCGGACGACGACCGGGTCCACACCGCCGTGGACGGAAGGCTCCGCGCGTCGGCGCTGTGGCGGTCGGAGCGCGGTGACGATCTCTGGGCGCGAGCGGCGCTCGCGATCGCGGGTGCCGTCGACGCAGCGGTCACTGGCGCGGGGTTCGCGGTTCCCGAGGGAGCTGCGGAATCCCCGGGGGAGATCGAGCTACTGCTCGCCGAATCGCCGAACGCGCTGCGCAAGGCGATGCTCCTCGCTCCCGCCGGGTTCGAGTTGCTCGGCAAGATGCGACCTCTCGCCGTCGAGGCCTTCGGCGTCGGGCCGACTCCGGCCGTCGCGGTCGCGCCGCGGATCCACGACCGATCGATGTTCGTCACCGGCCTGCCGCCCGCCACGTACCGGACCCTGGCGCTCGCCGCGGCGAATCGCCTGGTCGCTCCGGCCTCGGCGGACGACGAAGCGGTCCGCGCGGGGCGGTGCGGGATCGCTGCGCACGAAGCGCTGATGGCCGTCGACCGAGCGCTCCCGATCGACCAGGAGCCATTCACGTCCGCGGGGCTCGTCGAGCTCCGCCGTTCGATGGGCTCGTCGAGAGTCCGGGGCGGAACGCGCGCAGAAGGGCTTCTTCGTGCCCTTGGCGAGGGCGGCTTCGTGGGCTTCAGCCGCACCGGTCTCGAGCCATGGGCTGCCGACCGACCGTTCGCGGCGAGCGCCGGTGACATGGCGGCCTACCTCATCGCGAAGGTCGAAGGCCCCGACGCCGCGGAGGCGGGCACCCGCGTCGTCCGCGCGGTCGAGATGTTCGATGAGCTTCAGCCGCGCTGGATCGTCGAGTCCGGCGCCGTCGCATCGCACCCTTACGGCTGGCACGCCGTCGGTCCGGGGAAGAACGACGCGCTGATCCTCTCCGCAGAGTCGCGCCGCGACGAGCCCTTCGTTCTGCGCACCACCTTCATCGCGGTCGCCAACGACCAGGAGTCCTCGGCGCAGGCAGACTTCGTCTTCGGCGACGTCGACGGTGCCCGGGTCCACGTGGCCCTGACCTCCGGATTCGGCCTCTACCTGTATCACCGTGCAGGACCTGATGCGCCCTACGTCGCCCTCGCGGACCGCAAGAAGCGCCGGATCCTCAAGGGGCAGGAGACGCCCGTCAGGATCGAGTACGACGGCGAGGCGCTCCGGATCTTCGTGGGGGATCTGGAGCCCTTCGGCGTGCGCATGTCCGGCATGTCGCTGGAGGGGCGCTGGGGCTTCGGCGCCCACGGCGGATCGTCGGTCCTCTTCCGCGACCTCGTGCTGGAGTAGGTCCCGTCAGGCCCGCGGGTGGTGCATGCGGTGCACCGTTCGGACGTGGTCCTCGTCGAGGTGGGTGTAGATCTCGGTGGTGCGGATCGACGCGTGGCCGAGCATCTCCTGGACCGCCCGCAGGTCGGCGCCGCCGGCGAGCATGTGGGTCGCGAACGAGTGGCGGAGGTCGTGGGGAGACAGGCTCGACGTAAGGCCGGCGAGGCGCGCCGCCTCCTTGACGCGCCGCCAGGCCGTCGAGCGGTCGAGCGGACGTCCGGTTCGCGAAAGGAACACGGCGGCTTCGCGGCCACGGCGGGCGAGCGGAGGCCGGCCGTCGGCGAGCCAGCGGCCCAGCGCTTCCCGCGCACGCGCGCCGAGGGGGACGACGCGCATCTTGTCCCCCTTGCCGTGGAGCCGGGCGCTCGCGAGGTCGGGCGGGAGGTCGTCCGTCGAGAGCCCGATCGCCTCGGAGATCCGCGCGCCGCCGGCGTAAAGAACCTCGAGCAGAGCGACGTCGCGCTGGGCCCGCCAGTCGGGCTCGCGCGCGGCCTCCAGGAAGGCGCCGAGGAGCCGCTCGACGTCCTCGGGCGTCAGGGCCGTCGGGAGCAGCCGGCGGAGCTTCGGGGCGGGCAGTCGCGCCGTGGGGTCGCGCCGGAGCACGCCCTCGGCGAGGAGGAAGCGGACCAGCATCCGGAGCGCGACGAGACCCCGGGCAACGGACGACTCGGCGGCCCCGCCGGCCCGTCGCTCCGAGAGCCAGACGAGGACGTGATCCTCCCGCAGATCGGTCCAGCGCTCCACGCCCGCGTCGGCCAGTCGCGACGCGAGGGCGCGGAGGTCCGAGCGGTAGGCCGCGATCGTGTTGCGCGACAGGCCGGCCTCGACGCGCATCGCGTCGAGGAAGTCCGAGATCGCGGCCCCGAGGTCCGGCGGGATCCCGGAGTCGTCGCTGGACGATCGCCGCGCAGCACTCATGGCTGGAGCGTGGAGGGCAGTGACCAAGACTTCAAGCGCATGTGATGGGCCCGGAGTCCGGCTCGGTAGGCTCTCCCGCCATGACCAGCGCAGTCGGAGCCGAGGAGGCCGCCCCGTCCGCCGGGCCGGAGCCCGCGAGCCCGCGGCGGCACGTCGCCCTCTTCGCCGTCGTCATCGCCCTCGTGGCCCTCGACCTGTGGTCGAAGCACGCGGTCTTCTCCTGGCTCCAGGACCCCGAGGCCCTGGCGGAGATTCCTCGCTCGGAGCGGGGCCACCCCCGCGTCCCGCTCGTCGGCGAGTGGCTCGGCTTCATGCTGAACCTCAACTACGGCGCGGCGTTCGGGAAGGGGGGCAGCATGCCCTGGGTCCTCGTCCTGGGGCGCTGCGTCGCGGCCGTCTTCCTGACGGTCCTGATCCTCCGGACGCCGAAGGGGCAGCCGGTCTATCTGACCTCGCTCGTGCTGATCCTCGCGGGCGCCCTCGGCAACCTCTACGACAACTTCTTCTACCGCCCCGAGGCGGGGGCCCCGGGCTTCCAGCCCGACCGACCGTTCGGGCCGGTGCGCGATTTCATCGACGTCTATTTCTACGGTTGGGACTGGCACTTCCCCACGTTCAACGTCGCCGACTCCTGCATCACCGTAGGGGCGGTCCTGCTGCTTCTGACGGGGCTGTTCGGGCCATCCCGGTCGAAGGTCGGAGAGCCCGAGGCCGGCTGAGGGAATCTGCCGCTCGGGAGGATTCCCGTACGGGTTCCACGGGGCCCGGCCCGGTCCTATCCTGCGCTTGCATGCGTCGATTCGTTCAGGCGAACGCGATGACCCCAAAACGCGCGGGGAGGTGTCGCTGGTGAGGTTGAGCCAGCTGACCCCTTCGCACGTGAAACAGGCGGCGGCGATCTACGTCGACCTCGCCTGGCCCCGTGGCGCGACGGGGCGGCCGCTCGAGAAGCAGCGCGCCGTCGAAGCGGCATCGACGCTCGAGGAGCTCGCCGGCATCTTCGACGAGACGAGCCCGGCCGACGGCGAGGGGCGCCGGCGCTACTCGCTGCGGCTCGGCAACGACCGGTACCCGTGGATGAAGTTCGTCATCCAGGAGTACCTGGTCACCGGCGAGTTCTTCTTCTCGGTCGACACGCACGACGACATGCGGATCGACCCGGAGACGCCGGACTACGATGCCTGGTGCGAGCTCCGGACCTTCAACGGCGATCTCAAGCGTCAGATCGAGGCGCGCTGGGCCGAGGCGGAGCTGCCGACCCACGGTGACCTCCGGGCGATCTGCGAGGGCATCGCGCGCCTGGAGGGGAACGGCGCGGCCGGGCGGGCCGGCGCCCCGGGCTCGCGGCTCCTGATCGTCGACGACGACGAGGACGTGTGCCACGGGGCTGCGGCCGTGCTCCGGGCGCGGGGCTACGACGTCGAGACCGCCTTCGACGGGCGCCAGGCGCTCGACCGGATGACCGAGGATCCACTCCCGGACCTCGTCGTCCTCGACTTCGCGATGCCGGAGTTCGACGGCGAGGAGGTGATGCGGAGGCTCCGACACGACGAGCGGACCCGGGACGTGCCCCTCCTGCTCGCCACGGCGAGCGACATCGACCTGGCGACGATCGAGCGGGCGAGCGGGCTCCTCCGCAAGCCCTACCCGCGGGAGGTGCTGTACGAGATGATCGACCGGCTCCTCGCCGATTCAGGGCGCGGGCAGCAATCGCTGTAGCTTGCGCTGCCCACGCCCTGATGACGTCCCTGGCGCGTCTTCTGACGAAGACGCGTGCCCAGCGACGGAAACGGCGCGCCCAGCGGAAAGGACGCCGGGCGCGGCGCGTAGGGGCCGGGGCGCGCGCGGGGGCCGCCGATGGGCCCGCATCGATTCCCGCGAGCCGCATAGGCCCTTGGCATCGGGCGAGGCCGGACCGATACTCGTTGGCTCGATCGTCGGCCCGGGAACGCGGGAGATCCCGGCGCCAGACGAGTTTCGATCATGAGCTGGGACGACATCACCGACAAATTCTCGAGGGTCGGCGAGGGCTTCGGACGCCTCGCCAAGCGGATGATCGGCTCGGAGAACGAGCGCGAGGTCCGCAAGCTGACCCCGATCATCCAGGAGATCAACGACCTGGAGGAGTGGGCCCAGGGGCTCGACCGCGACCAGATCCAGGCCGAGGTCGGGGCCCTTCGTGAGGAGGTCCGCGCCGAGCGCGCGACCCTGGACGACGTCCTGACGAAGATGTTCGCGCTGACCCGCGAGGTCAGCCAGCGGACGCTCGGGATGCGGCACTACGACGTCCAGCTCGTGGGCGGCTACGTGCTCCACCAGGGCAAGATCGCCGAGATGAAGACGGGCGAGGGCAAGACGCTGATGGCGACCCTCGCACTCGCTCTCAACGCGCTCGCCGACCGGCCCTGCTACCTCGTCACGGTCAACGACTACCTCGCGCGTCGCGACGCCGAGTGGATGCGGCCGATCTACGAGTACCTCGGGCTCACCGTCGGCGCGATCCAGTCGACGCTCGACCCGAACGCGCGCAAGCCGCTGTACTCGAACGACATCGTCTACGCGACGAACAACGAGCTCGGCTTCGACTACCTGCGCGACAACATGAAGACGACCCTGGGCCAGCAGGTCCAGAAGGACCTGTACTTCGCGATCGTCGACGAGGTGGACTCGATCCTCATCGACGAGGCCCGTACGCCGCTGATCATCTCGGGCCCGGCCGAGGAGCACGCTGGTCGCTACGCCGAGGCGG
>JBCCSK010000147.1:0-13200 GCA_039200205.1 Planctomycetota bacterium
CCGAGTACCTTCTTGAAGTCGACGAGTGCCGCCTCACGGAGCGCCTCTGCGACCAAGGCCTCCTGGAACGACTGGATCGTCCACCGGATCTTCCCTGTCGCAGAGCCGATCAAGAGCCCTGTTGCCAAGAGCTCCTCACGCACTCTCTCGCAAGACCAGTCGAGGATCGCGGTGACGTCGTCGAGATCGACGACACTCCTGGCGAACTCCGCTTGAGCGAGTCGCTTCCCGAACTTCCGACGACGGAAGTGTTCAAATCCCTGCTGTCGGCGCGCGATCGACTCCACGGCGAGAGCCTGGGCGGCCACGGTCAACTCGTTCACGAGGCCGCTTCTGTCGCTGCGATCGCGATGACGGCCACCGACGAGGAAGTCGATCACCTGGCGGAAGAAGTCGAGCCGCCCTCCCGTCGTCAGCTCGACGCCGTCGGCCCACATGTGCGCGGCGAGCGTGACGAAGAGCGGGACTTCGGCGAGGAGACGCAGCGAGGGATGCGTGGCCAAGTGACCCACAACCTGCTCCGCGGATTCCGCCGGCTCCCCCACCCTCAGGCGCTTCGCTCTGGCCTCATCGCGAGAGCCCGGATCGTCGAGCGCGAACTCAGCCTGTCCCTTCTCGACGTTGAGCACCCGAGCTGCGAGCCGCTTCGCTCGCTCGTGCGTCAATATCGAGAGCTCAATGCTCGAGAAGCCCTCGCCGAGGCTCTCCGCCGACGAACGCCCCGCGATGACGAGCGTCATCTCATCGAAGGAAGACTCGCTGTCGAACAGGACCGAGCGGAGCGACTTCACGTCGTCGATTTCGTCGAGTCCGTCCAGCAGCAGCACGACGTCGTGCCCGTTCTCGCGAAGCACCTCCTGATCCACGTCGCGCATTCCCTTCGTGAGGAAGTCGAGCGCGAATCCGGCCTCCTCCCAGTCGGGCAGCCGGACGTAGATCGGCAGGCGCTTCCCCTCGCGACTCAGCCGCCGGACGAGGACGCGCAACGCCGTGGTCTTCCCCGAACCCGCTGCGCCAATAAGCCGGTAGTGCGGTAGCGCCCGGCCCCGAAGGTGCGGGCCGCTCGTCACCACGGCCTTGAGGGTCTCCTCCGAGCCGTCACCTTCGTCGCTCGCGTCTGCGTCGTCAGTGACTCGCGGAGACGGCATGCTCAGACCGGTCTCGACGTACACCCGGTCGATCCACGCTTCGTCCTTCGGCAGCCACCAGTCCTGCTGGACGCCCTCCATCGTTCCCAGACGCCGCGTCTGCAGGTCGAGGAATGCCCGGTGAGGCAGCTCCTGGAACGCGCTGTCGTCGAGCGTCCTCGCGTAGTGGCGCGGGATCCAGACGCGACCTTCGAACTCTCCTGCTCGCAGCGCGTCCCGCGCGCCGGCAACGGCCCTGCCGATCGGAAGGCGTTCGACGAAGAGTCGCCGGTAGAGAGCCTGGGACCACGCTTCGGCGAAGCGAGGCTCGACGGGCGCCCCCATCACGACGACGTGCTCCGCAGCACCGCAGAGCGCCTCCGCGAGCTGCGGAGCCGCGGCACAGGCGCTGACGGTGACGAGTCGGGCAGGACGCCGCAGGCTCTTCGCCAGCTGCTCACCGGTCACCCACACGCGCTGCGAACGCCCCCCGTCCTCGGGGCGCAGCGGGAGGGAGAACGACAGCCTCTCCGACTGCGGGCCGACCTTCGACTCGCTCGCCTCCTCCCCGTGCCCGATGTAGTGCAGGACGTCGATCGGAGACGCGTTGAGCAGGCGCGAGAGGGCCTTCCGGAATCGATGCTCGCGCTCCTCGCGGGTGCCGCGCCTGTCGAGGAGGAGCGGACGCTCCACCGCCCCCCTGAGCTGCAGCGAGCCCGTCACCGAGCCAACGAGGACCTCCGCACCGACGTCGTCGTCGCCGGGGATCCGGAGCGCGTCGACGACGGCCTGCACCTCTCCGCGCAGCGCGTCGAGCGAACCGGACACGCGTCCCGTCTGCTCGACGTCGCCGACGAGAACGAGGGCGCGGTAGCGACGCAAGTACGGCGCGTACGGCGTCCGCGCGGGCGCATCGGGCACGTCGACGTACCGCAAGAGCTCGGCCCGGCCCGTCTCGAAGGGCCGCGTCTCGCTCATCTGGATTCCTTCGAAGGGGAGGACGCCGAGGCTCGTGTTCGCGGGGGCATCCAGGACGACGCGCCGGCGCGCTTCACCCGCGGGCATTGTCGAGCGCAGCGCGCCGGCGAGTGCATCACGTCCCGTCGTCCCGTCGGTCGCCGACGTCCGCGATTCGATGCAGGCCAGGAGCGCTGCGCGCGGCCCCTCGTCGTAGCTGCCCGGCAGGACTCCGCTCTCGCGCGCCTTCGCGACCTCGCCGAACAGGGTCTCCGGCGCAACGTACTGGCCGTCCAACGCGTTCGCTGGCGACACCGGGCCTCCGACGAGCGCGCCGCAGATCTGGAGGTCGTCCCGTCCCTCCGCCCCGAGGCGAGCGCGCACGAGGATGTCGCGCTCCGGAACGATCGATGGCCATCCGGAGCTGTCGTGAGACGTCTCGGTCACGGCCTCGCAGGATAGCGCGTCGGCACGGAGCCGGACGTCGTCCGGACGAGGCGGAAACCGAGGTCGCCGAAGCCGTCGACGACCGGCTCCACGCGACCGCGATAGGACGCACGGCAGTTCCGCGGGACGGCCCGGATCGAGCCCCCGCGGAGGGTGCGACCGGCGCCCTTGCCCGTCGGCCAGGGCGGGCCGACGGGATCTTCACCGCCCCCGAGCCGCCCGGCGTAGACGTTGCGACACCACTCCCACACGTTGCCGTGGAGATCCCAGATGCACTGGTGCGTCCCGCCGATCGTCGCCGGCGTCAGGAGACCCACGGGCATGACGCGCCGTCCCGCGTCGCCGTAGTCGCTGCTGATGAACCAGCCCGCGAGAGCGAGCGCCGCCTCGTTGCGACCGGTGTGGAAGCGGCTCTCGCCCTTCGAGCTCCCGCGTTCGCGCGCGGCGTACTCCCACTGGGCTTCGGTCGGCAAGTCGATCGCCTCGTCGGGCCCGAGGATCTCGAAGTGCCGCAGCCAGTGGGTCGCCCAGGCGCAGAAGAGCCTTGCCTCGAACCAGGTGATCCGCGACACCGGTTCGTCGGGACGGCCGGGCGAGTCGTCCGGCGGCGCAGGATCGAAGAGGCGGTACAGACCGCGCGTCACGGGGACGGACGAGATCGCGTATTGCGTGAGGCGAACGCCGTTGTCGGGAGACGATTCGTTCCCGTAGGAGTTCCAGTCGAGGGGATCGGCGCCCATCGAAAACGTCTCGCCGGCTGGTGTCCCCTCGACCTCGACCCAGAAGGCGGCTCCCGTGGGCGCGGCGTCGACGCCGTCGAAGGGAGCCATCCGGGAGCGCTCGGCGGCGAGGCGCTCGCGCTCCTCGTCGTCGGTCGTCCACGCGCCCCCGATGGTCTCGAAGGCGACCCGGAGTCGATCGGGGTCCGGACTCGGAAGTCGTTCGAGGACGAGGCGGCGGAGGGCGGCGAGATCCTCCGAACCGAGCCCGCTCCCCTCGAGCTGCTCCGCTCGACACCACGCGTAGCCGAGGTCCGGCATTCGAAGCGTGCGTGCGCCGGCATCGGCGACGTCATGGGCATGACGTACGAGCGCGCCGAGGTAGGCGACGAGGCCGTCGGCGTCGGCGTCGTCGAGCGTCTCGAACAGGTCGAACCTCTCCTCCCACTCCCCGGTCGCACCGACGACCTCGGCGGCAAGCTCATCGCTCACGGTGACGCCGAGCCAGAGGAGCCGACTCGTGAGGCGTCCGTCCAGGTTGCCGGTCCGCTCTCGCTCGAGGAGGTGGCGGACCCAGGCCTCGCGCTTGGCGTCGGAGCGCAGCCCCAGCGCGAAGAGCGCCATGGCCTCCGCGTACGCCGACGCGGCGTCCGGACGGGCGGCGAACAGGTCGTCGGTCAGCGAGAAGACCGCGTCGAAGTTCTCGAGGGCGAGCTCCACCAAAGCCTCGGCCACCAGGGCCTCGGGGAAGGAGGGGTGCGCCCACCCCAGTTCGCCGGCCCCCTCCTCGATCAAGAGGCCGGCCCTCAACAGCGCCTTCCAGACGTCTCGGCACGGCCATCCGGCGACCTGGCCGAGGCGATCCTCGGCGACGACTCGGTCGGCAATGCACGCCTGACGCAGCCTCCGCTCGAAGCTCGCCCCCTGGAAGAGATCGAACGCCCGCTCCTTGACCGCGATCCACTCGACGGCGAGGGCCTGCGCTGCTGCGCGCAGCTCGTCCACCGGCGCGTCCCCGACGTCCTCCGTGCGATGCCGGTCCTCGACGAGGAAGTGCAGCACCTGGCGGTAGAAGTCCGTGCGTCCACCCTTCGTGAGCTCGACTCCGCCGGCCCACAGGAGCGCTGCGAGGGTCACGAACAGCGGGACCTCGGCTTCGCGACGAAGCAAGCGGTCGGACACCAGGTGCTCCACCACCCGCTCCGAGGTCTCCATCGGGTCTCCGATGCGTGCGAGCTTCGCCGCCGCCCTCTCTCGGCGACGTGGGTTCTCGAGGTCGCGCTCTGCCTGGCCGCGCTCGACGTTGAGGACCCGGGCCGCGAGCCGAACCGCACGTTCGCGGGACAGCGGAGCCACGTCGATCCGCAGGAAGCCGTCGCCGAGACTCCCCGCCGACGAGCGCCCGGCCACGACCAGCGCAGCCTCCTCGAAGGGGAACCAGCTCTTCCGCAGCGTCGCTCGGAACGCCTCCAGCTCGTCGATCTCGTCGAGGCCGTCGAGAAGCAGGACGATGTCGTGCCCGTGCCGCTGGAGCATCCCCTCGTCGATGCCGCGCTCCGCGAGGAAGTCGAGGCCGAACCCGACCTTCTCCCAGTCCGGCAGGCGAACGTAGATCGGGAGGCGCCTCCCCTCGCGAGCGAGCCGCCGCGCCAGGACCCGCACCGCGGTCGTCTTGCCCGACCCGGCCTCGCCGACGAGCCGGAAGTGAGAGCGCGCGCGTCCGCGAAGGTGCGGGCCCTCCACGACCACGTCCCGAAGGGTCGTCGGGCGATCGGGGTCGACTTCGTCGGGGTCGAAGGCGATCGGCTCCGAGCCTCTGGCCAGGCCGATCTCGACGTACACCTGGTCGATCCACGCCTCGTCCTTGGGCTGCCACCACGCCTGCTGGACACCCTCCATCACACCCAGCTGCACGGCCTGCCGGTCGAGGAACGAACGGAAGGGCAGGTCCTGGAACGCAGCGTCGTCGAGGGTCCGCGCGTAGTGGCGGGGGATCCAGACGCGGCCTTCGAACTCCCCTGCTCGTAGCGCGTCCCTGGACGTCGCGACTGCGGCACCGATCGAGAGGTGCTCGACGAACAGCCGTTCGAAGAGCGCGCGCGACCACGCGGCTGCGAAGCGCGGCTCGACCCGCGCCCCCATCACGACGACGTGCTCGGCCGCCCGGCAGAGCGCCTCGGCGAGCTGCGGTGCCGCGGCGCACGCGCTGACGGTGCAGAGCCGCACCGGACGCCGGATCCACGCCGCGACCTCGTCGCCGCTCACCCACACGCAGCGCGGTCGGCCGGCGTCGCCCGGGCGCAAGGGCAGCGAGAAGGACACCCGCTGGGACGCGAGCCCGACCGGCGAGTCGCTCGCCTCCTCGCCGTGCCCGACGTAGTGCAGGACGTCGATCGGCGCGGCGCCCAGGAAACGGGAGAGGGCCCTTCGGAGCCGTTGCTCGCGCTCCTCGTCGTCGCCGCGCCGATCGAGGAGCAGCGCCCGCTCCACGGCGCCCCTGATCTGGAGCGAGCCGGTGACCGACGCGACGAGGACCTCGGCGCCGACGTCCTCGCCACCCGGGATCCGGAGCGCGTCGACGACGGCCTGCACCTCGTCGCGCAGCGCACCCAGGGAGCCCGAATCTCGACCCGACTGTTCGACGTCACCGACGAGGACGACGGCCCTGTAGCGACGTAGGAACGGTGCGTACGGCGTGCGCTGAGGCGCGCGCGGCACGTGCACGTAGCGCACGAGCTCGGCGCGGCCCGACTCGAAGGGCCGCGACTCGTCGACGAGCACCCCTTCGAGGGGAAGGTGGCCGAGCTGCGTCGTCGCAGGCGCGTCGAGGACGAGCCGGCGACGCGCGGCACCGGCGGGCATCGTGGAGCGAAGGGCTCCGGCGAGACCGGCTCGGACGACCCCGGGCGCTTCCCCATCCTCCCGCGGATCCAAGCCGAGAAAGAGATCGGCGCGAGGTCCCTCGTGCATGCTCCCGCCGAGGTGACCGGTCTGGAGCGCGCGGTTGACCTGTTCGCGCAGCCCGTCCGGGACGACGAAACGACCGGCGAGGGCGTCCGCTTCGCGGACCGAGCCGCCAGCGAGCGCGCCGCAGACCCGCAGTCGATCCTGACCCTCGCCGAGATCCCGCACCCGGAGAACGATGTCTTGGTCCGGATCGAAGAGGGGCCAGCTGGTGTCTTCGATGAGCGAGTCGGTCACGGGCGTTCCGGTGGACCGATCCACGGATGCGTTCGGTGCCTGGGCCTCGTCATTGAACCAGACGCGGACCGATCGAGGGCGCGCTGCGCTCCCGTCGAGCGCGGCGCCGCAACGCCAACGGTCGAGCGCTCGCCGTTCGTCGGAGAATCGCTCGCTTCTTCGCTCCGACGATTCCCGAGGACCGGTGCGTTCCGGAGTGCAGGCCTCGCGCTCGCAGAGGCCGCGACGACGACCCACGGGAGCACCTCGATGTGTGATGCGATTCGATTCGATGAGCTGTACGAACGCCTGAACCACCGCCTGGCTCGCTACTTCCGAAGGCTCGCGTACGGCCCCGCGGAGTCGGAGGACCTCGCGCAGGAGACCTGGCTGAGGTTCCTCGCGGCCGTCGAGCGTCAGGCGTATACCGAGCAGGGAACGCCTGACGCGTTCGTGTTCCGCCTGGCGCGCAACCTGGCCTTCGACCGAATGCGGAAGCGTAAGGAGAGCACTCCGCTCGACGTTGCGCAGGACGTTCCCGAGGGCATCGACCGCTACCGCGCGGTCGAGCGCCTGGAGCTCGCTGCGGAGATCGTCCGCCGCCTCGACGAGAGACTCGACGAGCTCGGGCGCGACGTGCTCGAGTGCGTCCTCGCGGGCATCGACCGACCGGCTGAGATCGCGCGTCGGCTCGACCGCCATCCCAGCTCGATCGATCGGCGCTGGCGCAGGATCCGCGAGATCGTCCACGCGATGCCGGAGTTCCGAATGGAAGCGACGCAGGGGGACCAGCGATGACGTCGTGGAACGATCGCCGCTACGAGCTTCCGGAGATCACGGAGGACGACGGTCTTCAGCGTCTCCTGCTGCAGCATCTTCGCGCACGTCGCGCGCGCGAGCAGCGAGCGCTCGGCGAGAGCCTCGCCGCTGCGTCGCACTCGACGAACCGGGACCCGCTGCCGGAGATGCGGCAGAGGGTGGACGGCAAGTCGGTCCCCGTCGAGCGAGACGAACGGAGGTCGACCGGTCGGAGCGAATGAGGCTCGACGCGATCGGACCTCGCCGGCGACTTCTTCGTCCTTGTGACGAATTGCAGGAGGGGCGTCGTTCAGGAGGGTGAACCGGCCAAGAGCCAGGACAACACCATGAAGAACACCCCCACCCTCTCGGACCTCTACCAGATCCTCGAATCCCACCAGGACGTCAGCGAAGTTCGCGCCGTCGACGACTGGGAAGGCGCCATCTGCGGTCAGTTCCTCTCGATCCCGCACGGAGGGCGACTCTCGTTCCTCGTGCGTCCGGGCGCGGACTGCGCGTTCTGCGAGTTCGTCGTGCCCGGCCTCGCGAAGGTCGAGGTCGACGACGCGCACTGGACCGTCCGCGCTGCGCTGGCGCAGGTCGGCCTGATGACGACCGCGAAGATCGTCATGACCCTCGAGGGCACCGTCCACCTCGTCCTCGACGTCCCCGCACCCGCGGAACTTGTCGTCGACGTGGTCGTGGAGCGCGCGCTGCAGGCCCTGCGCCGCGACTCCGACACGCTGCGGACCGCCCTCGTCGGGCTGCGCCCCGAGCCCAGCTAGCCCGCGCCCGAGCCGTCGTCCGTCCCTTCTTCCGCCACACGCCGCCGCACCCATCACCGGAGTTCAACGATGACCAAGCCGATTCCCCACCTCGACGTCGCGCTCGAGAACACGCTCGAGCAAGCCAAGGCCCACGCGCGATCGCGCGGCGATCAGGAGGTCCGCCGCGGCGACTTCCTCGAGGCCGCGATCCGCGTGAACGCCGAACTGACGGAGTCGATCCTGCTCGTCGCCGGCGTCGACCACGGTACGCTGCGCCGCGTCGCGCATCGCGCGGCGGAGCACGCCGACGACGCAGGCGGCGGCGCGCCGATGGCGCTCTCGATCTGCCTGTCCATCGCCATCGAGAGCGAGGCGGACTCGAACGCGGGACCGGTCACGCTCGCCGCGGCCCTGCGCCGCGTGACCGGGGCGCCGGACTTCGAGCTCTGGCTCGACGATCAGTACGGAAGCGGCACCCCGCCCGAGCCCTTCGAGACCCTCGACGACTTCGTCGAGTTCCTCGCCGAGTTCATGGGTCAGGCGCGACTCGCGTCGCAGGGGCACCTGGAGGCGCACTGTGAGCTCGAGCGAATTCGCGCGACCGGAGAGTCTCGCTGGGCGGCGTCGTCGCCGAAGAGCGCGCCGGTCTCGCTGTACGAGTGCTGGGGTCTCGAGCCGCTGAGCGACCGTGCCGCCGCCCTCGAATCCGTCCTCGTCCAGTGGCGCGATCCGTCGAAGGAGAGCCCGTCCATCAGGGCGATCCTCCATGACGCCGAGCGCGGGCGCGGATACGCGGTCGGCACGGACGAGGTCCTCGCCGGACTCGATGACGCCCTCGTCTTCGGGCTCCTGCAGAAGGTCCAGTCGACGCCTGAGGACGGAGCGGTCACCGACCGCCTGCTCCCCACCCTGCGACTGCTCAAGCAGCTCGCCGAGAGCCAGAAGGCCGCGCCCATCCAGGACCGCGATCGCGCCCAGCTGCGACTCGGCCTCGACGCCCGCTGATTCGAACCCCGCCCCAACCACCGATCGACCCGAACACGGAACCATGAACCAGACCACCCACGAAGCCCTCACGGCCGCCGCCGCCGCACTGAGCACGATCCCGTTCGTCGACGAGGTCAAGCTCGTCTCCAAGAACCAGGTGCCCCACGTCGTCGCGCGACTGGTCGCGCCGATCTTCGGACGGAACCTCTACTTCTTCGTCCAGTACCGTTCGAACGTCGGCCTCGCGATCGCCGTGCCCGACGTGATCCAGGCGCCTCTCGCGCGTGCGTACCAGGGCATCCACATGCAGGCGCTCCTCGCGAACGGAGCGATCTCGGGTCGCACCGTGATCGACGAGGGTGTTCGACTCCACTACGACCTCGCCTCGCTCGGGCACGACCTCCCGGATTCCGCGTCGCTCGAGGCTTTGCTCCAGACGGTCTTCGACGACCTGGAGACGCTGCTCAAGGGCCTCATCTTCATCGGCATCTCGTCCCTCTTCCAGGTGTCCCCGGAGCTGACGGCGAAGATGCTCGACGCCGCGGTCGAGCCCGACGAGGAGGTCGAGCTGGAGCCGGTCGGACCGAACCAGCGGTTCGTCATCTGACGTCTGCCGAGCGGAGCCAGAGGGACGAGAGCGGCGGGCAGTGCTGGCGATCCAGCGCTGCCCGCCGCTCTCGTCGTGCCAGATCGCCGCGGGTGCGACCCCGGCCTTCAGCGCAACTCCCCCGGCCGTCCTTCACCGAGTGCGAGGTCGCCGGCGCCAGCGAAGGATCGGCACGCGCGACAACGAGTCGGGACACCGAGCGGCTGTTCAGCCGGAGTACGGACCGCCTGGATCCGACCGTCGCTCGTCGTCTCGACGACGAGCGCGTGGGACGCATCGACCTCCGCCATGGCGAGGCGCTCGACGACCTGGAATGCGACGGCTGCCGCGAAGCGCTCGAGGGCCCGACGCGGACGTGCGTCGGGCGGCGACGCCTGGATCGAGTCATCGCGCTGCGGCCCGGCCGCCGCGTAGCAGGAGAGCGGCAGATGAAGTGCGACTCGCGCTCGATCCAACGACGTCATCTCGACCTCGACGAGGGGCCGCAGGTAGGCGGAGGACACGTGGCGGGCCGACCGGCGAACGGCCGCATCGGACGCGGCGACCAGGAGAACGTCCGACCCGGCCATCGCGCTCGCCTCTTCGACGCGACCGCGTTCGACGGCGATCGCATGGACCCGGGTCTCGAGCGCGCACACTCGAAGATGTCGCGCGAGGCTCAGCGCGCAAGAACGCGTCACTTCGTCAGGACCGCAGATCAGCGCAACGGAGGCGACGCCAGCGCGTACCGCCGCGGTCGCCATCTCGCGGACGAGCCCGGTGGCCGGGTCACCCACGATCGCCACATCGAGCGCCTGGAGGCGTGCGAGCGAGCCAAGGCCGCCCAGCGCGCCGGCGTAGCGCGAGTACGCGCCGGTGCGAGGGACGATCCTCTCATCGACCGCGAGGTCAGCACCGGGGACACGGCGCTCGAGGCCCGGGCCGACGACGAACAGCTCGTCGACCGCGCGCACCGCCCCGTCCTCGATCCAGGCCGCACTGAACGTCCCGTCGGGGTTGAAGGCGAGCTCCAGTCGATCGCGGTGACTCCGGCGCTGCGAGCCGTAGAGCATCCAGTGACGGTGGCCGATGCCGCGCAGGGTCGGTGCAAGGCGGAAGGCGCGCACCTCCGGACCGACCGAAGACGCGGGCGGCAGATCCGTGGTCAACAGGAGCTCGATCTCGCCGTGCGACCGACGTACACCGGCGCCGAGCGACACCGTCTCCATGGGGCGCCGGACGAGCTCCTCCAGGAGGCCGTCGAGACCGCTCGCTGTGATGACTGCTCGCATCGTTCCGAGGGGCTGAACGTTTCAGGCGCATCCGCTCGTCGGCGGGGAGGTGAT
This sequence comes from Planctomycetota bacterium, assembly GCA_039200205.1. Classification (GTDB taxonomy): domain Bacteria; phylum Planctomycetota; class UBA1135; order UBA1135; genus Saltatorellus. Next base: position 10,915 of record JBCCSK010000147.1, read on the forward strand.
CCCGAGCTGCGGCGGTCGATGCGCATCGAGCGACGAGCGCACGAGTCCCGGCCGTTGGAGACAGGTGGACCCGTCGCGCCCGAGGGCCTTGGCCGTTCCCGCAGGGGATCTGCCGCGGCCACGCGCACGCGGGTCGAGAACGCACTGGAAGCCCGCATCTCGATCAGCCCAATGAACATCTCGAAACGCCTCATCGGCGCATCTGCGTCCGTTGCATTCGTCACTCTCGTCCTCCTCCTGACCGGTTCTCCTCGAGAGCACGTGGACACCACGATCGCCCGCGTGGGCCCTGCGGCCTTCGGCCATGGGCTCAGCGATGCGGACCGCGCGGCGCAGCGCCTCCGATGGAACCCAGGGGAGGGCGTCTGGGCGTCTTCGATGTGGTGGGCGCCGATCGGGCGCCGCTTCACCTACCGCGTCGACGGGACGCTCGCGGCACGGATCTCGATGGGCGATGTCCCGCCGAGGGGCGGGTCGTTCTCGTTCGGCGGCGATGCCGTCGTCACCGTTCTCGACCGACGCGGAGGCGAGGTCGTCTTCGCGCTCGACGCGCACCAGGTGTCCTTCGTCGCCGCGGATGTGATCGGGGGCGCGCCACAGGACGGCCCCCGAGCCGATGGCCCGCTCGCACCGCTGGTCGACCGCACGCTCGTTCGGATGCGCTGGGACGGAAGCACGCTTGGCTACCGGTTTCCCGATGGCTACGACGGCGAGGCGCGCAGCTGGATCCGGACGCTCGTCGCGGCGACGCGCTTCGTGGTTCCCGACAACCCGGGCGAACGATGGTCCGCCGAGGAGACTGACGCGACGGGGACCTTCGTCGGCGAGTACCGGACGCAGGATCCGGACGACGCTCGGAAGTTCGTGCTCGTCAAGAGCAAGGATCAGTACACGACGACTCTCGAAATGGGCGACCTGAGCTCCACGCCGAGTGTGCGCGGGAGTGCCCGGGGCGCGATGGACCTGAAGGAGGGTTGGCTCTCGGATGTCCACCACGAGGAGCAGATCGTGTTCGAAGCCGGAAAGGTTCGGCTGCGCGTCGAGACCACGCTCGCGCTCGACGTTCAGCTGACCCATTCGGCCCAGGCCGAATCGGACTGGACCGACGACGTCTGGGGCTCCGACTGGGAGCCGGTGAACGAACCGGTCCGCGAGACGATGCCGTCGGGGGCCGCCACGGAATCGATCGACGCGCCCACGCAGATCGCGGAGATCGACGCACTCCTCCGGACCAACGGCGAGGCGACGATGGAGGTCTTCGAAGCTCAGCGCGCCCTCGCGGCCCTCATCGTCGACGAGCCGTCGATCCTCGACGACCTGCGCGGCGACATCCTCGCGGGTCGCTTCGGGGACGAGGCGGCGATGATCCTCGCAGGCGCCGCGGGCTTCGCGGGGACACCGGAGGCGCAGGCGTTCCTCGTGAGCGTCGTGACGGAAGCGAGTCTGCGGCCGAGCCTGAGGCAGGGCGTACTCTTCGCGATGTTCCAGCTGCGGTCGCCAGAACCGGAGACGACGACCGCCGTGGCCGCACTCGCTCGCAGCCTCTCCTCCCCGGGCCCGACGCGCGGTCGAGCCCTGCTGATCCTCGGCAAGTTCGCTGCCGGCGGAGGAGCGGGAACCGTCGACCGGCGCGCCTTCGAGACCCTCCTCGAGATGGAGTCGATGGCCGTCGCTGACGGCGCGGAACACGCGTGGCTCCGCGCGCTCGGCAACTGCCGCTGCACCGAGGCCGTCGCGCCACTGTCCACCTACGTCAACGATACGGATCCGACGGTTCGCTCAGCGGCGATCGGGTCCCTGCGAGGGGTCGCTTCGTCGGACGCGGCGAAGCTCGCGGGCAACGCCCTCACGAACGACCCGGACGGTGACGTTCGGTTCGAGGCCGCGAGTGCGTACGTGGCCAACTGGGACCACGTCGACGCCCGATTCCTCGGAGACGTCCTTCGGGAGGAGCCCTCGCCGGACGTGCGAGCGGTGATCTACCGGGGTCTCGGCGAACGGGCCGCGCAGGGGACGGACGCGTACGCGGTGCTCCTGGGCGGCCTCGAAGACCCAGATCCATCGAACCGCGCCCTCGTCGGCGACCTCTCGGGTCAAGGAGACAACTGAACGTCCCGGCCAAGGAGCAATGCGTCCATGGCGTCGAGAGTCGGCTCCGGGCGGCGCGACGGGCTGGGCGGCGAACGGCGCGACTGTGCCCTTCGCCGCCCGGCCCATCGTCGCTTGGGCGTCGCGCGCGACGCCGGACAGCCCCAGGGCCTGTTCGTCCCGCGCGCGCGAGTCACC
>JBCCSK010000148.1:0-13110 GCA_039200205.1 Planctomycetota bacterium
CGGACGCGCTGCGGCGGGCATTCGTCGACCGCAGCGTCGCGTCGTGGGGCGGCGCGCCGGACGCCGACGGCACCGTCGTCTTCGCGTCGGTGCGCGGCGGCAACGCCGACCTCTACGTGATCGAGCGAGGATCGACCCGGCCGCGCCGGATCACCGACGATCCTGGGATGGACCAGGATCCGGACTGGCGACCGCGGCGCTGAGTCGGGGTCCCTTCAGTCGGCCCTTCCCGACAGAACGAACGCGCCCCACGTGAACGGCATTCCGCGGCCGTAGCGCCCGCGGTTGCGAGCGAGCATCCAGAGCTGAGCCTGACGCAGCGCATCTCCCTTGCTGAGGCCCCCGACCCACATCTCCGCGTAGAAGCGCTTCATCAGTCTCACGGTCTCGTCGTCGCGGACCTTCCACATCGAGCTCACGACCGTGCGGGCACCCGCCTGGTGGAAGCTGCGGCGCAGGCTCATGAGACCCTCTCCGCTCCGGGCCGAACCGAGTCCGGTCTGACACGCCGACAGAACGACGAGATCGCAGCCACGGAGGTCGATCCACGAGACCTCCTCGCCCGTGAGAAGCCCGTTGTCGTTCGCGGAACCGCCGACGTTGGCGGCTGCGCACACGACGCCTGCGAGCAGCCCGGGCAGGTAGCCGGCCACGAGGCGCTCACTGAATCGCGCGTCGCTCGCGTGGAGCGCCGGACCGTCGGCACCGGTGCTCGCGAGCGAGGGCACGTCCTCTCCCGCGAAGAAGCCGTGCGTCGCGAGGTGCACGATGTCGTACGCACCCAGCTCCTCCTTCAGACGCTCCTCCGTGGGAACGGCCTCGCGGAGGACGGTTCGCCCCCCACCCTCGAACGTGCGCTCGTGCAGCGATTCGAGCTCGTCGACCTCGCGACGCGTCTCCGTGAGATTCACCCAGGGCCCGAGATCCGCCATGCCACGGGTCCGCGGTGTGACGGGGTCGGACTCCTCGTCGTCCTCGTTCCAGTATTCGATCGCGCCCACGGCGAGGAAGCTCGGAGCATCGTCGGCGCCGTCCTCGTCGTCGGGTGCCGCGGGACGGACGAGCGAGAGCGCGCTCTGGAGATAGACGAACGCGCGATCCTCGATGAGGTAGCGGTCCCCGGCGAGAACGGTCTCGAAGGGGAGGTTCGCGAGGAAGCTGTCGGGCGAGACGTAGACGGTGCGCGCTTCGCCGACGTGGGGCACGAGGGGCTTCCAGACGAGATCGTGGACGCGCGGATCGGCCTCATCGACCTCTTCCTCACTGGCGGACCCGAGGCCACGATCGGACGACACCACCGTCAGGTGGGCCGACACCGCGTCTCGGATCGGCCCGCTCGGCCCGAGGTCGATCCGGACCGCGGCCTCCGCACCCGGCCGCAGGACCCAGGCGGTGACACGCTGCCCCACCGGCCGGACCGGGTTCCTGCCGAGCCCCTCCGAGATCGCGGACACCTCGAACGAGTCGTGGACGAAGAAGTCCACGAGCACGGCGTCCGCCGGGAGGCGCCGGGCGAGCTCTCGCGGCCGCACCTCGCGCTCTTCGCCCGTCGACTCGACGGACCGCATGACGCGAGTCTCCAGCCGATCTCGGCGCTTGCGCAGGTCGTCGAGCGCTTCCTGATGGGCGTCGGGGTGCGGGACGTCACGGACGGTCAGCATCGTCGAGAGCGCCGTCTGGACGGAACGCAGCTCGTCGAGCTTCGCCCGTACGTCGGGCTCCAGCGAGGCGGCGAGCTGCTCTCGCCGCGCGGCGCCGCCGCGGAAGACGTGCCCCTTCCAGCGGAGGAACCAGGCGTACGCCGCTTCCTCGCGCGCGGGCGACGGCGCCGCGTCGAGGATCAGCAGCATCTCCTGGAGCGCGTGACGCTCCTCGGTCGCGTGGAGGATCGCGTCCACCTCCGAGGTCCAGGAGAGCAGTCGGCGGAGACGGACCTCGCTGGCTCCCAGCGCGCGTGCGATGAGATCCCAGGCCGAGTCGATGTCCCCCGCAGCGAGATGGAAGGTCGCGTGGTTGCGCGTTGCCTTGACCGCAGTCGAGTTCTCGGGACCGAAGATCCGCTCGACGATCGGTTGCGCGCGAGCGAACGTCTCTCGCGCAAGGTCCTCGTCGCCCTTCCACATGTGGATCTGCGCCTGCTTGACGAGAGCGAGCACCCGTTCCGGATGATAGAAGTCGAAGGCGTCCTCCAGCGCCGCATCGATGACCTCGACCTCGGCGATCGCTTCGTCGAATCGGCCGCGATACGCGAGCACGGAGGCGGCGTTGGAGCGTACTACCAGCGTGTCGAGGCTCCTTGGCGAGTAACGCAGCCGGACGTCCCTGGCGCGCGTGAAGTACGACTCTGCTCGATCGAGACGGCCGCGCTCGATGGCGACGCGACCGAGTAGATCGAGCGAGTAGGTGGTCGCATATCCGTCGGGTCCGTCGGCCGCGAGATGAATCTCGAGGGCGCGCTCGCCGTCGCGCTCGGCCTCCTCCGTCTTCCCTCGCGCGAGCAGGATGTATCCGCGTACGAGGTAGGCCTCGGCAACACGGGGCGCGTCGGGCCCGAAGAAGCTCTCCCTCAGGGCGATCGCCTGCGTCGCGTCATCGAACGCTCCGACGAGATCGCCCATGTGCCGCCGGATCATCGCGCTGGAGATGTCGATGCGTGCGTAGTCCGGGTGTCCCAGCTCGCGCGCCGCCTCGAGGAGGGTTCGCGCGCTCTCGCAGTGCTGCAGGGCCTCGTCGTACCGCCCGGCGATCGTGGCGAGGTTCGCGAGCACGAGCCAGTTGTCGAAGATCTGCATGTTCTTCGCGCCCATACGCGCGACGCGCGCGTGCGTCGCCTCCCGAGCCGCAGCGTGCGCCGCGTCGTACTCACCGAGACTGAGCAGAGCCCACGACATGTTCGTGAGGACGGTCGCGCAGTTCGGGTGGTCTTCCGGGAGCGACTGCTCCAGGTAGAACTCGAGCGCCTGCTCGTACAGTTCGAGCGCCGTCCGAGAGTTGCCGAGACGCTGCTCGAGCAGAGCGAGATCGTTGAGGCTGTTCGCCGCGGCGACGGATGCCTCGCCGAAGACGGCGCTCCGGATCTCGAAGACCTGCGCGATGAGCGGGCGCGCGTCCTCGTTGCGGCCGACGTTCTGGTAGAGCGCCGCAAGCGTGCTGAGCGCGTTCGCCGTCCAGATGGACTCCGAGCCCCAGCACTCCTCTCGCATCGCCACGCAGCGCTTCGCGACGTCGATCGCAGCGCCGAAGCGCGCTCGACTCCGGAGAAGCTGCGCGCGCGTCTGGAGCAGGTCGCAGAGCATCTCGCTCGACGGCCCGAGCTGTTCTGCGAGCACCAGCTCGGCGTCATCGAGGGCCGCACCCGCCTCGTCGAGCCGGTCCGTGAGGATCCGCAGCTCGGCGAGATCGACGAGCAGTGCTGCGCGATGGATGTTCTTCTGCAGCCCACGTGACGCGAAGACCGAGTCCGCCTTCTCGAGGATCGCTGACGCCTCCGCGTAGCGGGCCTGCTGGACGCGCTCCATCCCGACCGTCCACAGGCTGATGGCGACGTCCGGATGGTCCGGGCCGAAGATCCTCTCGCGCGTCTCCCGGATCTCGCCGCGCAGCTCGATCGCACGCGCCGTTTCGCCTGCGAGAACCTCCCGCTGGGTCGCGGCCGAGCGCGCCCAGAGGACGCTCGGGTGGTCCGCCCCGATCGCTCTGGCGAGCACCTCGATGTGCTCGTCCAGCCCTGCGGCCTCCTCGGCGCGCGCCTCGTACAGCGCCGCGAGCGCGATCACGATGTGCGCCATCGCGCGCTCTCCGGCCACGTCCGGCTCTTCTGGATCGAGCGCGTCGAGCGCTTGCCGGGCCGCCGACCGGGCCTTCGAGACCCGGTACGCGCGCGCGTACGCGCGAGCGAGGGCGACCCCCGCGCGTCCAGTTCGCGGCGAATTCGGTCCGTACGTCGACCGGGCTTCCTCGATCAGCCCATCGATCTCCTCGAATCCCTCGAGCGGCCGATGCTCGGCCAGGATGCTCGCCGCGACGAGCCGCGCGTCGAACGCATCGCCCGCGAGCGCGGCCGTGGCGAACCGCTCCGCCGACCGACGCGCGAAGCGCTCGCCTTCGTCGAGCCGGTAGTCGTGCCAGAGAAGGGTCGCGAGATGAACCTCGGCGTGGGCGAGGTCAACGGCCGCGCCGCCATTCTGCTCGAGCGAGACGACGAGATCACGAGCCTCGCGGATCGACCCGTCGAGGCCCGGTGCAGGACTCTGCGCGAGTCCCCCGGCGTAGACATGAGCGCAGATGAGCGCGCAGAGCAGAGCGGTCGAGGTGAGGCGCAAGAACCTGCGCATGATGAGAAGACCTCCGTGCCGTCCGGTGGAACGGCGCGGAGGTCCAGGAATGGCCAGAAACTCGCGGAAACCGGGGGAGCCCGCTCAAAGACCCAGCTCGGCCAGCCCCGGGTGGCGCTCGGGCCGCGGCCCGGGCGCGTCCCAGCGGAACTTGCGATCTGCTTCGAGGATCGGCACGTCGTTGATGCTCGCCTGGCGCCACGACATCAGTCCCTCCGCGTCGAACTCCCAGTTCTCGTTCCCGTAGGAGCGGAACCACTGGCCGTCGGCGTCGAGCCACTCGTACTGGAAGCGGACCGCGATGCGCTCGTCGCCGTGGGCCCAGAGCGACTTGATGAGCCGGTGGTCGCGCTCTCGCTCCCACTTGCCGCGGAGGAAGGCGCGGATCTCGTCACGCCCCTGGAGGAACGTGTCCCGGTTGCGCCAGCGGCTGTCCGGGCTGCAGGCGAGCGCGATACGCTCCGGGTCGCGGGAGTTCCAGGCGTCCTCCGCGAGGCGGACCTTGCGGAGCGCAACGTCGAGGTCGAAGGGCGGCGCGAGCTGTGCTTTCGGCGTCGTGAGTTGCATCGGATCGAGTGGGTTGGGCGTTGGTGCGATGGGATGAAGGGGCGGCGGAACCGGCTAGCGCTGGACGTTCTCGGCCAGGAAGCTGCGGATGGCCGCCGCGATGCGCTCCCCGTCCTCCTCGAGCGCGAAGTGCCCCGTGTCGAGCACGTGAAGCTCCGCGCTCGGCAGGTCGCGCAGGTACGGGTGGGCGCCCTCCGCGGGGAAGATGTGGTCGTTCTTGCCCCAGACGATCAGCGTGGGCGGCTGGTGCTCGCGGAAGTAGCGCTGCCAGTCGGGGTAGAGCGGCACGTTCGAGCGGTAGTCGAGGAACAGCGCGAGCTGGATCTCCTGGTTCCCGGGACGGTCGAGCAGCGGCTGAGCGACCATCCAGTTGTCAGGGCTGATCGACTCGGGGTGGCGCGTTCCGTGCTGGTACTGCCACTTCTTTCCTTCGAGCGAGAGAAAGGGCCGGAGCGCGTCCGCGTCCTCGGCGGACTCCGACTCCCAGTACTTCTTCAGCGGGTCCCAGAACTCGCGCAGCCCTTCGACGTACGCGTTGCCGTTCTGGACGAGCAGCGCCGTCACGCGCTCGGGGTGCGCCGCCGCGATCCGATAGCCGACCGGCGCGCCATAGTCCATCAGGTAGAGCGCGTAGCTGTCGAAGCCGCGCCGCTCGAGCAGCTCGTCGATGATCCCGGAGAGGTGGTCGAACGTGTACTCGAACTCGTCGACCGACGGCGCCGCGCTCAGGCCGTAGCCCGGGAAGTCGGGTGCGATCACGTGGTAGTCGTCCGCGAGCTCGGGGATGAGGTTGCGGAACATGTGCGAGGACGTCGGGAAGCCGTGGAGAAGCACGACCTGCGGGTCGCTCTTCGCGCCAGCCTCACGGAAGAAGACGTCGACGCCGCTGACCGCAAACCACTGCTCACCAGAGGCTTGCGTCGATTGACCCATCTGCCCTGCGCGACGACATTTCGCGCTCTCACGACATCTCGTCCCGCGCTCACGAGATTCCGTCACACCGACTTCCCCCCCATGAATCCCGAGACCCTCCAAGCCGCCGCGCTCGACGTCGCGCAGGCGCTCGATCCCAAGCGCGCGCTCCGGACGATCGTCGAGGGCCTCGCGCAGGAGCCTTGTGTCGCGCTCGCTCGCATCTGGCTCCGCGGGCCCGGGGACGTCTGCGACTCGTGCACGTTCCAGGCCGAGTGCCCCGACCGGACCGAGTGCCTTCACCTGCGCGCCAGCGCGGGCGCGTCCGTCGTCGATCCCGCCCTCGACTGGACCCGCATCGACGGGTCGTTCCGCCGCTTCCCGCTCGGCGTCCGCCAGGTCGGGGCGATCGGAGCGTCGGGCGAGCCGCGCCTCCATCGCTGCGAGGACGGGCTGAAGTGGCTGGCGCGCCCTGCCTGGGCCGCCGACGAGGGCATCGGCTGCTTCGCGGGCCACCCGCTGGCGTTCCGCGGCGAGGTCCTCGGCGCCCTCGCGGTCTTCTCGCGCGAGCCCGTCACCGACGAGGCGTTCGGCTGGCTCCACACCTTCGCGCACCAGGCCGCGGTCGCGAACGCGCGCGCGTTCGCCGAGGTCACCGGGCTCAAGCGTCAGCTCAAGCTGGAGCGCGACTACCTGCGCGAGGAGATCGAGACCGTCCGCGCCGGCAGCTCGATCGTCGGGACGAGCGCCGCGATCCGACGCGTCCTCGAACAGGTCGACGTCGTGGCTCCGACCGACGCGTCCGTCCTGATCGAGGGCGAGTCGGGGACGGGCAAGGAGCTCGTCGCGACGGCGGTCCACGACGCGAGCCCGCGCGCCGAGCGAACCCTGGTGCGCGTCAACTGCGCGTCGATCCCGCACGAGCTGTTCGAGAGCGAGTTCTTCGGCCACGTGAAGGGCTCGTTCACCGGCGCCGTCCGCGACCGCGCCGGCCGCTTCCAGGTCGCCGACGGCGGGACGCTCTTCCTCGACGAGGTCGGCGAGATCCCGCTCGACCTCCAGGGCAAGCTCCTCCGCGCGCTCCAGGAGGGCCGCTTCTCGCGCATCGGTGAGGAGCGCGAGCGCGCCGTCGACGTCCGCGTGGTCGCGGCGACGAACCGCGACCTCGCCGCCGAGGTAGCGGCCGGCCGGTTCCGCGAGGACCTCTTCTACCGGCTCTCGGTCTTCCCGATCCGCGTCCCGCCGCTGCGCGAGCGCAGCGGCGACATCGCCGCGCTCGCCCAGCGCTTCGTCGAGACCGGCTCGTGGGCGCGCAGCGGGCCACGGCCGGAGCTCCGCGCGCGCGATGTCGAGGCGCTCGCGTCCTACGACTGGCCGGGCAACGTGCGCGAGCTGCAGAACGTGATCGAGCGCGCGCTGATCGGCGCGCGCGGGGGTCGACTCGCGCTCGAGCTCCCGATCGCGGCGAAGCGCGCGGAACCCACCGACACAGCTGCGAATGGCCCGGCTCTACTCACGTTCGACGAAGTCCAGCAGCTGGAGCGGAGGAACCTCCTCGCAGTACTGGATGAGCACCGCTGGAAGATCGCCGGGCCCGGCAGCGCCGCCGAGTTCCTCGGCGTGCGCCCGACGACCCTCACATCGCGGATGAAGGCGATGGGCATCCACCGCCCGGGCAAGGAGCCGCGCGGTTGACCGCACGGCGCTTTCACTGGAGACGGTCAGCCTACGGCAGCGGCACGACGCGCCACGCGCTCGTCGTGTTGAGGCCGGTGCCGCCCGGGCCGGTCGGGTCCAGGTAGATCGCCTGTACGGCCCACGTGCTTCCCGGCGTCCATGCGGTCGGGCCGGGCACCGTGTGGGCGCCGCTCGACCAGCCGATACGGATGTTCGCCGCGCCCTGCGCGTCTAGCGCGATCGGTGGCGTCAGGCGGAACGCGGGCCGCGCGAGGCAGAGCGTCCCGTCGAACGCCGGCTGCGGCGTCTGGGGCGCACCGTAGAAGACGAGCGCCGTCTCACCCGGTGGGCCGTCCTCCAGGCGGAGCGACATGCGCTCATCGCCGACCCGCGTCGGGCCGTTCCAGATCAGGCGCGCCGGGACGCCGGTCGAGTTCGGCTCGCCAGCGCAGATCTGCTCGGCGTCGCCGGCGGCGCCGCGGTAGATCCAGATGCGGCCGGAGCCGAAGTGGGGCTCGTCGTTGATCTCGTCGCCGAAGCCCCACTCCGACAGACCGTCTCCGTCCAGATCGCCGTAGAAGCGCGGGAACTCGAGTCGCTGGAACGCGTCCGTCCGGCGCCGTCGTGAGTACAGGAGTGTCCCGGTGCGTAGCGAATAGACGTTGATGTAGCCCCGACTCCCTATCGTGTTGTACGGCTTCGGAGCCCCCGCGATCAGGTCCGGCACGCCGTCACCGTTGACGTCGAATCCGCCGTCGATGCCCTCCCCGAAGTTGGCTGGTCCTGGTGAGAAGGGATCCTCGCCTTGGAATCGGTAGGCGATCTCGCCAGTGCTACCGCGGAAGACCAGGACCTCTCCCGCGATCGCACCAGAGTTCGGGCCGAGCGCGGCACCAGCCGCGAAGTCCGGCACGCCGTCACCATCGAAATCCCCGACTCCGCAGACGTCGATCCCAAGCGCAGGTGGACCAACGCCGCTGATGTCGTGCAGAACGGCTCCCGTCGCGCCCGAGTAGACGCGTACTCGGCTCTGGGCAGGCGTGCCGATCGCGTAGTCCGGCACGCAGTCTCCGTCCAGATCGCCGATCGATCGCACGGCACAGAACCAGGACCCCATGTCAGCGTGCGCCCGGATCAGATGGCCGTCCGGGCCGCCGTAGATGAAGAGGTTGTCCCCGAAGTCCTCGCCGAGGATCACGTCGTCGAATCCGTCCTGGTCGATGTCGCCCAGCGGCGAGCAGACTCCGCCCCAGTCGTCGACACCGGGATCCGGGAAGACGCGGAGCGTCGAGCCATCGGCGCCGCTGTAGAGGCGGAACTCGGGCATCGAACCGGGGAGACCCCCGTCCACTCCTCCACGCATCGCATCGGGCACCCCGTCCCCGTTGAAGTCACCCGCGAGATTGAAGCCAGCGATGAAGCCAATGCCGCCATCGCCGAAGAATGGACCCGAGATCAGCGCGAGCGTTCGACCCGAGACGAAGGCCACTCCGCCCTCTCCGGTACCCGTCCGTCGGGCGGTCTTGAGGGAGACGAGGAGGTCCGGAGTCCCGTCTCCGTCGACGTCACTGGCGCGCTCCGCGCGGTTGACCTGATCCTGGAGACGCCCATCGAAGACGCCGTGGAGTTCCTGGGCCCCTGCCGGAAGGCAAGCCCCTCCCACGACGACGGATGCCATTATGAGCCGCTTCATTCAGTCCTCCTCCACGTAGAGCCGAAGTCCTCCGATTCCATCGGACACGATCAGCGCCTTCTCGACCCCAGGTGACGCGGGTCGCAGGCGAAGCGCGAACGGGTTGCCCGCCGTCTCGACCCGAACCGGGTCGGGAAGGAACCCGAGGTCCTCGCCCGGCCCAGCGAGCCTGTCCTTGAACACGAGCGGTACGATCCCGTAGTCGTGCACGCCGGCATAGATCGCGACCTCACTCGAAGACTCGTCATCGACCGCGATCGACCACACGATGCCGACCTGTCGCCCGGGGCTGGAGCTTCCCGGAAGGAAGTGCCGAGCCTCGTCGTAGAACCGCTCGGGCGCGGACCATTGGGCGACGAGAGTGGCAGGCACCATGTCAGGTACGTCGGTGATGTCATAGACGAGTACGCTGCCGCCGAAGTCTGCACACGCGAGCATGACGCGCGGACCCACCTCGGTGTCGAAGACGAACGACTCGAGCTCGAAGGCCGAGCTACCGGCATCGGGGAAGATGATCCAGGGCATTCTCGAAGACCCCCTCGGGTACCCGAACTGTAGCTCGGTGTACTCATCGATGGGCTGGAAGCCGACTGCGGGATCGAGCGCATCTGTGGCCTCGAGGTCTTCCGGATTCGAGATGTCCCAGAACTGGATGAACCCATGGTCGAAGTTGTCCATGAGCTCCTGATGACGAGGAGACGTCGAGAGCTCGCTCGTGCTGAACCAGGCAGCGAAGTCGTTGTCGAGATCCATGTCGCCCATCGGATTCTTCGGAGCGAGCGCTGACGAGTTCGAGAGGTAGAAGCACGGGCTCACGAAAACCCATCGTCCGTCCGGCGCGGCAGTCGTCGGAGGGAAGAACACGCACTCACCTCCCCACGCGAGCGTGTTCGCTGCCTCGTTGATCACCGGATCCCTCGCCGCCCACCAGTCCTGCGCCGCTTCGAACTCATCGGTCGGTCCGGACGGCGCCTGCATTCCGTCGACGAGGTCGCGGTCGGTATTCGGCATCGGGTCGTACTCCGGGTGACCGTTGAAGGACACGAGTGACCAGGTCGGGTCCCACAACTCGGGACTTCCGCTTCCGTCTGGCTCCCCCGCGAGCGTGTCGACAAGCCGCTGCCGATTCACGACTTCGATCGAGTCCGGCGTCCCTGCCCGGCAGTAGAACGCGAGCGATCGCGGTGCCGTTCCGCCCACTTGCTCTTCGATCCAATCCGAGTACTCCGCCGGCGTCGTGGTCGCCGTGTCGTAGCCGCCGCCTCGGCCCGTGCGTCCCCATCGATCCTGGGCGTATCCGATGAACCACGTCTTGTCCTGGACCACCGACGGAATGCCAAGGTCGATCTCCACCTTGAACAAGCCCCAGAGGATGAGGGACTGACCTGGCGCGTCGACGTCTTCCGCCCTTCCGACGAACCAGCTCGTGGTCGAGCTATCCGGGTCGATCCACTGACAATCGTCCTTGGGCGCGAGCCCCATCACCATCCGCAGGTCCCCCGTCGACCCGCTCGGGAACACGCCCGCGGGGGGCGCTGGACCGACGGGCTCGATCACCAGATCACCGGACGAATCCACGACGGTCCGCAGCGCCCCGTCGTGCTGGATCTGCTTGTTGTCGTTGATGCCCGTGTAGATGACGTTCGGATCGAGCTCGCTCCACCCGACAGAGAACGTGTAACGACCGGGAACGTCGAGTTCGTTGCGGAGGAAGAAGTCCTGGGGTTCGTCCTGGAACCAGGCGCCGAACTCGAACGTGCTCAGGCAAACGCCCTGGGTCTCCATCGGCGGGATCAGGATGGAGTTGATGGCCGCCGTGCCGTCGTGAAGGATCTGGACCTCGTCGGGGTTGGGGTAGCCGGACTGGTCCTTGGGCGCCCAGAGCACGCCGCCTCCTACCTCGTGGTACCCGATCTCGCTGTGCACCGCCTCGGTCGGATAGGTCAAGGAGTTGATCGTCGCGGTGTCGTAGACGATGACCGCGACACGTTTGGACCCGATCGCCTGCGAGATCTGCAAGGGAACGCCGCCGACGCCGTAGAATGAGTGGGTGTACGCCGAGCGCGGCGCAAAGACGTCGCTGAGAACGAAGAAGGGTGAGCCCGCGCAAGTCGACACCAGGAGTGGACCTTCGACCGAGGCACTGCCGGCGGGCGGCTCGATCAGGCACAGTCTCCGCGCATACAGGAACCCGGTGAACGGGATCTCCATGCCGCTCGAGTTGAAGGTCGACGGCATGTTGATCGGGCGGACGTGCTCCCTTCCCCCCCCGTCGAAGGTCACGTTCGACGTCCCACCGGTCGGGATCCTCCAGTCGACGGTCGACCGGACGGGTTGGGGGGCGCCCTCATGGTGATCGATCAACATGTTCGGCCCCCACGCGTGCAAGTCCAAGTCGAATCGCACCCAGTTCAGATGATCGACCGCCGCGTACAGGTAGTGCTGGCGCTCACCAGCGGAGTTGATCGTGTCCTGCACGACCGAGTCGACGAATGCAGGAGCATCGTCCCGCGCCAGGTCATTGAAGCGCGCGGTTCGCGTCGGGTCATACACCTTGAGATTCTCGTACCACGCGGCGGGATACCCCGAGCTGTTCTTGACCGTGCCCAGGACTGGCGTCGAGTAGCTGGTGCCATCTCCGAAGACCGGACCCCAGGTCTTCGTGAAGTCGATCGAATCCACGATCGTGAGCGGCGGCCCGGGAGGCAACCACGGCGGCCGGGGGGCCGACGTCAGCGTCCCGGCGTCGAGCGACACCTTCACGAGCCCCCCGGTGTTCATCGCGACGTAGAGGTCGGCCGATTCGCCGTTCACGTCCGCTGCCTCCTCCTGGTCGACGGTCATCCCGAGCGCGTACGAGCGGCCGAACGACTTCTCTGACTGCCCCGGCGGTACATCGGTGCGCTTGCCGATGTGCACCTGGAGGAACGGATTGAGCTCGCTACCGGTCTCGCTCGCGGCGGCGTGGAAGAGCGCGTGGATGTCCGACAGTCGATACAGCCTGAGCACCGACCTTTCCTTCCGCGCGAACGTCGCCGCAAGGAAGCGCTCGGGCCCGATCTGCACGATCTCCAGCTGGTTGCAGAAGCGTCGGCTGCGCTGCAGCGTCGTCGGCCCCGACGCGTTCCCGCGATCGTCGATCCGGATCACGCGATTCTGCACCAGAGGGTCCGGGTTCGCCTCCATCGCCCACAGGCCCATCTGTCCCGCGGCGATGTAGATCAGGTCGTCCGTGTCGTCGAGGAAGTCGCCGTTCCCGTCGAGGTCCACGTGCTGCCCTGGGTCGAGCAGGAGCTCCGCGGGGAGCGCGCCCAGCGCGCCGATCTGGATCACCTTGGTGGCGTCCGGCATGAGCTGCGCTCCGCCGCCGGTCGGCGCCGCAGCCATGTCGATGAAGGCGATCTGTCCGCCTTCACCGAGGAACAGGTGCTGGAGGTCATCGGTGCCGACGAACGCATTCGGGAGCGATCCCGGGTGCACGTCGGAGAGCTTCGTCACCAGCCCCTGACGGGCGACGGCGAGGGACGGAAGCGAGAGTGCGAGCGCAAGAGCGGCAAAGGTACGCCGATTGCGGGGGGGGTCGCGGCAAGCGTCATGACAAGGAAGGGCAAGGGCAGCGAGCAGCGCGAGCGGAGTGCATCGCGCACGTCTCGACCGTACTGCGGTTCCCGGAACCCGCAAGACGCCAGGCGCACGCGGCATCGACGCGAGTCTCGCCTGGTGCCCACGACGCGTCCCGCAGCCGGGACGGTTCCGAGCCGAAACCGCACCGACGACCCCGTCCAGCGCGCGGACCTCTACGCCTGACCGCGCGGCGCCCTCACTGCAGCCGGATCGACGTCGCCACCAGGCTCAGGTTGTCGGCCTCGTCGATCGACAGCTCGCCGGTCACGACGACCTCGCTGAGGCGCTCGATGCCGTGGAAGC
>JBCCSK010000149.1:0-13106 GCA_039200205.1 Planctomycetota bacterium
ATGCTCAAGGCCGTGCTACGCGGATGGGCCGATCGGGGAGGAGCCGTGCTCTACACCTCGCACCTTCTCGACGTCGTCGAACGCGTGTGCGACCGAGTTGCGGTGATGGCGAACGCGAGACTCGTCACCGCGGGAGCGCTCGACGACCTGCGCGCTCGCTCCGGCTCGGATGGCACGTTGGAAGAGGTCTTCCAGGCGCTCACCGAGACCGAGGACCCCGAGGCACGAGCGCGCGCGCTGCTCGGCTGAAGCCATCAGCTGGTGCCAGGCGCGGGCTGTCCGTCGACCGGCATCGGCTGGAACTTCGAGTCCACGGCGACCATCGTGACCTCGGCGGACGTCACGTACTCGTGCTCGCCCCCGCCGAACCGGCGACATGCCCAGACGGCGACTTTCACCTTCACCGAGGAGCGTCCGATGCGGAGCGTTTCGGTGAAGAAAGACACCAGGTCGCCGACGCGAACGGGCGCCTTGAAGTCGACCTTGTCCATCGACACCGTCACGACCATTCCGGAGTGATGACGATGCGCTTCGATCGCAGCCGCGAGGTCGATCTCCGAAAGGATGATGCCACCGAAGATCGTGCCGACCGCGTTGGTGTCGCGCGGCATCATCACGCGCTTGATCGCCGGAATCCTGTCGGCGGGGAACGTCTCGGCCTCCAGCGTCATCGAACGCTCTCCTCGGAAGTGAGGGCGGCGGACGCCCAGCTCGAAATGCGCTGGCGCAGCTCGTCGAGCTTGCCCGTGAAGAAGTGGTCGACGCCGGGGACCTCCTCGGCGTGGAAGCGCTCGACGAGCTCCGGCATCTGCTGCCGGAGGACGGGAAGCGTTCCGAACGTGTCGTCGCCCGCCATGAAGATCGCGCCGGGCTGCGGCACGTTCAGGGCCTTGCGGCAGTCGTAGGCGATCACGGGAAGCGCGACCAGGACCAGTCGCTCGATCCGGTCGTCGCGCGGCGCGAGGCCGATCACCGTCCTTGCGCCGAACGAGAAGCCGGCCGCCCAGAGCGGGACGCCAGGGACCGCCTCGGCGAGGAACGTCAGCGCGGCCGCGAGATCCTCCTCCTCGGCCCCGCTCCCGTCGTGGACACCCTCGCTCGCTCCAACGCCGCGGAAGTTGAAGCGCAGGACCGCGAGTCCGGCGTCTTGCAGTCCGCGGGCCGTTCGATGGACGACGTTGTTGCCCATCGTCCCCCCGTGCAGCGGATGGGGATGGCAGACGACGGCGGCGGCGCGCGGCTCGACGCCGTCGTCGGGCAGCCAGAGTTCGCCTTCGAGCCGGCCGACGGGCCCGGGGATCGTGACTTTGCGAGTCATGGGACGTGAGTATGGGACGAAGCCGCCCACGGAGTACCCTCGGCGCCGCACGAAGCGCCTCGACACCGTGAATCGCGTCCATAGTCTCGTCCGTGCCCAGATGTCGGGCGAGGTCCTCGGGGAGAGGACGCCGGTCGCGGCGCTCGCCCTGCAGGTCGTCGTCTCCGGTCTCCTGTGCGCGATCGTCCGCACCGAGCTGGAGGGCTACGGCTACGCCGTCTTCGCGCTGTCGATCCCGCTGGCCCTGACGGCCGTGCCGCTGCTCGGTGAGCTGGCGCCGCTCCTGCGGGCCGACCCCGCCACCGAGTGGGTCGGCGCGCAGCCGATCGCACCTCGCGAGCTGAGGCTCGCGCGCGTGGTGACGCTGCTCGTCATCCTCGGGATGCTCGCCCTCGCGTCGCTCGTCCCGGCGGCCGTCCTCGCGCCGTCCTCGCTCGACGTCGTCGATCGCGTCCTCCTCGTCGTCGCGGGAGTCGTCCAAACCTGGAGCGTGGCGGCTGCGCTGCTCCTGCTGCAGGTCGTCCTGGGGCGCGGCGGCGACGCGCTCCTCGTCGCCCTCCAGACCCTCGTCTTCGTGCTCGTGATGGTCGGCATGCTCGTCGGCCTCCGGAGCCTCCCGGCCCTCTCCGAGCTCGAGTCCGCGAGCGGGGGATGGCTGCTGCTCCCGTCGGTGTGGTTCGCGTCACCGCTCGCTCCGTCGGGTCCGGGGATCGCGGGCGCGATCGGCGCCGGCGTGGCGATCGTCGCGGCCCTCGTCCTCGCGACCGCACCGTTTCCGCCCGCGCCGCGCGCGCGCTCGACGCGCTCGGTGCTGGCCACGCTGCTGTCGCCCGTGCGCAGGGTCGCAGAGTCGGTCTGGGTGCGCCCGGGCGAGCGCGGTCCGTTCGCGTTCGTCTACGACGGCCTCCCCGCCGAGCGCGACTTCGTCGTCCGCACGTACCCGCTCGTCTTCGCCCCCCTCCTGCTCGTCCTGATGGGAGCGGACGCGACGACGGTCGAGGGCGAGGGGCTCTACGCGCTGCTGCTCTTCGCACCGGCGGCGTACCTGCCGTTCGTGCTGATGCACGTGCCGACGACGGCGACCCCCGAGGCCCGCTGGGTCGTCGACACGGCGCCGCTCGACCCGGCGGACGAAGAGGGCGGGGCGATGAAGGCCGTCGCCGTGCGACTCCTCCTCCCGCTCTACCTCGGCATCGGCGCGCTCGTCGCGGCGCTCGCGAGCCCGGAGCTCGCGCTCCGGCTGTGGCCGGTGGCTGCGGCCGTCGGCATCGTGACGCTACGGCTCCTCTGGTCACGCGGGGGCGGGCGCCCGCTGTCGACGCCCGCCAACGACCTCGCGAGCGCGTGGACCGAAGGGCTCGGCGGACTGCTGATCGCCGTGGGCGTCGCGATGACGCTCGTCGCCGTCGCGGCCTGGCGCACGGTTCCATCGGCCGCCGTCGGATGGGCGCTGCTCGCGGGCGTCGTCGCGGTCGAGCTCGTCGCCGCGCGCCGTGCGGTCGCTCGTCAGAGCCCGAGCTGATCGCGCAGGTGGTCCTCGAGGCCGGTCACGCCGGAGGCCTTCCCGAGTTCGAGCGCCGCGTCGGGCGTCGCGCCTTCGAGGTGGAGCGCCTTGAGGGCGAAGAGCGCGCCCACGCGGTTGCTGCTGCCGCAGTAGACGACGAGCGGCTCGGGCTCCGACTCCATCAGCGTCGCGAGCTCGCGCGCGTGCGCCTCGTCGACGTCGGCCGCACCGGCGATCGGCAGGCGCACGAACCGGATGTCGTTGTCCTTGGCGAACGCCTCCTCCCAGCCGGCGCCGCGCTCCTCGGCGACGCGCAGGCTGATGAAGCTCGCGTAGCCCGCGGCCTTGAGCGCTGTCATCTGCTCCTCGCTGATCTGGCCCGCCGCGAGGACGCCGGGGAGGGGTTCGCTGGCGAACGGGATGGCGAGGGCTTCGAGATCGACGTCGGGCATCTTCGGAGTGGCGGGATCGGCCGCCTCGCTCGACCCGTTGGACGAGCCGCAGGCGAGGAGCGTGAGGACGGGGAGAGTGACGAGGAGTCGCGCGAGGAACATGGGCGCGTGATTGGAGCAGAACGCGCGAGTGCGCGCATCGTCACTCGCCCCGGTCTCCGACGAGTTCGGGGAACGCCTCGCGCAGGTCGAGCGGAAGCCCGCTCTCGACCTCGGTCCAGGCGTCGCCGCGGACGGCGCGGAAGCCGAGGTGCGCGCTGTGGAGCGCGTGGCGATCGATGACGAGCTGCTCGCGGTCCCAGTCGGTGAGCTCCCCCGCCGCCGCGCGCAGGAAGATCTCGCGGTCGGGCCCGTAGAGCTTGTCGCCGACGAGCGGCGCGCCGAGGGCCTTCATGTGCACGCGGATCTGGTGCTGGCGCCCCGTGTGGATCTGAAGGCGAACGAGCGAACGACCGCCCGCGACCTCCAGCGTCTCCCAGTCGGTGCGACACGGAAGACCGTCGGCGGCCGTCGTCATCTCGAGCTCGATCGGCGACGTCGCCGACAGGCGAATCGGAGCGTCGATCGAACCGCTCAGCTGCGGCGGCTCGCCGTCGAGGACGGCCAGGTAGTGCTTCTCGACGCGGCGATCCTCGAACTGCGTCGTCAGCGTCGCGTGCGTCGCGGGCCGCTTGCCGACCAGGACGACGCCGCTCGTCTCGCGGTCGAGCCGGTGGCAGAGTCGCGGGAGCATGCGACCCGACTCGATCTCGTCGCGGTAGCGTCGGTGGACGCGCTGGATCAGCGTGTCCGTCATGTGGCGACCGCTCGGGTGGATCGCGACGAGCGGCGGCTTCTCGACCGCGAGCGCGTCGTCGTCCTCCCACAGGACGTCGAGCTCGTCCGACGTCTCGCCGGTGAGCAGCGCGCGATACGAGTCGGGGATCCTGACGTAGACGCGGCTGCCGTGGAGGAGCCGAGCGCCCGGCCGCGTCTCGACGCGTCGCTCCCCCGTTCCGTCGGGAGCCTCGGGGCGCGCGGCGTCGACCTCGACGTAGCCGCCGCGGACGAGCTCCTGGACGCTCGACCTGGAGCGCCACTTCAGGTGGTGGCCAAGGAAGCGGTCGAGCCGCATCGTGAAGCCGCGCGCCTTCGTGCGGAAGGACATCGCGTCGACGACGAGGCGGACCTCGTCGGGGGCCTCCGTCAGATCGCGGTCCTTCTCGAACAGTCCCATCGTCGTCGATGCGCCCCGACGCAAAGAAGCCGCGCGCCCTCACAGGTCGCACGGCCTCGATCTGTCGCCGGCGGGTCAGGCCGGTCTTGCGCTGCGCTACCGCTTGCGCGTCGGGGTCCCGCCACCGCGGCGGCGACGACGACGGTTCGGATCGTTCTTCCGCGTCGCCTTCTGGACGGTGCGAAGGCGCTCGCGACGCTCGCGGCGGCGGCGATCCGAGCGCTTCTCGTGCCAGGTGTTGGCCTTGGCGAGGCGGAAGATGCCGCTGTAGTTGCACTGGCGCTTGAAGCGACGCAGCGCCGCCTCGAGCGACTCGTTGGAGCGAACGGAGACCTTGATCAAAGGACGGGACCGCTGGGGAGCGGATCGGATGCGTGAGTGGACGGGAGGCGGCGCGGTCGCGGGGCCGACGGGCGTGGCAGACCGCGCGCTGAATCGAGCGCAAGAGGATACGGACGCCAGCGGCCGGTGGCAACTCGGGTCGAGTCGCCCCGGGGCCGTCCGGTATTCTCACCCGCCCGTGGGTGCTCCGTCCGACCCCCCTCCGAGCCGTCGCCCCCCGGCCCGTCACGACCGGGCCGGCGCCGACGAGACCGGCGGCGAGACCTTCCAGGGGACGATCGAGACGATCACCTACCACGACGAGGGGACCCTCTTCTCGGTCCTCCGGCTCGACCCGGACCCCGGCTTCAAGGCGCCGGACGATGGATCGCTCTTCTCCCCCGGGCGCGTCACGGCCGTCGGCAAGCTCCCCGACCCCGTGGACGGGACTCGTCTCCGCCTGGAGGGTCGATGGGGGCGCCACCCGAACCACGGGGCGCAGTTCGAGTTCGTCGCGGCCGAGCCGCTGCCGCCGGCGACGGAGGAGGGCCTCGTGCGCTACCTGGCCTCGAGGACCTTCGAGGGCGTCGGCCCGACCATCGCGCGCCGCATCGTCGACCGGCTCGGCGCGGACGCGCTCGACCGGATCGCGGAAGACCCTTCGTCCCTCGAAGGCATCAAAGGACTGCGCGAGGACGTCGCGGCGGAGCTCGCGCGAACCGTCGTCGAGAAGGAGGCCGCCCACCGGACCTTCGGGTTCCTCGCCCAGCTCGGGCTCGGCCCGCTGACGGCCCAGGCCGTGATCGCACGGCTCGGGGGCGACTGCGAGGAGGAGATCAGGGCGAACCCGTACGTCCTGACGCTCGTTCCGACCGTCGGGTTCCTCACCGCGGATCGGGTCGCGAAGCGCCTCGACGTCGCCCCTGACGATCCGCGGCGCCTGCGCGCGGTGACCCGCCACGTCCTCGACCGTGCGACGAGCGAGGGCCACGTCTGCCTGCCGCTCGGCGAGATGCTCGGACGAGCGCATCGGTCGCTCGAGGGGGCGGCGCCGAGGGAGGCGTTCGTGCGCGCGCTCGACGAGATGGAGGACGGACTGCACATCGTCATCGATCGCGAGGTCCTGCCCGAGGGCCCGCCGCTCGACGAGGACACGACCGACGTGCTGGAGGGGAGCGGCCGGTTCCGGGCCGAGCTGCCGTGCTACCTGCCGCGGGACCACGACCACGAGGTGCAGCTCGCCCGCGGGCTGCGGCGCCTCTTGGCGCAGACGCCGCGCGCGCTGGCCGGAGCCGGCGACCTCGCGCGCGCCGAGGAGGCTGCGTCGCTGAGCCTCCACGAGGACCAGACGAACTCGATCCTCGAGCTCCTGCGCCAGCCCGTGTCGCTGCTGACGGGGGGCCCGGGCGTCGGGAAGACGACGATCGTGAGGTTCGTCGCCCAGCTCGCGGAGGCCGGCGGCGCCGACGTGCGTCTGGCCTCCCCGACGGGACGGGCGGCCAAGCGGTTGTCGGAGGCGACGGGCCGCCCCGCGAGCACGATCCACAGGCTCCTGCGGTTCGTCCCGGGAGAAGGTCGGTTCGAGCACGGGCCGGACAAGCCGCTCTCGGGCGGGCTCGTCATCGTCGACGAGGTCTCGATGCTCGATCAGGCCCTGGCGCGTCGCCTGGTCGACGCGATCGCGGCGCCGACGCGGCTGGTGCTCGTCGGCGACCCCGATCAGCTCCCGTCGGTGGGCGCGGGCAATGTCCTCGCCGACCTCCTGGGCTCCGAACGCGTCCCGATCGCGCGGCTGACGCGCGTGTTTCGCCAGTCGCAGGAGAGCCTGATCGTCGCGAACGCTCACCGCGTCCTGAGCGGCGCCGTCCCGACGTTCCCGGACCGGGCGACGCGCGACGGCGACTTCTACTTCTTTCCCGTCGAGACCGGGCCCGAGAAGCTCGCCGACCGGCTGGTCGAGGTCGTCACCGAGCGGATCCCGCGCTCGTTCGGGCTCGACTGGAGCGAGGACGTTCAGGTGCTCGCACCGATGTACAAGGGCCCCGCCGGGGTCGACGAGCTGAACGATCGGCTGCGCGCGGCGCTCGGCGCGACGGGGCGCGAGGTGCTCTTCGACGGTCGCACCTGGCGCACGGGCGACCGCGTCGTGCAGACCCGCAACGACTATGAGCGCGAGGTCTTCAACGGCGACCAGGGCAAGATCGTGCGCGTCGACGCGGAGGGTGTCGTCACGGTCGCCTTTCCGGAGCGCGAGGTGGTTTACCAGCGCGGCGCTCTGGGAGATCTCAAGCCGGCCTTCGCGATGACGGTCCACCGCAGCCAGGGCGGCGAGTTTCCGGCGGTCGTCTTCCCTCTGACGCTGCAGCACGCGCACATGCTCCAGCGAAACCTGTTCTACACTGCGATCACGCGCGCGAAGCGCCTCGTCGTCCTCGTCGGCGAGCGACGCGCTCTCGCGCGAGCCGTCGAGAACGAGGACCGCTCCGAGCGACGGAGCCTCCTCGCGACGCGGCTGCGCGCCATCGCGCCGATCGTCCGCTGACGCTTGTCACGCTTCCCTTCCCCGCAGAAGGCCGAGGACCTCCCCCACGATGACCGAACCCAAGTTCCCCTTCGAACTCGCCGTCGTCGGTGACGACGGACGCCGCGGAGGCGACCTCTCGCTCGCCGCGGCCCGGTGGATCTCCGAGAGCTTCGGAACGAAGCTCCACGTCGTCCACACGATCGACGTTCCGGACGCCGACGAGATCGCGGGGCGACCCGACGAGATCGTCGAGCGGCGAGAGAACCTCGCGATCCGCGCTTCGGATTGGCTCAACGGGCGGGTCCGCGAGCAGCTCGGTGCCGCAGCCGAGAACGCCGAAGCGCAGGTCGACTTCGGACGGCCGCACGTCGCCCTGCTGCGCGCCGCGCGCTCCTCCGGCGCCGACCTCGTCATCGTCGGCCCCCACGCGAAGGAGCACTTCTTCGATCTCGGAGGGACGCAGCGCGCTGTGTTCTCGGGCGCGCCGTGTCACGTGTGGAGCCAGCCGGGGCCGATCGAGCCGATCGAGCGAGTCCTCGCGCCGACCGACCTGTCCGACCGCAGCCTCGCCGCGCTCGAGGTCGCACGCGACCTCGCGCTTCATCTTGGCGTTCCGATCGTGACGCTCCACTCCAGCCCTCCGCCCGCCTTCGTCGAGCCGACTGCGATGGGTGCCGCCGAGACGGGCATGCCGACGTACGTCGTCGACGGGCTGCACGACATGGCGCGCGAACGCTTCGAGTCGAGGATGGGCGCGTTCGAGTGGAAGGGCGCCGAGACGGAGGCGCGCTTCGTCGTCGGCGCCGCCGTTCCGGCGATCGAGGACGCGCGCGAGCCCGGCGACCTCGTCGTGATGGGGACGCACGGTCACACCGGGATCAGCGCGGCGATCCTCGGCGGCGTGACGTACGCGGTCCTGAAGTCCGCCTCGGGCCCGGTGCTCGCGCTGCGCTCCACGACGGGCCTCGACTGACGCGAAGCGTCGCCCCGGAAGAGGCTCGAGACCGCGGCGCGAACGCCGCGGTCTCGATGCTTGCGTCACGGAAGGAGCGGCAACACACCGCTCTCCGCTCCCACAATCGTGTGCGGGAGAGCGAGTTGTAGAGACGCAAAAACGGTCGAACAAGGCGATTCGGGCGCGATTTTGGCCGTTTCGACGCGATTCACCCCCCGCGCTTGGTCTCCGCATCGAAGTAGTCGCGCCCCGCGAGCGACGGCGGCAGGCACTCCATCTCGTCCGAAGCGGCCGGATCGTCGTGCGCGTACCGGTATCCCGCGCCGTATCCAGCCGCCTTCATGAGCGCCGTCGGAGCGTTGCGAAGGTGGAGGGGAACGGGCTCGTTCGCCGTCCTCTTCACGTCCTCGAAGGCTCTGCCGAGAGCGACATAGACGGAATTGTCCTTGGGAGCGCGCGCGAGGTAGACGACGGCCTGCGCGAGCGCCAGGTCACCCTCGGGAGACCCGAGACGGTCGAACGACTCGGCGGCGTCGAGCGCGAGGCGCAGCGCGAAAGGGTCCGCGACGCCGATGTCCTCGGACGCCATGCGCACGATCCGACGCGCCAGATAGCGCCGATCCTCGCCGGCGTCGAGCATGCGCGCGAGCCAGTAGATCGACGCGTTCTGATCGGAGTTCCGGACGCTCTTGTGCAGGGCGCTGATCAGCTCGTAGTGCTGGTCGCCCGACTTGTCGTAGCGCGCAACCTTCTGCTGCAGCGCGTCGGCGAGCACGTGATCGTCGACGACGCCGCCGCTGAGGCTCAGGCTCGCGACGGTCTCCAGCAGCGTGAGCGCCCGACGCGCGTCGCCGTCGCTCGCGTGCGCGATGCGGGTCAGCTGATCGTCGTCGAGTCCGATGCGCCCCGCGAGACCCCTTTCGTCGTCGCACGCCGCGCGGAGGAGCGAGACGATGCCGTCGAGACCGAGCGGCTCGAGGATCAGAACGCGGCAGCGCGAGAGCAGCGCGCCGTTCAACTCGAACGACGGGTTCTCCGTGGTGGCGCCGATCAGGAGGACGTCACCGCGTTCGACGAAGGGCAGGAACGCATCCTGCTGCGCCTTGTTGAAGCGGTGGATCTCATCGACGAAGAGCAGCGTCCTCTCGCCCGTCCGCGCTCGCCGCGCGCGCGCGTCGGTCATGATGGCGCGAACCTCTTTCACCCCGGAGAGCACGGCGGAGAACGGGACGAAGCGAGCGCGCGACGCCTTCGCGACCAGCCGCGCGAGCGTCGTCTTCCCCACGCCCGGTGGTCCCCAAAGCACGAGGCTCTGCGCGACGTCGCCTTCGATCACGCGCCGCAGGACCTTGCCGTCGCCGATGAGGTGCTGCTGGCCGATCACCTCGTCGATCGTGCGCGGCCGCATGCGCTCCGCGAGCGGCGCGTCCGCCGGGGGATCGACCGGCTCGTCTTCCGGCTCCGACTCGTCGTTGAAGAGATCTGCGCTCAACTCGGTCGCTCCGTCGTTCGCGTTCGATCGTACGGCGGCTCCGCGTCTCGGCGGACGCGGCGCGCCGCTTCGAACAGCAGCAGCGCGCCGGCGACGGTCACGTTGAGCGATTCGACCCCGCCCGCCATCGGGATGGTGACGGGAGAGCAGCGCTCCATCTCGGGCGCGACCGGCCCGGTCTCGCCCGTCATCCAGATCGCCGTACGGTGCCCGAACGGATGGTCGTCGAGCGATCGACCGCCCCGGGTCGCGGCGACGCAGTGCGTGAACTCGAGGTCGTCGAGCGCGGTCATCGCCCTGTCGAGATCGTCGATCTCGAAGACCGGAACGCGCAGGAGGCTCCCCATCGACCCGCGCAGCGCCTTGGGCCCGAACGGCCGCGCGCTCCCCGCGGCGACGAGGAGGCCCATCGCACCGGTCGCCTCGGCGCAGCGAGCGAGCGCGCCCAGGTTCCCGGGGTCGGCGACGCCGGACACACCGAGCAGGAGAGCGGGTCGACGGTCGTCGAGATCGTCCGCCAGGTCCGAGACGGACCGTCGAGCGGGGCGCGGGAAGACCCCGAGCACGCCCGGCGGCGTCGTGAGGGTGCCGAGTCCGTCGAAGAGACGCTCTGCGACGAGCCGCGGCGAGTGACCCGCGAGGTCGCGGGCGAGCTCGGCCCGCTCCTCTCGTACGAGGAGGATCTCGGGCTCCATGCCCCCTCGCAGAGCGTCGTGGACGAGGCGCTCTCCCTCCAGCAGGCAGACGGAGTCGTCCTTGCCGCGCGCGACCTGCCCGACTCGCTTCAACGACGCGTTCCCGCGCGATCGGATGACCTCCATCGGCGAAGGATACCGCGTACGCTCTGAAGGGATGGCCGAGGGACAGCCGAGCGATTCACGCTGCGAAGGCCGCGTCGTGCGCGTCGATGCGAAGGTCGTCCACGTCGATGTCGGCGAGGCCGAGCCCGTTCTCGCAGCGCTGCGAGGCGCGCTGTTCGAGGACCTGGGCGGCAAGAAGAACCCGGTCGCGGTCGGCGATCTCGTCCACGTCGACCGCGCGAGCGATCCGGCGAGCCTCGAGGAGGTCCTCCCGCGGCGGAACTACCTCGGACGCGTCGCGTCCTCGCACGACCCGCGCGAGCAGGTGCTCGTCGCGAACGTCGACCGCCTGTTCGTCATTGGCGCGCTGAAGAAGCCCGGCTTCTCGAGCAACCGGACCGATCGAATCCTGGCGGCGTGTCACTGGCACGACATCCCAGCAATGCTCGTGTTCAACAAGGCCGACCTCGACCCGAAGCGACGCTCGCTCGACCGCTACCTCGAGACGTACGAGAGGGTGCCCGGGGTCGAGATCCTGGTCACGTCTGCCAAGACCGGCCAGGGCGTCGACGAGCTCCAGGCGATGCTGCGGGACAGCGTGTCGGTGTTCTACGGACCCAGCGGGGCCGGGAAGTCGACGCTGCTGAACGCCATCCAGCCGGGGCTCAACATCAAGGAGGGTCGGATCAGCGAGTACTGGAAGCAGGGCAAGCACACGACGACCTACTCGCGGCTCCACGCGCTGGACGGCGGCGGCTACGTCGTCGACACGCCCGGCATCCGCGTCTTCCGCTTGCACGGACTCCAGCGCAGCGAGGTCCGCGACCTCTTCCCGGACTTCGCGCCGTTCCAGGCCAAGTGCCAGTACGCGAACTGCACGCACGACCACGAGCCAGGGTGCGCCGTGGCCGATGCCGTCGAGGAAGGACTGCTTGCCGACACGCGCTACGCGAGCTATCTGAGCCTCCTCGACGAGGTCGATCCGGAAGGTGCGTACGACCCGACTGAAACCGTTGGGCCGTTCTCCGACGAATAGGGAGTTCCCCTTCCGCGACGCGATTCTCGCGCACGGGACCTGGAACTCCGTTAGGTTCGGTCCAAGTGGCGCGATTCCCTTCCTCCCGCCGCACCATGCAGCACCGGACCACGTCCGTCGACACCGCCAGCCCCGCCGCCGTCTCCGCCGAGCGTTTCCTGCGCGTCCGCCGCACGACGGAGGGACTCGTGGGACCGCTCAGCGCGGAGGATATGCAGGTGCAGTCGATGGCGGACGTCAGCCCGACGAAGTGGCACCTCGGACACACGACGTGGTTCTTCGAGACGTTCGTGCTCGAGGCCGAGCCAGGCTTCGAGCCGTTCGACCCGGCGTTCCGGATCCTCTTCAACTCGTACTACGAACAGGTTGGTGAGCGCCATCCGCGTCCGCGGCGCGGACTGCTCACGCGCCCGAGGATCGCCGAGGTCCTCGCGTATCGCCGACACGTCGACGAGCGACTGGCCGCGCTGCTCGAGACCCCCGAGCGCCTGGGCGATCGCCTCGAACTGGTCGAGCTCGGTCTGCACCACGAACAGCAGCACCAGGAGCTGCTGCTGATGGACATCAAGCACGTCCTCTCCTGCAATCCGCTCGCGCCGGCCTACCGGGCCGAGCTGGCGCCGAAGGGTCGCGACGCAGCTCCGCAGGAGTGGCACCGCTTCCGCGGCGGACTGTTCGAGATCGGACACGACGGCGACGGCTTCGCCTTCGACAACGAGGGACCCCGGCACCGCGTCCACGTCGACGACTTCAAGCTCTCGTCCCGTCCGATCACGAACCGCGAGCTGCTCGCATTCGTGGAGGACGGCGGGTACGAGACGGCGACTCTCTGGCTGAGCGACGCGTGGGGGCGCATGCAAACGGAGGAGCCCTGGCGCGCTCCGATGTACTGGCAGAAGCGCGACGGCGTCTGGGTGCAGTTCACGATGAACGGCCTGGAGCCCCTGCGACTCGACGATCCCGCGACGCACGTCTCCTACTACGAAGCTGACGCGTACGCCCGCTGGGCCGACGCGCGCCTCCCGCGCGAAGCCGAGTGGGAGGTCGCGGCGCGCGGCCGTGCGATCGAAGGGAACTTCCTCGAGGACGGACGCTGGCACCCGCGGGCCTACACGGGCGGAGAGACGGACGAGGCCGACGCGCCGGTCCAGCTGTTCGGCGATGTGTGGGAATGGACGCAGTCGCCCTACTGCGCGTATCCCGGGTACCAGGCGGCCGCGGGGGCCGTCGGTGAGTACAACGGCAAGTTCATGGCCAACCAGTTCGTCTCGCGGGGCGGATCCTGGGCCACGTCGCGCGACCACGTTCGCGCGACCTACCGGAACTTCTTCCACCCGTGGACGCGCTGGCACTTTGGCGGCGTTCGGCTGGCGAAGGACGTTTAGCGCGAGGCGCGCGACCGCAACCGGGTTTGGAGCGTCCGCGGCGACGTGGGCGCCCCCCACGCACCCAACCCCGGTTCCACCCACACAAAGCCGCCCCGCGGCC
>JBCCSK010000150.1:0-13078 GCA_039200205.1 Planctomycetota bacterium
CCAGATCTCGCTCGGGTAGCTGTGCTGCCAGATGATCTCCCCTGTGAGTGCGTCGAGACAGAACACGGAGTCGAGCCCGGCCTCGCGGTCGTAGCCCATCGTGTAGAGGCGGCCGTCGGCGACCGACACGGTCGAGTAGCCGAGGCCGAGTTCGACGCGCCACAGGTCCTCCTCCTTGCCCTCCGAGGCCCAGTCGGTCTCGGTCGAGATGCCGGTGCGCGCGGGGCCGTCCCACTGCGGCCAGGTGTATTCGCCCTCGGTCGTCGGAACGAGCGGCGTCGAGAGGAGGGGAAGGACGAGGCTGGAGAGGACGGTCATCGCTGCGGACGAGGCTGACGTTGGGGAGGTCGCGGGGGATGCCAAGGCTACGCCCCCGCGGCCGCGCCGGGTCCCGCGTCAGCGCTCGGACTTACAGAAGGAGGACCCGGGGATCCTCATGTCCGCGTGCGCTCTGGCAGGCGCGAGTCCAGCGCAGGGGCCCTGCCTGCCGCCGATGTTCGCCCGGCCCGACTCCTCGCGCAGCGGCTCCCGATCGTGACGAAGGTCTCGGCTCCACGCGGTCGGACACAGCGGATGCGCCCACCCGTGCCGATCGAGCCGGGCCGATCGAGCCGGGCCGATCGAGCCGGGCCGCGCGCGAAGACGACGCCTCCGCGCACCGGACCCTGTCCTTCGTGGCGCTTCTGCCCTAGCAGCAGCAGCCGTCCTTGCAGCACTCGCAGGTTCGCTCCTTGCAGCACTCGGCGCCCTTGCAGTCGCACTCGCAGGTCTCTTCGCTCATCTCAGTCTCCTTGCGTTGGTTGATGGGTTCAGCCCTCGATCCGATCGGCCAGCGCTCGCAGCCGCTCCGCCACATCCGTCCGATTGAGCGAGTAGATGCGCTCGCGACCCTTCTTCTCCATCTTCACGACTCGCTCCTGGGTGAGCACCTTGAGGTGTCGCGAGACGACGGAAGCGTCGACGCTGCAGCACTCGCACAGGCACATCGCGTTCCTGGGCTTCGCGCACTGGCAGAGCTCGTACACCAGCGAAAGCCGGTTGAACTCCCCCAGGGCTTTGAGTAGATCGGCCAGCTCCTTCAGATCGGTCGAGTTCACCCGCCAATATTTGCATACATGCGCAAATAAGTCAAGATCGTCTCCCCTGGATCCTGCCGATCGGCGCTCTCATGGATCGCAATCCGGCGCGGTCTCGACCCGCGCCGCGCTGAAGGCATCGCAGGACTCCCTGCGCTGTGCTCGGACGGCGGGCGCGGATCCGAATCGTGTCCACCGCCGCGAGCACGGACGCAGGTCTCTCGGCGGGTCCTTGGGGCCGTGCGAGGCCGCATCCATACGGGGCATGGACTCGAAAGGTCCGGCGACCGAGCGGAGCCCATGAACGTCTATGACCAGCTTTCGAATCCTGGCCTGATCGAGCGAGTCACCAAGCGCTTCTACCAGCTCGTGACTGCCGACGCGGACCTCGCGCCGTACTACGAGGGGGTGAACATGGAGGAGATCGTCTTCCGGCGCACGACGTTCATGAGGGCGGCTCTCGGCGGGCCGGCACTCGGCGCCGCTCACCTGTCGACCGCCGAGCACGCGGAGCGAAGCCTCGATCCGGCGCTGGATGACCTGCGTCGAGCACTCGTTCTGCAGGCGCTGCACGACAGCGGTGCGCCCGAGGTGCTGAGGAAGGCGTGGCTCAACATCGAGGACCAGCAGAGGCAGCGGCCCTCGCGAGGATCGGGAGGCACCGCGCGCCCGTCCTGAAGAGCGAGACGGTGTGTGCCACCGTCTCGACACGGTCGGACTCATCTCCTGGGCAGCGGTCTCTGATTCTGCTGAACCGGCTGTGAGCCGACCTTGCTCGCGCACCCGCGAACGCAGGTGCGCCACTCGCGCGCGCAGACTCTTCCCGCGCTCTCAGTCCCCGAACTCCCGCTCGAGATCCTCGATCGCGTCCAGGATCGGGAGAAGCCGATGTCCCTTCTCCGTCAAGCTGTACTCCACACGCGGCGGAATCTCCGCAAACGCGCGACGTTCGAGGACGCCGAACCGAACGAGCTTCGCCAGTCTCTCGTTGAGGACCTTGGTCGAGATGCCGGTGCACGCGCGCTCGAGTGCGCCGGGACGCTGGATGCCGGCCCGGATCGAGGAGAGGACGGAGACCATCCACTTGCACCCCACGATCTGCTGCACCACGTCGGAGACGCGGGGCGCGGCGTTGCCTTCGACACTCACCGAAAAGTGCCCCCCTCACCGCGCGGTACGCGGTTGAGAGCGCTGTCCGCGACGTCGAGATTCCGCCGCACGCGCATCGCGCTGGAGCGATGCCGAGAAGCGAATCCCCCACCGGAGATCGACATGACCAAACCCACTGCTCTCTTCTACCACGCCGGCTGCCCCGTTTGCATCGAGGCCGAGCAGCGCGTCGCCCACGCGCTCGATCCGAACCGCTACGACCTCGAAATCGTCCATCTCGGCGAGGCCAAGGACCGAGTCCCGGAGGCGGGCGGCGCCGGCGTCGAATCGGTGCCCGCGCTCGTGCTCGACGGCGCTCCGTTCCACATCAACTTCGGCGCGAAGCTCTCGGACCTCGAGTGAGGCCGATACGGAGTCGTCCGCGAGAAGGCCCCTGGAGTCAAGCGCTCTGGGGACCTTCTTCGGATTGCCGATGCGGGCGAGGTATGACCAGATGTTGCGTTCCCGGCGGACCTGATCAGGTTGCGACGTGCCCTTGGTGTCGCGCACGACCACGACACCAAAGCCCCAACACGGGGAGGGCAGGCGACATGTCGGAGAGTGCGCAGGTCCACCAAGTTCATCCAGCCCGACGTCTCGAGGCGCCCTGACCGAGATCATCCGGGAGGAGGTTCGTCGGGTCCTCGCAGCAGCGCTGGAGGCCGAGGTCGAGGAGCACATCGACCACGACCGTTCGATCGTCGCCGAGAGCGGCAAGCGACGAGAACACCGACGACCGAGCGGCTGCGCAGCGGCTCGTCGCACACTTCCAGGCACGCGGCTGCAGCGTCGTCGACAGGGAGTGAGCACGAGGCCCGGGCTTCGAGGGCTGGAGCTCGCGGCTCGGACACGTGTTCACGTTCCTCGTTCCGCCCGAATGAGCTCGGACGACCGGGCTCGGTACTCGGTGCTTTGCGGCTCAACGGAGCGCGGCGGGGATCAGGTGGCGGGAGAGATCGAGTTCGCCAACGGTTCGCTGCGCCGCCGTTGAAGTCGCTCCATCGGTCGCATCTCGCATCGCTCGCCGCTCCGTGTTCCGCCTCCTCGGACTCTGGTTCCTGGGCGCGCTCTTCGTAGCGGCGACCGCCTTCGGCGTCGGTCCCGTCCGAGACCGCGAGGACCCGGACCTCACCGGGCTCGTGAAGGACGCGAAGGCGGCCTCCAGCGCGCTGGACGCGGATGCGCTCATCGCTGGAGCTCGAAGAAGTCGAACATGAGGGCTGTTGCGGGAACGTCCGCGTGGACGGGCTCGTCCGGGTCGATGGACAGGCCGTCGCTGCCCGGCCAGGTGTGCCCGCCGTCGAGGGCGGTGAAGACCCAGGTCGCCGCTCCCGTCGTGCCGCGTGCCGCGTAGATGCGGGCACTGCCCTGCGCCGTGATCAGCTCGAGGGGACCGGCCCCGTTCACCGCGAGGAACGGACGGATCGTCTCGCGCTGACTCGCGAACGGATAGCCGTTCCCATTCGGACCAGGTCCGCCCGCCACGGGCACGTACGAATCGAGCGCTCCGTGGATCGCGAGCAGCGGGATCGGTTCCGCAGGCAGAGTCGTTTCGAGAGCGCCTGCGACCGGGGCGATCGCTCGCACGAGATCGGGACGGTCGACGGCGATCCGATAGGTCATGACCGCGCCGTTCGACATTCCGGTCACGAACACGGATGCGAGATCCGCCGGCTCGGTCACCTCGAGCTTCGCGAGCATGTCGGCGAAGAAGCGTACGTCGTCAACGTCGTTCCGCTGTGCATAGCCGCAGCAGTCCCCCCCGTTCCACGACTGCCTGCGGAAGAGCGGTGGACCGCCGAACGGACCGGTACCCTCGGGAAACAGCGCGATCCAGCGACGCTCGCGGGCCTCCTCGCCAATCCCGTACGACTGGATCGCTCCCGTTGCGTTGCCGCCACCTCCATGGAAGCAGACGATCACCGGCAGCCGCTCCCCTGGAGCGACGTCGCTCGGAACGAAGACGCGGTACCAGCGCACGGTCCCACCGGAAACGACGAACTCGAGGCGTGTGTCGTCGACGTCGAACGGGTCGTTCGGCTGCGCCGCGGGGGCGGGTGCCGTGATGAGAGCGAGCGCGATGACGGACGAGTGAAGCATGGGCAAATCCTCGAGACGGTTGCGTCGAGCACGGTCTGGAACCGCCCGGTCCGCCGCAAGTTCCGCGCGGCCTCTCGTCTAGCCCGACGAGCGTGTCGCAATTTCGAGAGAGGGTCCGGTGGCGCCGCGCAGCCGCCCTTTCGACGGCGCCCGTGTCGGGCTTTCGGGTGGATCCGCGCCCTGACGACGATGCGACGTCGAAGCTGAGGTCGACCGCGGAGCCGACGTGTTGACCTGCGGCGTCGGCGTCGGCGTCGGCGTCGGCGTCGAACGTCTGCAGCACGTCCTGGAAGAACGCGAGCGTCGAAGAGGCCGCGAACGTGATGAGTGAGAGCAGGGGCTGCTTCGGAGCACTCATTCCGATTCGAGTCGTGGGGAAGCGGGACATGGCCGGCGCCAAAACGACCGAGGCCGTCCGACGCCGCCAAGGGTCGACGTGCGCACGTCGCGATGCCCATCCTCGAGCTCAGGGCCTGTGCAAGACCCTCCGATTCTGCCGCACAAGCCTGTCGTCGATGCCGCTGGCGCGCATCGAAGCTATGCATTGCTGCACTGCCTGTCAGCAGCTCCCACACCCCCCTCCCCCGCACATCCGCGCCTCGATCGCCTTCGACGTCGGCGTGATCGACAGCCCGCCGAGGGCCGTGCAGCGCAGCTCGCGCGCCATCCGCTCGGACACCTCGCGGTGCGCGTCGAGCACTTCGTCCAGCGGGATCAGGTGGTCGTAGCCCGCGAGCGCCATGTTCGCGCTGGTGATCGCGTTCGACGCTCCGGCGAGGTTGCGGCCGAGGCACGGCGCCTCGACGCGATTCGCCACCGGATCGCACACCAGCCCCAGCACGTTCTGGAACGCGTGGCTCGCGGCCGAGAGCGCGCGGTCGGCCTTGCCCCCGGCGAGCTCGACGAGCGCCGCCGCCGCCATCGCAGCCCCTGCCCCGGTCTCCGCCTGGCAGCCGCCGACCTCCGCGGCGAAGCTCGACCGCGTCTGCGTGAAGACCCCGATCAGTCCGCCCGCGAGCATCGCGCGCAGGAGCTGGTCCTCGCTCGCGCCGCGGGTCTCCGCCGCCGCCAGCGTGGTTCCCGGGAACGTCCCGCACGACCCGGCGGTCGGCGCCGCGACGAACACACCCATCGAACTCTTCACCTCCATCAGCGCCGACACGTAGAGCATCGCCCGGTTCAGGAGGCCGCCGTCGAGGAGCGTTCCGTGCTCCATGGCCTCGGCGAAGCGGTGGCTCTGCCGCGGCAGGATGCGGTCGTCGTAGCTCGTGCCGGCGAGGCCGCGCTTCACGCCGCCGCGGACGACCTCGAGGATCTTCGCCATCTCGGCGAGGACCTCGACTTCGTGGATGCCGCCGCGCGCGCACTCGTACTGCAGCGCGAAGTCGGACAGGGGCTCGGAACGGAGGTCGCCGAACTCTCCGAGCTCGCCGGCGTGCAGGAACGGCACGGTGAGGTCCCTCCGCGAGAGCACGGGCAGCACCGGCGCGAGGCGTCGGACGCGCGCCGCACCGGGCAGCGTGTCCGTGACCTCGTCGGGCAGGGCCTCGGCCCCCTGCACGACCACGAGGTCGCCGGCGGCGTCGGCACGGTCGAACGCGGCGTCCCCCGCGTCCGCGAGCTCGCCCAGCGCCGCGAGCGCCGCGCTCGCGTCTCCGAGCGTCCACACGAGTGTCACGGCCGAGTCGCCGTGCAGCGCGACGCGCGCGCCGTCGATCTCGACGACCTCGATCATCCCCCCGCCGGTCGAGAGGGCGACCATGCGATGCTCGGCGTCGCCTCGACGGAGCGTCAGCCGGTAGGTGTTGGGGTGCGGATCGTCGAGCCGTGCGCAGTGGATCTCGACCCCCACGCCGGCCGCGTCCAGGAACTCCTTCGACCGACCGAGCCGCTCGTCGTCGGCGCCCCAGCCCAGGAGACCGCCGAAGAGCCCGATGTCCGAGCCCTGGCTCTCGTGCGTCGTCGCCAGCGAGCCCTCGGTGTCGAAGTCGAACCGCACGGCGTCGGGCGTGCCGCCGCACAGGTCGCGCGCCATGCGAGCGATGCGAACGGACGCCGCGGAGTGCGAGCTGGAGGGGCCCCGCATGACGGGCCCGACCACGTCGTTGAAGATGCTGGGAGGAAGGGGGTCGGCCATCGCGGACCCGATCGTAGGTCCGCACGGGAGATCCGACGCTACCGTCTCCCCCGTGAAGCTCCTCGCCCTGTCCGCCGACGACCTGCGCGCGGCGCTCCCCATGCCCGCGGCGATCGGCGCGATGAAGGACGCCTACGCCGCCATCGCGACGAAGGAGTCCGTCGCGCCCCAGCGCATCGCCGTGCCCGTCGCGCCGCACGAGGGCACCACGCTGCTGATGGGCGGCTACGTGCCGTCGATGGGCCTCGCCGCGAAGATCGTTTCCGTCTTCCCGCGCAACGCCGAGCGGGGAACGGCGCCGATCCAGGGCCTGGTGGTCGTGCTCGATCCCGAGACGGGCGCCCCCGCCGCCCTGATCGACGGGACGGCGCTGACGGCCTGGCGCACGGGCGCAGGCAGCGGGGCCGCGACGGACGTGCTGGCCCGAGAGGACGCGCGCGTCGGCGCCGTCATCGGCTGTGGCGCCCAGGGGCGCACCCAGCTTCTCGCGATGTGCACCGTGCGCGAGCTCGACGAGGTGCGCGTGCACGCACGCTCGCCGGGGCAAGTGCTCGCGTTCTGCGACGCGATGCGGGAGTCCGTCCACGCGACGCTCGTGCCCGCGACGAGCGCGACGGAGGCGGTCGAGGGCGCCGACGTCGTGTGCACGGCGACCCCCGCGCGCACACCGCTCTTCGACGGCGCATGCCTCGCCGACGGCGCGCACGTCAACGCCGTCGGGTCGTTCACGCTGGAGATGATGGAGCTGGACGCGCACACGATCTCGCGAGCGACCGTGTTCGTCGACGAGGTCGACGCGGCGTTGGAAGAGGCCGGCGAGCTCGTCGCGACCGAGCGCGAGGGCGCGACACACCGTGACGACTGGACCGAGCTCGGCCTCGTGACCGCGGGCCTCGTGCCCGGGCGCACGTCGCAGGAGGAGTTCACGCTCTTCAAGTCCGTCGGTCACGCCGCCCAGGACGTCGCGGCGGCGACGAGGGCCGTGGCCGAGGCGCGGCGCCTCGGGCTCGGCTTCGAGCTCGAGCTCGTCTGAACGAACGACCGTTCAGCTCACGAGCGCGTCGATCCGCGCTCGCTCGTCGACACGCGTGTGATCGAAGAACGCCTACAGGGCGTCCGGCCCCGCGTCCTTCGCGGCAGCGCCGAGTTGGCGCCACTCCGCGTCGCTTGGCTCGTGGAAGTCGTGCAGCCACACCGCGGGCTCGAGGGGCGGCCCTTTGACGCGATGCCGCTGCGGGGCACCGTCGATCGAGACCCAGGACTCCGTCTGCAGGAGGCCCGAGCGCCCTTCGACGTAGAAGAACCGCTCGGCCTCGTCGTCCTTCTCTGGCCGGGCCATGTGGAGTCGCTTCTCGGAGCCGGTCGACGACGTAAAACGGGTCCGCATCCACGCGAGTACGCGTGCGGACGGGCGAGCGCCGGGCATCCAGCCCGAGACAGAGCCCTCGATCTCCTCCAGGACCAGGATCTGGTCCCCGAGGCGCGACAGCTCCAGGCGCTCGTCCGCGAGCTGGCGAACGAGTGCCGGGGCCACCTCCCGAGTCAACGCGGTCCCTGATACGTCGGCGATGGTGAGCGACGCGAGACGACGCAGCTGGGCCACCTGCTCGCGATCTTTGGGCCGGTCGACGTGCTCGTCTCGAGCCCCCACCACTGCGCGCCGCGCTCGATCTCGAAGCGCGGATCGCTCCGTCCCTCGACGACGTCGAGTCGGCCATCGGGGCTGCACTCCCACACTGCCGAGCCGGGTGGTCCGAGCAGCTCGTCCGCCAAGGCCACGACCAGCAGCAGGGCGCCGAGGCCGAGGACCCAGCGGTTCGTCAGGACGCGCCCGGGGGCGACGGCAAGGTGAAGTGGTCGCTGCGCCTCCCGTGGCGCAACGGCACCCGCTCGCGTTCGACCCGTTGACCAAGAGGGGGTACGACTCGAGCGTCTCGTCGCGCTGGTCCTCAACCCGCGCGAGCATTAGTGGACGGACTTCGATAAGAGGAGGAAGAGCCTCGTGCTGGCTTCACCACTGCGTGATGTGGTTGTGCCGCGCTCGCCGGAGCCGCGCCAACCAGCGGACGACGGCGGTCCCTGCGCCCGGGCCAAGCGCCGTAGCTGGGCCGTGCTCCTGGAGCGGACCTTCGGGGTTGACGTTCTGCGCAGTCCTAACTCGACCTCGTCACCAGACTCAACGCCCAGCACGCAGAACCGGCCGCCTTCGGCGTCCTCCTCCATCGTCTCGCCGGGGACGTGGGTTCGATGGACGAACGTCTCCGGCGCACGAAGCCTGCCGCGGACGTCGTGAACGAACCGACGGATCGTGCGCTCGGTCAGTCGGAGGCCGTGGCGCTCCTCAAGGAGCACGGCCCATCCTATTCGCGCTGATCCGTTCGTCGTCGCGGATCAGATCCTCGATCTCCTCGCGGTCCGCGTCGAGCGCGCGGCCGCGCTTCGGCGTTCGGCGGGCGGGGTACTCGTCCGAGCCACGAACGTGCCGCCGGACCGTCTTGACGTCGACGCCGAGCCGGCGCGCGATCTCCTTCTTCTTCGGAACGCCAAACACGAGATGCATGTGGCGGATATCTGCGCGAGTTGATGCTCTGATTGCCGTTTGGTCCTCCCTGGCGAGCAGTCCGCGGTCCGCTTGCAAGTCGCAGTCTGTCGGCTCGGAGGGCCGGTTCGTAGCCGAGTTCGGCCCCGCGCATGGGAGCCCGGACAGGGGGTCCCTTTTTAGCTGTCCGCGGGATCCCCTTTCAGGCGACCGTCAACAACGCCAGGAACCTCCGGATTCACAATGGTCCAAAGGTACGACTGGCAGACCTTCTGCGTGCCGCCGCACGGCTCTGGTCGCTTGACCAAGACCGGCGTGTCGTCGAACTCCAGCTCTGGTCCCGCTCGAATCTGTCGCTCGATCTCGCGCGCGACGGTCTTTTGCAGAACCGCCGTCTTCCGAACCCAGTAGCAGAGCGTCTTGCGGGAGCACTGCACGCCGAGTCGAGCGAAGGCGTCACCCTGCCGGTACACCCGGAGGTACAGGACGTACTTCTAAATCGTGAGCCAGGCGAGCAACCCCGTCCCGGCCGTCATGCCCTCGACGGATCGCTCGGGCGGAGGGGCGGATATCGCTTCAATCGTCCGCTCCACGGCGACTTCCGGCGGTGGCCCGGAGATCACCTGGAGGTGCTCGATCGCGAAGAGCACCGCCGGGCTGTACTCCACCAAACGCGTCACCTTCAGGTCGGTCTCGACCAGCTCGATTCCGATCACAGGGCAGCGGCGCTACTCCGGAGGGAGATCGGATCGGCGAACGTCCTGGCGTAAGTTGGATTCGTCGAGCGTGCGCGCCTGGCAGCCGCTTGGGTTCTTGGCTGCGGGTTTCTCCTTCTCCAGCTCCCCGGCGCCGGGAATCTCCACGCCGTCGCCATCGAGCTCGACGACTTCGATATCGACGTCGCTCGACGCGAGGCCCTCGATGGCAGTCGCGCCTATGTCGTTCGTAGCGTCGCCGAAGAGAAGGCCTTCACCGGACTGAAGTGCCTGTTTCTTCGCTCAAGCTCCGAGCAGACGCAAGACTTGAGCGCGAACCTCGTGAAGCGCCTGGTCCTCATCCTCGGCTTCGTCGATGAGCGACGCGCTGCGTTACTCGAGGTCGCGATGCTTACGCGTCATCTCGCGAATCTGCTCCGCGAGCGCGACGTCCTCCGCCGTCCGTCGCGCATTGAGGAGCGCGGACGAGGGGACGACGGTGACAACGCGTGAATGGTCTCGATGACGTCGGCGCGTTCAAGCTCGAACTGGCAAGATCGGTGACGATGGCACGCGAGGGTGCCAATTACGCGAGACGAGATCACTAGCAACGAGTCCCTCGGGCAACGGCGCGAGCTCCTCCGCGCGGTACTCGATCGTGTCCGCGGCGTTGCAGTCCGACCACGCAAACATCCCGCGATCGAGCCGCTTCGCCAGCACCCACGCGCCGTTCTCTTCGCAAGAAAGAACCCTGAAACGATCACGCACAGGGATTGCGAACACGAACAGGTCGCGTCACGCGGGCGTTGCGCCGAGGAGCTCCGATGTGATCACTGCGAGGCTGTTGAACGACATGCACGTGTCGGTCGGTGCGACGACAAGGAAGATGCGCTGTCACCCAAGAGTCAGAATCGCCTGAGATCGGCGACGACGGTCGCGAGCGTTGAGGCGTCGAGGTCATTCGGGATGAGCACCGCGCGACTGGTTCGCGTACGTACTTCGACGCGACTCGAGTATCGGACGGGGCCAGCGGCTCGGCGGCCTGGACACGAACGACGCCGGTCGGCGCTGGAGAGGCCTGGGTCTCTCCTCTCCTCGAACGGCGTCGTCATGAGTACACGATGACCCGGCAGCAGCCGAGCTTCTGGGCGAGCTCGGGGACCGTCACCCCTTCGCGCTCTGTTGCCTCGAGGACCTCCAGGTACCACGCGCGGAGGTCGATCCGACGAGTCGGGCGTGCTGCGAGTAGCGATTCGAGTTCCATGCTCGAAGCATCGGCCCACCGCTCGGATTTGTGAACGGGGTGCGCGGCACGTCCTCCGGACGCTTCCGCGGGAACGGTCTTCCTCCCTTGTGCTTCGCTCCGCGCTTTGGGCAGCAGGTCCCGAGGAGGTGGCCAGTCACCGATCGGTGACGACCCTATCACCGGCAACGTGAGAGCGGCTTCCACCTTGGAGTCGACGGGGCACGCTTTCCCCACTTCATGCGCGCTGAGGGCCGATTCGTGCGGTGAAGGGCCAGTTGATGGTCTTCGGTACGGGCATTGCTCCAGACCAGGACGCGCTGACGATTCGAGCGCGAGGAGACCCCCATGAGCCACCACCACGTCACCTGGGCCTGCTCGGCCAACGACTGCTACTACACGGAGCCGATCTGGCGCGGCCACTACTGCGCTTGGTGCGGGTCCGATCTCATGCCCGTCGAGGCGAAGGCGGACTCTACGGGCCTCGCCCCGATCCGCGACCGGCTGCCCCGCCACGCGTCCGACGACTCGCCGCTGTCGTCGACGAACGACTGATCGTCCCCCAAGCCCCACACCCCAACATGCAAACCAAGCAGATCATCTACGTCGTCGGCGACAACTTCGCCAACTTCGCCCACCAGCACGCAAGGGCGATCACGTTCTCCGAGTTCAAGCTGCGCGCGGCCTCCGCGCGCGAAGAGAACCTGTTCCTTCCGGGTCAGGGACTGCAGTCCGAGCAGCTCTCGGCGGTCTACATCGCCAACACCCGCGGCGGCATGTTCCTCGTCTCGGAGGGTGAGATCGCGACCCGTCGGGAGACGCACAAGCACGAGCCGAAGAACACCATGGTCTCGCTGCCGCGGCGCGTCGCGCCGAAGAAGTTCGAGCTCGATCTGTGGATCGACGGTCGCAACGAGGTCCTGAGCGACCACCAGACGGGCCAGCACGTGCAAGGAATCGCGCTGATCGAAGGAGCTCGCCAGAGTCTGCTCGCCGTCACGGAGCACTTCGATCTCTCGCCCGGCGACAGCTCGGACTTCATTGTTGTCTGGAGCGGCATCGCCGACGCCGAGTTCCCGCACTTCACGTTCCCGCTGCCAATCAAGATCAACTACGAGGTTCTCTCGAAGGAGGTCGACCGCCGCGGCCAGATGAAGTTCGAGGTGTTCATCGACTTCGAGCAGGCCGGCCGCACGACGGCGTGCCTCCTGACGAGCTTCGCCGCCTACCGGAAGGGCTTCATCCTCGGGAAGGAGCACGAGCAGGCCTGCGACACGCTCGACGCGATGTGCCAGGCTTCGTCCTGGTCGGAGGCGGAAGTCGTCGAAGGCCAGCAGGCGCTGCCCTTCGATCCGCCGATGCTGAACGGAATGCTGACGGCGGCCACGGAGTAGACATGTCGATCATCAAGCTGACTGGCCTCGCGCTCGCTTCCGTCTCGGCCCTGGCGGCAGGTTGCGGTCCCCGTGATACGGGGGCTCCGCCCTTCGAGTGTCAACTCGAGGGCCGGGCTCGCCCCGTGATGTACGTGCTGGACGGCGGCACCTCGTGGATCAAGGACAAGGGCATCTTCCACGAGGACTACGCCGGCCAGGGACCGATCACGCTGCAAGTTCGCGCGTTCCTGATCGTCCACCCTGCCGGCGTGCTGCTCTGGGACACCGGCCACTCGCACCAGTTGTTCGGCGGCCCGAGGGAAGAGGCGCACTCGGACGACATCCGATGCTACGCCGGCCCTCCGCTCCCCGAGCAGCTCGCCGAGATCGGGCTCGCCCCGGAGGACGTCGATCTGCTGGCGTTCTCCCACTGGCACTTCGACCACACCGGCAACGCGAACTTGTTCCGCAACGCGACGATCACCGGGCAGCGTGACGAGTACGAGTACGCATTCAGCGGACTCGCGCGCCGCGGCAGCTGGGGAATGACGTTCGAGACCTACGCCGAATTGGAGGGCAGCGACACCGACGTCTTCCTTGGCGACCGCGACGTCTTCGGAGACGGTAGCGTTCGGATTCTCCGAGTCGGCGGACACACGGTCGGGAGCCAGGTGCTCTACGTCGACCTGGCAGAGTCCGGACCCGTGCTCCTGAGCGGAGACCTGTACCACTTCGCTGAGCAGCGGGAGCGTCGCCGTGTCCC